>NZ_CBCPLW010000004.1:0-241336 GCF_965119515.1 Aeromonas sp. Marseille-Q7275
CCCCTTTTTAGGTGGCAAGCTGGCCCGGCGCTATCCCCTCAAGCCCCTGCTGGTGGGAGGCTCCCTGTGTGTTGGGCAGGGGGGGCGGGATCTGTTACTATGGCCCCCCTCCGGGGGCCTCGCCCGCCGTATCGAGCCGCATCAATATATGCCGATCAAGACCAACCAGAGAGTACAAGAGTTCAGATGGATGACCTGTTAGCCCCCGTTCGCCAGTTCCTGCATTGCGAGACCCCGGATGAGTGGGTGGAGATGGCGCGGGACCCCGCCCAGTTGCCGACCCTGCTCATCGATCACGCCAACTGCGAGAACAAGGCCGCCCTGACGGCCCACAGCCTGGTGCGTCGCTACTGCCTGCCCAAGGAGAAGCGCCACCTGCTGCCCAAGCTCGAATTTTACCGTGAGCTGGACGCCATCCCCGAGAAGGCCGAGATCCTCGGCAAACGCACCATGGGCGAGTCAGACAGAAGCGTGTTCGCCGAGCTCGAGCGCAACCCCCTGCTGTTCCCCATGGTGCGGCTCATTCAAGAGGAGCTGCACCACTTCGAGCAGGTGCTGGAGATCATGCAGGCCCGCGGCATCCCCTACGGCCCCGTCACCGCCTCCCGCTATGCCCGCAGCCTGCTGGCCCACGTGCGCACCTACGAGCCGGCGGCCGTGGTGGACAAGATGATCATCGGCGCCTACATAGAGGCGCGCTCCTGCGAGCGCTTTGCCAAGATTGCCCCTCACCTGGACGAGGAGCTGGGCCGCTTCTATGTCTCCCTGCTGCGATCGGAGGCGCGCCACTACCAGGACTATCTGGCACTGGCCGAGCAATATGCCGGGGAGGATATCAGCGAGCGGGTCGCCTATTTTGGCCGGATTGAAGCCGAGCTTATCTGCTCGCCGGACCCGCAGTTCAGGTTCCATAGCGGCCTGCCTGTCAGATCTGACAGTTGTTGAGCCCAAAGGGGCTGCCTACTATCTCGGTGTTCCTACTACGAGCGACGCAATCACTTTTTTGAGCGCAATCCCCCGGCGACTGATGTGACATCAGGCCGGGTTTTTTTATGCCCGGCCCATGGGCCGGAGGGGGAATGGCTGGGGATCAGCGGCGGTATTCGTTGTTGTAGTTCTGGATGAGGCGACGGGTCACGTCGTGCTGGGGATCGGCGAAGACCCGCAAGGTCTTGCCGCGCTCCACCACCCGGCCCTCGTGCATCACCAGCACCTCGTCGCTGATGTGGCTGACGATGCCCAGATCGTTGGCCACCAGCACATAGCTCAGCCCCATGGTCTCCTGCATCTCCAGCAGCAGGTTGATGATCTGGGAGCGCACCGAGATGTCCAGGGTGGAGAGCGCCTCATCCGCGACCACGATTTTCGGGTTGAGGATCAGCGCCCGCGCCAGCCCCACCCGTTGCTGCTGACCGGCGGAGAGCATCTGGGGGTAGAAGAGGGCGTGATCCGCCAGCATGCCCACCATGCGCAGGGTCTGGATCACCTTCTCCCGGCGCTCCTCCTCGCTCAGGGCCGTGTTGAGGCGCAGCGGCGTCTCCAGGATCTGGCCGACCCGAATCTTTCGGTTGAGCGAGGTGTTGGGGTCCTGGAAGATCATCCGCAGCAGCTTGCAGCGGGTCTGATAGTCACCGTGAACCAGGGGCTGCCCCTCGATGGCGATCTCGCCGCCACTCGGCTCTATCATGCCGGCCAGGATCCGCGCCAGCGTGCTCTTGCCCGAGCCCGCCTCCCCGACGATGGCCAGGGTCTGGCCCACTCCGAGATCAAACGACAGGGGCTTGATGGCCTCCACCGCCTGGCGCCGGAACAGGCCGGTGCGGTTCTGATAGGTCTTGCACAGGCCCCTGACCTGCAACAGGGCGGGTTCGATCACAGGCTTGGCTCCTTCATGACGACATTCACGATCAGGCTCATTTCTTTGGCTCTTCCATGTTCAGCGGGAAGTGGCAGCTGGGGCATGGATGTCCCTTGGCCTTGCTGATTGGGCATGGGCTGGTGATGACTCGGGCTCATTTCTTCGGCTCTTCCATGTTCAAGGGGAAGTGGCAGCTAAACTGGTGTCCCTTGACCTTGCTCATCAGCGGGGTCTGCACGCACTGCTTCTGGGCGTAGGGGCAGCGGGGGCCGAGGCGGCAGCCGATGGGCAGGTGCTGCAGGGGGGGGATCACCCCGGGTAGGGTCTCGAGCCGGGACTTGTGGCGCACCAGCTTGTCGAAGTCGGGAATGGACTTGAGCAGGGCGTCCGTATAGGGGTGACGGGGAGATTCGAGGATCTGATCCCGGGTGCCCACTTCCACCATCTGGCCGCAGTACATGATGTTGATGGTGTCGGTCAGGTTGGCGATGGCGGCGATGTCGTTGCTGATGATGAGTATGGTGGTGTTGCCCAGCTTGTTCATCTTGTCAAGCAGCCGCAGGATCTGGGAGTGGGTGGTGGACTCCATGGCGCTGGTGGGCTCGTCCGCCACCAGCAGCCGCGGCTGGTTGGCGATGGCCATGGCGATCATCACCTTCTGGCACATGCCATCCGACAGCTCGTGGGGATAGGCCCGCATCACCTTGCGGTGATCCTTGACCCCGACCCGGTGCAAGAGGGCGATGGCCCGCTTCTTGCGCCACTGGAAGCGCTGCCAGAACTTGCCGGCGAAGGCGCTGGTGGGGATGGCCTCTTCCAGCTGGGTGCCTATCTCCTCCGAGGGGTCGAGGCAGCTGATGGGGTCCTGGAAGATCATGGCGATCTCCCGGCCCATGATGCGGCGTCGCTCCTTGGGGGCCATGGTCAGCAGGTCCATGTCGTTGAAGCGCATCCGGTCGGCGCGCACCGTCCAGTTGTCCTTCTGGATGCCGACGATCACCTTGGCCACCAGGCTCTTGCCCGAGCCCGATTCTCCTACCAGGCCGCGGATCTCCCCCTCGTTCAGGGTCAGGCTGACCCTGTCCACCGCCTTGACCTTGCCCTGGGGGGTGTCGATCTCTATGGTCAGGTTGCGTATATCAAGCAAGGGCATGATGATTTCCCCCTTTTAACGGCGCGAGGGTGACTGTATCGGCTCGTGACGGCAGGGCCTGAACGCTGCACCGGCGTGAACTCGGAACCATGAGGCTGCCTATCTTCAATGATACCCCCATCAGTCGTTCCCTTCTTTAAGCGCTTCGCGAATGCCTTCACCCACCAGGTTGGTTACCAGCACGCTGAACAGGATGGCCATGCCCGGCAGGGTCACGGTCCAGGGGGCCAGATAGATGAGATCGCTCGAATCCGCCAGCATGGCGCCCCACTCCGGCTGGGGTGACTGGGCCCCGAGGCCGAGGAAGCCCACCGCCGAGATATCCAGGATGGCGGCAGAGAGGGTGCGGGTGGTCTGGGTCACCAGGGTTTCCACTATGTTCGGCAGTATGGCCAGACGCATGATCCGCAAGGGGGGCGAGCCGTCGAGGCGGCTCGCGATGATGTACTCCTTCTGCATCTCGGCGTGGACGGCGTTGTAGGTTGCCCGGATGAATGGCGGTATCAACGCCAGCGTGATGGCGATCAGGGTGTTGAACAGCCCGGGCCCCAGGATGGCGACCACTATGATGGCCAGCAGCAGGGAGGGGATGGAGAGCAGGGTATCGAGCAGGTGATGGAGCACGCTCGACTTCACCCCCTTGCTCATGCCGCCGAGGATGCCGATGGCGGAGCCGACGAGGAGCGCTATCACCACCACCAGCAAGGCGTTGCCGAAGGTGAGGCGGGCCCCCACCACGAGGCGGGAGAGGATGTCGCGGCCCAGATCGTCGGTGCCGAGGAAGTAGTCGATGTTCCCCGTGCTGGCCCAGGAGGGAGCCAGCAGCAGGCGGCCGCTGTGCTGATCATCGATGCCGTAGGGCACCACCAGGGGGCCCACCAGGGTGATGAGCAGCAGCAGGCCGAAGCACCAGAGCCCCCCCATGGCCAGCGGATTGCGGCGATAGGAGGCCCAGGTCTGCTCCAGGGGGGAGAGGATCCTGAGCTCCGGATAGATGTTCGATTTATCGTGCATGATGCAGGCTCCAGCCCTGGCCATGAGCGGGGTCAGTCTTGTGTTGCATAGGGTGTCTTGCGCCTTGGCGTGCAAGGGGGGCGCATATGCGGCAGTGTCTTGTCAAAGAGCCCCAATCAGTCTTGTCTTGCATAGCGTTCTTTGCGCCGTGCCGGATACAGCATGAAGGGGGTGAGCAGCGCGAGGCCGACATGCTGGCGTCTGCGCCGCTGTGGGCATACTCAGTCTTGTTTTGCATAGAGTTCTTTGCGTCGTGCCGGATACATGATGGTGGTCAGCAACTCGGTGCTGACGCTGATGAAGATGACGAAGCTGGCCACCACCAGGAAGGCGCCGCGGATGGCGGCATAGTCCTGCAGCGCTATGCTGCTCACCAGCCAGCGGCCGATCCCGGGCCAGTCGAACACCACCTCGGTGATCATGGCGGAGGTGAGCACGCTGCCGAGCTGCAGGCCGAGCAGCGGCAGCACGGGGGGCAGGGCATTCTTGAGGCCGTGGCGCCAGACAATCTGGCGGCGGGAGAGACCGCGGCTGGCGGCGGCCTTGATGTAGTTCTGCTTCATCACGTCGATGAGGGAGCTGCGCACGTGGCGGATCACCTCGGTGGTGGGCACCACGGCCAGCACCAGGGAGGGCAGCACCAGGTGGCGCAGGGCGTCACGCAGTGCCGCCTCGCGCCAGGGCTCCTGGCTCATCAGCACGTCGACGATGGCGATCCCCGTGATGGAGGGAACGTCGTAGAGCAGGCTGATCTGGCCGGAGGAGGGGAGCCAGCCGAGATCCAGCGAGAAGAACATCACCATCAGCAGCGCCAGCCAGAAGACGGGCACGGCGTAGCCGATGAGACCGGCGGCCATGATGGAGAGATCCAGGCTGCGCCCCTGATAGAGGGCCGCCAGGGTCCCGAGCGGGATCCCCACCAGCAGCGAGATGGCAAAGGCCGCGAGACAGAGGGTCAGGGTCGCCGGGAAGTAGTGACGGATCTCGTCCAGCACCGGCAGGCCGGAGACGCTGGAGAGGCCGAAATCCCCGGCGGCGATGCGCTGCAGGAAGTCCGGGTAGCCGTGCCAGAAGTCCAGCACCTGACCGATGAGGCGAAACTCCAGCAGGTAGGCCCCCATGGTCAGCACCAGCAGGGTGATCACCAGCAGGGTGATGCGGCGCAGAATATAAAAAAACATGCTTATGCCTCCGCGCCGGGCTGCGTCGATGGGAAGGGAGGCCAGATGCCAGCTGTGGAATGGATGTCAGCCATGTTCACTCCCGATGGGCCTGGTTGAAGGTGGTGCCGCCAAAGGGCATGAGGGTCAGTCCCTGGATGTCGCTGCGGCTCACCTGGGTGCGCAGGGCATGGGCCAGCGGGATGAGCGGCAACTGTTCGCTCAGCAGGGACTGGGCATAGTAATAGTTGCGCAGACGGAACGCGAGTTGCGGTGTGGTCACCGCATCGTCCAGCAGCTGATCGAAGGCGGGGCTGCACCAGCGGCTGTAGTTGTTGCCCCGCTCGACGGCGGCGCAGCTCAGCAGCTGGCGGAAGAAGTTGTCCGGGTCCGCGTTGTCGGCGATCCAGCCGGAGAGCAGGCTGTCATATTGCCCCTTGGCGAGCCGGGTCTCGATGACCGGCCAGGCCTGCTGCACTATCTTGAGCTTCACCCCTATCTTGGCGAGATCGCTGCGCATCAGCTGGGCCGTCTTGAGGCCGTCCGGGTTGTAGGGGCGGGCACCGGGCTGCACCAGCACCTGCATCTCGAACCCGTTCGGGTAGCCGGCATCCCTGAGCAATTGACGGGCGAGCTTCAGATCGGGCTTGCGCTGGGTCAGGGAGGGGTTGTAGCCCCAGGAGAGCGGCGGCAGCAGGCTGGCGGCGGGCTGACCGGTCTCGAAATAGACCGCCTGCAGCAGGTTCTGCACGTTGATGGCACTGGCCAGCGCCTGGCGTACCTGCACCTTGTTGAAGGGGGCCTTGCGGGTATTGAGGGCGAGGAAGGCGACGTTCATCCCCGACTGCACCGACAGAGTGAGGTGGGAGTTCTTGCCTATCACCGACAGCTGGCTGGCGGAGGGAGTGCTCATCACGTCGCACTCGCCGGTCAGCAGCTTGGCGAGCCGCTTGGACGACTTGGGGGTGATGTCGTAGATGAGCTGCTCAATCTTCGCCTCGCCGCCCCAGTAGCCGGGGTGGCGCAGGTAGCGCACGAACTCGTTGTGACGATACTCCTTGAAGCTGAAGGGCCCTGTGCCTATGGGCCGGCTGTCCAGCAGCTCCGGGGTGCCTGCTTTGTCCATCTGCTCGCCATATTCGGCCGAGAGCACGATGGCGTAGTCGCTGGCCAGGGTCGCGAGGAAGGAGGCATCCGGCCGGTTCAGCTCGAACACCACCTCATGGGGGCCCTTCTTGTAGACCCGCTTGATGAGGCTGCCGAGCCCCAGGCTGTGGAAATAGGGGTACTCGCCACCCGAGATGCGGTGGAAGGGGTGCTGCTCGTCCAGCAGGCGATGATAGGTGAAGAGCACGTCGTCGGCGTTGAAGTGGCGCGTCGGGTTGAACCAGGGGGTGCGATGGAAGGTCACGCCCTTGCGCAGCGTCAATGTATAGGAGAGGCCATCCTCGCTGCTGCGCCAGTGGGTGGCGAGGCCCCCCTCGATGCTGAGGGTATTGGCATTGACCTCGAGCAGGCGATCGTAGAGCGGGCGGGCGCTGGCATCCAGGGTCGCCTCTGAATTGGCAAGCTGCGGGTTGAAGGACCTGGGCGCCCCGTCGGCACAATAGATGAGTCCGGTCCTGGAGGCATCGTCTTGTTTCTGACAGCCGGTGACCAGTACCAGGAGACCGAGCAGCAGTGGTGTGAGCATTCTCATGTTGGAACCATGTTTTCAGACAGAGTTGCCCGCCAGAGGGCGGGCGCGTTGCGGGATCCTGCCGGGCAGGGCATCCCATCGGGGGGCGCGAACCTCCCCCTCGTCAATTCCCTCGAGCAGCGGGTATTTACCTGGCATGTCTCGACGGAGGTGATGGCAGAGGGTCAGTCGTTGTCCGCATTGCCATTGTTGTCATCCCCCTCGAGCAGCTGGTATTTGCGCAGCATGCCCCTGAACTGGTGATAGCTCAGGGTCAGCAATTGGGCGGCTTTGCGCTGATTATACTGGGATTGCTGCATCGCTTGCTTGAGTAAATTAATCTCGTATTCCGCCACTGCCCCCTTGAGATCCAGCGGCAGGCTCATGGCCTGGGGGCCGCTTGCCGAGGCCGCCTCGGTGGCCACCGGGGACGGGCTGCCGGTACGGGGGCGCCAGGGGGAGTCGAAGGGGTTGATCACCAGCTCAGAGAGCGGCAACTGCGGATTGCCCTGACGGTAGAGGCTGCGCTCCACCACGTTCTTGAGCTCCCGCACGTTGCCGGGCCAGGGGTAGTCTTGCAGCAATTGGGTCGCCTTGCGGGAGAAGCCGGCAAACAGCGGATACCCCAGCTCCCGGGTCATGCCGTGGGCGAAGTGCTCCGCCAGCATCAGTATGTCCTCGCGCCGCTCCCGCAGCGGGGGCAGGGTGATGACGTCGAAGGCCAGCCGGTCCAGCAGATCGTGACGAAACTGTCCCCGGGCCGCCAGCTGCGGCAGATCCTCGTTGGTGGCGCACACCAGGCGCACATCCACCTTGAGCGCCTTGGCACCGCCCACCCGCTCGAACTCCCCGTACTCTATGACCCGCAGCAGTTTTTCCTGCACCCGGGCGCTGGTGGTGGCCAGCTCGTCGAGGAACAGGGTGCCGCCATCGGCCCGCTCGAAGCGACCCTGGTGACGCTTGGCGGCGCCGGTGAAGGAGCCCGCCTCGTGGCCGAACAGCTCGGTTTCCAGCAGGCTCTCGCTCAAGGTGGCGCAGTTGATGGTGACAAAGCTTTGATCCCAGCGATCCGAGAGATAATGTAGGCGGTGGGCGATGAGCTCCTTGCCGGTCCCCCGCTCGCCGATGATCAGCACAGGTTTGCGCAGGGGGGCGAGTCGCGAGGCCTGCTCGATGATTTCTAGAAACGCGTTGGACTCACCCAACAGACTTTCCGTGGCCGTGGTCATCCTGATCCCTGTTCGTTGAAAAATCTGGTTAATCTTACCAAAAGTTGGTTATTTTAATCATCTCTTGTTCCGGGCGTCTTGAAACTCATGGAGAGTGCCCATATAAATCAACAAGTTAATTATTGTTCCAGATTGGCACACAAGTTGCCATTGTCAATGGAGAAACAACCCAATGCCCATCACAGGAGTAGAACCATGAGTATTTTTTCCCGCCTGGCCGACATCATCAATTCCAATCTGACGTCCCTGCTCGACAAGGCCGAGGATCCCCAGAAGATGGTGCGCCTGATCATCCAGGAGATGGAGGATGAACTGGTGAAGGAGCGCTCCAACCTGGCCCGCTTCCTCGCCAACCAGAAAGAGATCGGCCGTCAGGTCAGCCGCCATCAGGAGCGGGTGAACGAATGGCAGGCCAAGGCCGAGCTGGCCCTGACCAAGGGGCGCGAGGATCTGGCCCGGGCCGCCCTCATCGAGAAGAACAAGCAGAGCGAGCTGGCCGAGGCGCTCTATCGCGAGCAGCAGGCGGTGGACAGCGGCATCGACAAGCTGGGCGACGAGATCCGCCAGCTGGAAGCCAAGCTCGAAGACGCCCGTGCCCGCCAGAAGGCGATGGCCATTCGCAGCGAAGCGGCCAGCAGCCGCCTGAACGTGCAAAGCCAGGTGGCCCGTGGCGACAGCCAGGCCGTGGTGAGCAAGTTCGAGCGCATGGAGCGTCGCATCGACGAGATGGAAGCCCGTGCCGATCTGGGACAGTCCGACAAGGCCCTGGCCCAGCAGTTTGCCGAGCTGGAAGCGGACGATCAGATCAGCCGCGAGCTCGAGGCCATGCGCCAGAAGCTTGGCCAGAGCGACACTGCCTCGAAAGGAGAGTGATGAATGGAAGACATTCTTGGGATATTGGCGACGCCACTCATCGTCTTCATGGTCATAGTGGCCCCCATCTGGCTGGTGCTGCACTATCGCGCCAAGGGTCGGATTGGTGCGGGGCTCGCCGACAATGAGCGGGAGCAGTTGCAAGGCCTGCTGGTCCGTGCCGAGAAGATGCAGGAGAGAGTCGGGGCCCTGGAATCCATTCTGGATGCCGAGGTCCCGGGCTGGAGGAACAGGGTATGAATGCCATCCATTGCTGCCATTACATGCAGCCTGCGTCGGTCGGTACACCGGGTTTCATTCCGGATGCCGAGGCCCCCGATTGGAGGAACAAGGTATGAGCGCCTCGAATAACTCTCGCAATCTCTACCGGGATCCCCAGAAGGGCAAGATAGCCGGCGTCTGCGCCGGCCTTGCCGACTACTTCGGGGTGGAAACCTGGATAGTGCGGCTGCTGGCCATCAGCGGCCTCATCTTCGCCGGTTTCATCACCTTCACCGCCTACGTAGCCGCCTGGTTTCTGCTCGACAAGAAACCTGTCACCCTGTTTGGGGAGCAGGAGGCGGACTTTGCCGAGGTTCGGATGAAGGCGCGCAGCTGGCAGGCCGGCGTCACTCCCCATCAGGCGCTCGGTCGCATCGCCCAGGAGCTCGACGCGCTCGAGCCAAGGGTGCAGCGCCTCGAGAAGCTGGTGACCTCCAAGGAGTTCACCCTGCAGCGCGAGTTCAGCAAGCTGTAAGTACCGCAAGGGCGCGAGGCTGTGGCCCGGCCCTTATCCCCATGGTTCGGCTGTGACAGGAGAAATAGACCCGCCTTGATACGCAACAAACTCGAACAGTCATGGTCTGTGCTGCAGCACAAGGCCTTTGAGGTGGTGAACCGGGCTCGGGATCGCCACATTCGGCTGGCGGTCACCGGCCTGTCGCGCAGCGGCAAGACCGCCTTCATCACGGCGCTGGTGAACCAGCTGGAGCACGCCGCCATCGACGGCCGTCTGCCCCTGTGGGATGCCCATCGTCAGGGGCGGATCCTCGGTGCCCGCCGGGTTCCCCAGCAAAATGCCCACATCCCCACCTTCCCCTACGAGCGGGGCCTCGATGCCCTGTTTGGTGACCCCCCCGCCTGGCCCGAGCCGACCCGTGGGGTAGCCGAGGTGCGCCTGGAAATCCGTTACCGCACCCGCCACCCCTTGCGCCGGCACCTGGGGGAGATCTCCACCCTCTATGTGGATCTGGTGGACTACCCCGGCGAGTGGCTGCTGGACTTGCCGCTGCTGGATCTGAGCTACGAGCAGTGGAGCGAGCAGGTGGCAACCCAGTTGCGTCGCCCCGAGCTGCAGGCCCTGGCCGCCGACTGGCTGACCCCCGGCTGGCAGGCCGAGCAAGCCTTCGAGGAGCGGCCGGCCTGCGAGCTGGCGGCCCGGTACACCGACTATCTGCACGCCTGCAAGCAGGAGCTCGGGCTGCACCTCATCCAGCCGGGCCGATTCGTGCTGCCGGGGGAGTATGCCGGGGCGCCGCTGCTGCAATTCGTGCCCTGGGTGTGGGACAAGCCAGCCCGGGAGCCCGCCGATGGCACCCTCTACGCCACCTTCAAACAGCGCTTCGAGCAGTACAAGCAGCACCTGGTGCAGGGCTTCTACCAGCAGCACTTCGCGGGCTTCGATCGCCAGATAGTGCTGGTGGATTGCCTGGCGCCCCTCAACGCCGGGGCCGCCAGCTTTGGCGACATGCAGCAGGCCATCGCCCGCATCATGGAGAGCTTCGCCTATGGCAAGAGCAACTGGTGGCGCCGGCTGTTCTCCCCGCGCATCGACAAGCTGCTGTTCGTGGCGAGCAAGGCCGATCACGTCACCCCGGAGCAGCACGGGCCCCTGGTCTCCCTGCTCCAGCATCTGGTGAGCAGCGGCCGGGGTCAGGCCCGCTTCGAGGGGATAGAGACCGAATGCCTGGCGCTGGCCGCCATCAAGGCCACCGAGGTGGGCAAGGGGGTCGCTAATGGTCGCGAGTTTCCGGCCATCCGCGGCACCAGCCTGGCCGGGGAGCCGCTCTTGCTCTTCCCGGGGGAGGTGCCACCCCATATTCCACCCGCTCAGTGGTGGAGTACTCAGGGCTTCGATTTTCAGGCATTTCGCCCCATGCCCATGAGCGCCCATCAGGCGCTGCCCCATATCCGGCTGGACGCGGCACTGGAGTTCCTGCTCGGGGATCACCTCGAATAACCGGCGCTGCACCAAGGAGCAGACAACAAGATGAACGATCAGACAACACAGAAGGTGCCGCTGCAAGGCAAGGTGATCCTGGAGCCGACCCTGTCGGTGGCGAGCGAGACGCCGCCCCCGGCCCCGGCCCAGCGGCTGGAAGAGGAGAGCTTCGAGCCTCTGGAGGCGCTGGACGAGTTCACCGAGGTCGAATCCGCACTCACTGTCAGGCCTCGCCGTCGCTATCGCCTGCTGGCCTGGGGGCTGGGGGCGGTCGGCCTGCTCTCCCTGGGCCAGTTTGGCGCCTTCCTCTACGACCAGTTTCTCACTACCCCGCTCTGGGGCCTCGCCTGGCTGCTGGCGTCGGGTCTGGTGGCGGTCGGCACGGCCGGCGTGGTCGGGCGCGAGTGGCTGCGGCTGCGCACCCTCAAGCGGCGCCAGGATGTGCGTTCAAGGGCCGAAGATCTGCTCGCCCATCAGGGGGTGGGGCAGGGGCAGGCATTCTGCGAGGTCCTGGCCGAGAAGAGCGGCGACAAGGGGCGGGAGGGGTATAGCACCTGGCTGGCCCAGCTCGACGAGAGCCACAGCGATCGGGAGGTGCTGACCCTCTACAGCCAGCTGGTGCTGGGGGAGCGGGATAAACTCGCCCAGGCCCGGGTCGCCAAGTGGTCGGGGGAGGCCGCCGTGCTGGTGGCCCTGAGCCCGCTCGCCACCGTGGACATGATGCTGATGCTGTGGCGCAACCTGCGGATGATCGAGGACATCGCCGATGTCTACGCCATCGAGCTCGGCTACTGGAGCCGCATTCGCCTCATCCGCCAGGTGTTTCGCAACATGCTCTACGCCGGTGCCACCGAGCTGGTGACCGAGGTGGGGATGGACTTGCTGGGAGCCGAGCTCACCGCCAAGCTCTCCGCCCGCGCCGCGCAAGGGGTGGGGGCTGGCCTGCTCACCGCCCGCCTGGGGCTGCGCACCATAGAGGCGTGCCGCCCGCTGCCCTGGTGTGCGGACGAGAAACCCAGGCTCGGGGAGCTGCGCAAACGGCTTGTCGGCCAGCTGGCGGGCTATCTTCGCAAGTCATAGCGCCATTCAAGGGCGGGGATCACCCTGCCTGATCCCTCCCCGTGCGGGTCGTTTGCACCACCACAGCGCCCCGTGAAAGCAGAACGGGATGTCACAAATTATTTACATCTGTGGCAGGCAGCCGACCTCGGGGTCGGCTGCTTTTTTGCTGTTCAAGCCGTTACAGTGATCCTGAAGAGCAACGACAAGGGGCCCCTAGGGGCAGGAGATGGCAGGGATCATGGCAAGCCGCTACACAGCACACCAACCGGACCTTCAGGGCGTCATCCACTACTCGGAGGAAGAGCAGGGGACCTGGCAGATCCTGATCGCGCGCCAGCTCGCGGCGCTCGAGGGCAAGGCCTGCGACGCATACAGGGCGGGGCTGGAGAGGCTGGCACTGCCCCGGGATCGCATCCCGCAACTGGGGGAGATAAACGCCGCCCTGACCCCCACCACCGGCTGGTCGGTGGCCGCCGTGCCCGCCCTCATCTCCTTTGATCGCTTCTTTGCCCTGCTCGCTGATCGCCAGTTTCCGGTGGCCACCTTCATCCGCCGTCGGGACGAGCTCGACTACCTGCAGGAGCCCGACATCTTCCACGAGATCTTCGGCCACTGTGCCATGCTGACCAACCCCGCCTTTGCCCATTTCACCCACCTCTATGGCCAGCTCGGGCTGAACGCCAGCAAGGAGGATCGGGTCTATCTGGCGCGGCTCTACTGGTTCACCGTGGAGTTTGGTCTCCTGCAGGAGGGGGAGGGGCTGCGCATCTACGGTGGCGGCATCCTCTCCTCCATCGGCGAGACCGCCTATGCCCTTTCCGGGCAGCCGGTGCTGCAACCCTTCGATCTGCTGGAGGTGCTGCGCACCCCTTATCGCATCGACATCATGCAGCCCGTCTATTTCGTGCTGCCAAGCCTGGATTGCCTCTACCGTCTGGGGCCGCAGGAGATCATGGCGGCGGTGGCCGAAGCCCGTCGCCTCGGCCTGCGTCCGCCCCGCTTTGCCCCGGCCCCTGGCCGGCAGGCGAGCTGAACCCGTTTTCAACCCATTGTATCGATGAAAGGAGTCCCGAATGTCTGAACTGGCAAACCAGCGGTGCGAAGCGTGCCGCGCCGATGCCCCCAGGGTGACCGAGCAGGAGCTGAGCGAGCTGATGCACGCCATCCCCGACTGGCAGCCACTGGTGGTGAACGGCGAGCTGCAACTGAGGCGTGAATTTGCCTTTCGCAACTTCAAGGAGGCGCTGGCCTTCACCAACCGGCTGGGGGAGCTGGCGGAGGCCGAGTTTCACCACCCGGCGATCCTGACCGAGTGGGGCAAGGTGACAGTGAGCTGGTGGACCCACAAGATAGGCGGGTTGCACCGCAACGACTTCATCATGGCGGCACGCACCGACGAGCTGCTGAAGTGAAGGCATCACCTGCGCCACCTCTCCATCGGATCTCACCGAGTGGACAATTTGGTGACAGTGAGCTGGTGGACCCACAAGATAGGAGGGTTACATCGCAACGACTTCATCATGGCGGCGCGCACCGACGAGCTGCTGAAGTAACTGCGGCTTGACGCGAAGAAACAGGGCCTGCCCGGTGAAAACGGGGCAGGCCCGCATTTTTATGGGGGAGCGCTCGCACTGGCGGGATCGAGTCTGTATCATCCGGCTATTCAGAATGTTAGCTAGGAAGTGTGTGCCGAATGCGTCTTGAAGTCAGCTGTGAAGACCGTCTGGGCCTGACCCGGGAACTGCTCGACCGACTGGTGGAGCACAACATCGATCTGCGCGGCATCGAAATCGATACCTCAGGCATCATCTATCTCAATTTCCCCGAGCTGGAGTTTCGCGATTTCCAGCATCTGATGCCGGAGATCCGCCGCATTCCCGGCGTCTATGACGTCAAGACCATCCCCTACATGCCCTCCGAGCGAGAGCATCACGAGATAGAGGCCCTGCTCAAAGCGCTGCCGGATCTGGTCTTCTCCCTCGACAGCAAGGGACGGGTGACCCAGGCCAACCAGGCCGCCCTCACCACGCTGGCGCTGCCGCCGGAAGAGGTGCGCGGGGTGGCGCTCGCATCCCTGGTCAAGGGCTTCTCCTTCGCCCGCTGGCTGGAGGCGAGCGAGATCAAGCCCCAGACCTGCAAACTCAGCCTCGGCGGTGAGGAGTACCTCGGGGATCTGATGCCGCTGTTCGTGGCAGAAGAGAAGGGCAAGCAGGCCCTGGCTGGCGCCGTGGTGGTGCTCAAGTCCGCCCGTCGGGTCGGCATGCACTTCAGCGCGCTCCACGCGGTGGAGGTGGGGGGCTTCGAGCACCTGCAGGCCGAGAGCCAGAAGATGAAGGAGGTGCTGGCCCAGGCCGCGAAACTCGCGATGCAGGATGCCCCCTTGCTCATCGTGGGGGAGACAGGCACCGGCAAGGAGCTGCTGGCCCGCGCCTGTCACGGCGCCAGCCTGAGATCCAGCCACCCCTTCATGGCGCTGAACTGCGCCGCCATGCCGGACAACGTGGCCGAGAGCGAGCTGTTTGGCTATGCCCCCGGCGCCTTTGGCAACAACACCGAGGGCAAGCGCGGGGTGCTGGAGCTGGCGAGTGGCGGCACCCTGATGCTGGACGAGATAGGGGACATGTCCCCCCATCTGCAGACCAAGTTCCTGCGGGTGCTGCAGGACGGGGTCTTCCGCCGGGTCGGGGACGAGCAGGAGGTGAGGGTCAACGTGCGCTTCATCTGCACCACCCAGAAGCAGTTGCTGGATCTGGTGCACGAAGGCAAGTTCCGGGAAGATCTCTACTACCGCCTCAATGTGCTGAGTCTGGCGCTGCCCCCCCTGCGCGAGCGCAAGGCGGACATCATGGCCCTGGCCCAGCAGTTCGTCTCCCGCTTCGCGAGCGAGTTGCAGCGCCCGCGCCCGCGCTTTACCCGCAACATGGCCGAGTACCTGACCGCCTACCGCTGGCCCGGCAACGTGCGCCAGCTGCGCAACTGCCTCTACCGGGCCATGACCCTGCTGGAAGGGGACGAACTCGGCCCCGAGCACGTTGACTTGCCGGTGGCGGCGGATGCCATGCCCCTCATCGACGAGTGGTTCGAAGGGGGGCTGGACGAGGCGGTGAAGCGTTTCGAGAGCCGGCTGCTGGAGCGGCTCTACCCGGCCTTCCCCTCTACTCGCCAACTGGCCAAGCGGCTCGGGGTCTCCCATACCGCCATCGCCAACAAGCTGCGTGAATATGGGATTGGCAAAAAGTAACCCTGCAGGCGTGCCCCCGGGGCCGCCGTCCTGGTCTGTGGGGCTGCCCTCGCTGCGTCGGCCGGTGACGCAGCCGATGTCGGGGCGGATAGGCAGCCGCTGGGCGGCTGATAAGCTCGGTGCGACTCCTCTCTGGCACTCCCTCCATGGGCGTCGGACCTCCCGGGTACCGACGTGGGCATAAGCGCGGGCATCATGCAGTTATTCTCCTCTCTTCGGATCCTGGCGTGGCTGACGCCTTTGTGCTGCCTCTGGGTGCTGGCCTGCGAGGCGGCGCCGGCGACCTCGGCGGAAGTGCGCAGCGAGCTGGTGCGCCAGACAGTGCTCGATATCCTGAGCTACACCCGCTGGCCCAGCGAGCCTGCCAGGTTGCGGCTCTGCGTGGCCGCGCCCACGGAATATGCGGCGTCGCTGCTCACCATCAGCCAGCAGGCCAATGGCCGCCCGGTCGATGTGCATCGCTACGAGGTCGACGACGAGGCGCTGATCCAGCGCTGCGATGTCATCTATCTGGGGGTGCTGGCCCCCGAACAGCGGCTCTCCCTGTTCGAGCGTCTGCGGGGATACGCCATCCTCAGCATCAGCGAGCAGAGCAGCGAGTGCATCGCCGATGCTGTGTTCTGCCTGCAGGCCCGCAAGGAGAGGGTTCGTTTTCGGGTCAACCTGGATGCGCTGGCTCGCAGTGGCGTGCGGGTTCACCCAGCCGTGCTGAAGCTCGCCAGGGCGGATGAGGAGGTGCGATGAGCGCCGGGAGCCACGCCGTCGTCCCGCGGCTCACCCTGCGCCAGAGCCTGGGGCGCACCCACATGATGATCTCCCTGACCGCCGTCTGCATGGCGGGCCTCTTCCTGACCATCACGGCGCTGCTGGCGCTGCGCCTCTATGCGGATCACAACCTCAAGCTGGTGGCGCGGGCCATCAGCTACACCGCGGAAGCGGCCGTGGTGTTCGATGACAAGGATGCGGCCAAGGATGCTCTCGAGGCCATCACCTCCCGGGAGGACGTGGCCAGCGCCAGCATTCTGCTGCCCGGCGGTCAGGTGCTGGCGAGCTGGCGCAGGGACATCACGACCCCCTGGAGCAGTCTGGAGCAACATCTGGCCCGCCAGATCCTGCCGGGACCTGTGGAGCTGCCCATGGTGAGGGAAAACAAGGAGATAGGCCGGGTTCATCTGGTCGGCCATGGGCAATACCTGCTGCGCTTCCTGTTGCAGACCCTGATGGCGACCCTGGTGTGCCTGCTGCTCAGTATCCTGGGGGCGCTCTATGTGGCGCGCCGGATGCAGCGTTCCATCACGGCCCCCCTCAAGGCCCTGACCGAGGTCGCCTACAACGTCAGCCGCCAGCGCGCCCTCAAGCAGCGGGTGCCGGCGGCCAATATCGCCGAGCTGCACGAGCTGGGCGAGGACTTCAATTCACTGCTCGACGAGCTGGAGGCCTGGCAGGCTCACCAGAAGCGCGAGAACGCCACCCTGCTGCACCAGGCAACCCATGATCCCCTCACCGGATTGCCCAACCGGGCGCTGTTCGAGGCGCGGCTGGGGCAGGCCATCCAGGCCGGGCGCACCCGGCAGGAGCGGTTCGCCCTGCTCTATCTGGACTGTGATCGCTTCAAGCAGATCAATGACAACCTGGGCCATGCCATAGGTGACGAGGTGCTCATCGCGCTGGCGCGGCGGGTGCAGCATCAGCTCAGGCCCATGGACCTGGTGTGTCGCCTCGGGGGGGACGAGTTTGTGGTCCTGCTCTCTCCGGTGCATCAGGGGAGTGAGGTGCAGGAGGTCGTGATGCGGATCCAGCAGGCGATGAGCACCCCGGTGGTCTTGAGCGATGGTCGTCATTTGGGGGTCGGCATCAGCGTTGGCTCCGCCCTCTACCCCGAGCAGGGGGAGACGGCGGATGCCCTGGTGCAGGCCGCCGACGGCGCCATGTATGAATCCAAACGACAACGCAGGGAGGGATCCGGAGACCATAAGACAACCACTTGAAATTGATATGAAAAATAATGAAAGGACAAGAATGATGACGTTTTTCAACCTGATGAGAGCAGGCCTGTTCGCACTCTTGCTCGGTGGGCTGGCGGCTTGTCAGAGCGCCCCCCAGGGTCTCACCGAGGCGCAGATCGCCGCACTCAAGGAGCAGGGGTTTCACCTGACCGACGAGGGCTGGACCCTGGATATCTCCAACAAGGTGCTCTTTGCCAACAACGTGGGGGCCCTCAATCCCGGCACCCGCCAGGTGGTGGAAGCCTTGGGCAGGGCCCTGATTGAGGTGGGTCTGAACCGGGCCCGGGTAGACGGTCACACCGACTCCAACGGCGAGGCGGCCTACAACCAGCAGCTCTCGTTGAAACGGGCCCAGTCCGTGGCCGAGGTGCTGGCGTCTGTGGGCATGCCCGCAGCCAACCTGGACATCCGTGGACGCGGTGAAGAGGCGCCCATCGCCGATAACGGCACCGCCGCCGGGCGGGCGGAGAACCGCCGGGTCGCCATCATCATAGACAACGGCTGATCTGCCCAGCCAGCGTCAGCGCCCTGATCCCGCCGCCGGGATCCCTCCTCTGGCCTGACCGCGTGTGTGCCACCACTCTCCCGCCGGAGAGTGGCTCTCTTCCTGCCACGCCTCCTGCATGATCCCGCTTTGCATGCTCTCTCGCGTCCAAGCAGAGGGATAAGATGACACCCTCTCAATGTCCCTGACTTGATCCAGCACAACACCAAGCTCAACTGATATTAGTTATCATTTGCATTATTTCCAGACGGTAACCTGCCAGTGATGACACCACAATTCACCCCGACCATGACGGGGCTCGCCACCCCGGATCCCCTGAAATTCGCCTTTGGCGCCAAGACCTCGGCCCATGCCAGCCGGGGCGGCGCAGCCCCCCTGACGCTGGACGACGCCGGCTGGCAAGCCTGGTGGCAACGGCCGAGCGAGGCCCAGGAGCGGGCGCTCTATATTCATGTTCCCTTCTGCCGCAAGCGCTGCAGCTTCTGCAACTTCTTCGAAAACGGCGCCAACCCGGCGCGCATGAGCCACTATATGGCGGCCCTGTGCGACCAGCTGAGCCGGGCGGCTAAGACGCCGTTCGCACAGAGCGAGCCCTTCTCGGCCGTCTACGTGGGGGGCGGCACCCCGACCGACATGGCGGCGGCGGATCTGGAGCGACTGGCCAGGGCCATTCGCGCCTTCCCCCTCACCCCGGATGCGGAGCTGACCCTGGAGGGGCGGCTCAACGGCTTCGATGACGAGAAGTGGCAGACGGCCCTGGCGGGGGGCTTCAACCGCTTCTCGTTCGGGGTGCAGAGCTTCAACACAGCTGTGCGCCAGCAGGCGGCCCGTTTCGACGACAGGGAGACACTGCTCGCCCGGCTGGGGGAGCTGACCCGGGATGACGCCGCCGTTATTGTGGCGGATCTCATCTTCGGCCTGCCGGGGCAGGATGAGGCCCTGTGGCGCCAGGACATCGCGGATGTGATGGCCAGCGGCGTGCACGGGGTGGATCTCTACCAGCTCATCCCCATGCAGGGCACCAATCTGGAGCGGGCGCAGGAGAAGGGCCGGCTCGGCTGGTCCGCCGATGGCCAGCAGCGGGCGGCCATGTATGCCTATGGCGCCCACACCCTGGAGCAGGGGGGCTGGCAGCGGCTCTCCTGCAGTCACTGGCGACGAGGCGAGGCCGAGCAGAGCCGCTACAACCAGATGGCCAAACGCGGCGCCGAGATCCTCCCCTTCGGTGCGGGGGCGGGGGGCAACATCCATGGCCACGGCCTCATGTATGGCCGGGATCTGGCAGCCTGGCACGAGGCGCTGGCGGCCGGTCAGCGTGCCCCCGGCATGGTGATGAGATCCAATCCCAGCGCGTCCATGGACGGCCTGCTGCGCGGTGGTCTCGATACCGGCTGGCTTGCCCTCGGGCGCTTGCCGTCTCCCTTGCGGGCCCATCTGTTGCCGCTCTTTGAACGCTGGCAACAGCATGGCCTGGCCGAGCTGACCGGGGAGACACTGGCGCTGACCCTGGCGGGGCGCTTCTGGAACGTCAATCTGCAGGCGGGTCTGTTCGAGTATCTGCAGTCAAATCCCCTGGGAGGGGAGGCGGCAACCCCCGCCGCTCATCCGGGCGGGGCCCGGCATCACTCGCGGGGGTAGCGGGTAGGGGCAAGAGAAGGAGGAAACCAAAGGGGGCCGCTTGATGGCCCCCTTTCGTTATTGGTTGTTCACGTCCTCCACCCGCACCCGCAGCGCGCCCTCTGCGAGCGTGGTGACCAGTTGCTGGCCCGGGCTCACCTGGGCGGCGCGGCTGATGACCTCGCCACTGGGGGTGCGGGTGATGGAGTAACCCCGTCCCAGGGTGGCCAGCGGGCTTATCCCGTCGAGGCGCGCACTCAGCATGGCGAGGCGGTGGGCGGCGAGATCCTGGCGCTTGTTCATCAGGGTATGGAGCCGCTCTTGTGCCAGCTGGTGGCGACGCTTGCCGGCGGCCAGCAGCGTTGAAGGGCTCCTCGCCTGCAGCCGCAGTTCGAGGTTCGCGAGGCGCCGCTCCCCCTGATGCAGGCGCAGATTGAGCAGTTGCTGCAGGCGGCCGGAGAGCTCGTCCAGACGCTGGGACTGCTGCTCCAGCCGGCGCTTGGGATCCTGATGGTCGAGCCGTTTTTGCAGCAGCACGAAGTCGTGGCGGGCGGCGGTCTGGCGCCGGGAGATGGCCTGCACCAGGCGCTGCTTGAGGTGCACCAGACGCTGGGCGCGGGCGCTCCTGTCCGGTGCCACCAGCTCGGCGGCGGCGGAGGGGGTGGGGGCGCGCAGATCGGCGGCGAAGTCGCTGATGGTGACGTCCACCTCGTGGCCCACGGCGCTCACCACCGGGATGGCGGAGTGGGCAATGGCGCGGGCCACCGCCTCCTCGTTGAAGCACCAGAGATCTTCGAGCGATCCGCCGCCGCGCCCGACGATGAGCACATCCACCTCGGCGCGGCGGTTGGCCAGGGCAATGGCGGAGACGATCTGGCCGATGGCGGCGCTGCCCTGCACCTGGGTCGGGTAGATGAAGACCGGGAGATCCGGGGCGCGGCGCCCCAGCACCGTCAACATGTCGTGCAGGGCGGCGCCGGTGGCCGAGGTGACCAGCCCCACGGCGCGCGGCTCGCGGGGGAGCGGACGCTTGCGTCCCTCGTCGAACAGCCCCTCGGCGCCGAGGCGGCGCTTGAGCTCCTCGAAGCGCAGGGCCAGCATGCCGTCCCCGGCGGGCTGCATGGATTCGATGATGAGCTGGTAGTCGCCGCGGGGCTCATAGAGGGAGACCCGCGCCTGCACCAGCACCTGCATGCCGTCTTGCGGCCGGAACGGCACCCGGCGGTTGTTGCCCTTGAACATGGCGCAGCGCACCTGGGCCGAGAGGTCCTTCAAGGAGAAGTACCAGTGGCCGGAGCTTGGCATCGCCAGGTTGGAGAGCTCGCCGGTCAGCCACACCAGCCCCAGATCCTGCTCCAGTATCATGCGCACGGCGCTGTTGAGGCGGGTGACGGTGAAGATCTGCTGTTGCCTGCTCTGGCTGGATTCGTCGAGGTGGTTCAAGGCTGGCCCTGCTGCTGTGTCCGCCGGGGCGGGGAGAAAACGATGGGGCACATCTTACCCCAGTTCAGCCCATCCGCCGAGTCCGTGTCTGTGGCAGCAGCGGCTGGCGCCAGTTTGCCTATGCCATCTGCCGAGCCATGAGGCCCGGCAGATGACGCTCAGCCTAGGCTTGCGCCTTGGCCGGTTTGGCGGTCTTGCTCGGGCTCACCACCAGCCAGACCGCGAGACAGACGATGGCGCCGCCCGCCACGAAGCCGCCGGTGAGGGTCTCGCCGAGCACCAGATAGCCCCACAGTATGCCGAATGGGGGGATGAGGAAGGTGACAGTGAGCGATCGCAGGGGGCCGATATCGGCGATCAGCCTGAAGTAGATCAGATAGGCGAGGGCGGTGCAGATGAAGCCGACCGCCAGCACGCTGGCCCAGACCCCAGGCTGGGCCCAGTCGACGGCGGGGCCTGTCGCCAGGGTGTAGCCGAAGAAGGGGAGCAGGAAGAGGCAGGCACCGAGCTGGCTGCCAAAGGCCACCAGCTTGGCGTCCAGGCCCCCCCGCTCGCTGATCCAGCGCCGGGTGAGGAAGCCGGCGCAGCCATAGCAGGCGGTGGCGATGAGGCAGGCCAGCACCCCGATGGCCAGCTGACCGCTCAGGTCGACCTCCCCCGTGGTGGTGATGAGGGCTATGCCCATCAGCCCCAGCATGACCCCGGCCCACTTGCGCAAGGTCAGCGTCTCGTGGAAGAAGGAGAAGCCGATGAGGGCCCCCATCAGGGGCGTGGTGGCGTTGAGGATGGCGGAATAACCGGCGGGCAGCCAGAGCGCGGCGATGGCGTACATCAGGAAGGGCACGCCCGAGTTGATGATGCCGAGCACCATGGCAGACTTGAGCTTGCCCTGAAACTGCATGGGGGTGCGCAGCAGCAACAGCATGGCGGCGAGCCCGACCAGGGCGAAGAAGACCCGCAGGAAGGTGGTGTTGACCGAGCCGAAGGCGGGCGCAGCGATGCGCATGAACAGAAAGCTGGCGCCCCAGATGGCCGCCAGCACCAGCAGCCGCACGTAATCCGATGTTCTCATCTTCTCTCCTTGAAATGAGGGGCTTGCGCCCGGGACCCTGAATGCAGAGTCCGCATCATGCGGGGGGTGCCCCTCTCTTGGCAACCGAGGAATGGGGGCAATGAACCAGGCATCATCCGATGCCCGGTGGCACCGGCCGTCCAGTCCCCATCTTGGGGATCCGTCTGCGTGGCTGGCTCATCGAGATCATCTGGCGCTGGCCCCCTGGCCAGCCTCACTCGTTTTCCGGCTGACTGACAAAGGCAATCTTGTGCAGCCCGTGCCGGGAGGCCTCGGCCATGACCTTGGCGATGAGGCCGTACTCGACCCCCTTGTCGATGCGCAGCTGTATTTCGGGGATCTCGGGCTTGGTTTCGCTGGCCTCGCTCATCCGAGTGAGCAGGGTCTGCTCATTGACGGCCTGGTCGTTCCAGTAGATCTTGCCGGCGCCGTCGATGGAGAGCACCACATCTTTTTGCCTGGGTTGATGGACCTGGCTGCTGGCCTCGGGCAGCTCGAGCTTGACCGCGTTGGTGAGCAGGGGGGCCGTGATCATGAAGACGATGAGCAGCACCAGCATGACATCTATCATGGGGATCATGTTGATCTCGGAGAGGGGCTGATCGTCCGAGTCACCGGGGAGTTTGCCAAAGGCCATTACATCTTCCCCTGTCTGGTGCTGTCGACGGCGGCCAGCGGCGTCACCCTGGCGCTGGTCTGTTCGACGCCGGTCACCAACAGGGCGAAGAGGTCATAGGCAAACTCGTCGAGGGCGGCCAGCTTGAGGCGATTGCGCCGCACGAAGAGGTTGTAGACGAGCACTGCCGGCAGGGCGACGGCGAGACCGACGCCGGTCATGATGAGGGCCTCCCCGACCGGGCCTGCCACCTTGTCCAGGCTGCTCTGGCCCGCCGCCCCTATGGCCAGCAAGGCGTGATAGATGCCCCAGACGGTGCCAAAGAGCCCGATGAAGGGGGCCGCCGAGCCGACGGAGGCGAGGAAAGTCAGCCCCTGCTCGAGGCGAAGACGCTCGGCGCTGATGGCCTGGCGCAGGGCGCGCAGCAAGAATTCGTCGGGAGAGCTCAGAGTGAGGGAAGCGGCCCGTCCCTGGGATCGCTCAATCTGGGCAACCGCCGTCAGCGCCGCCCTCGTTATCCTGCCGCAGGCTTCCCGGGGGGGCGTCTGGGCGAGCTGG
The DNA here is from genome assembly GCF_965119515.1 of Aeromonas sp. Marseille-Q7275. Lineage (NCBI taxonomy): Bacteria > Pseudomonadati > Pseudomonadota > Gammaproteobacteria > Aeromonadales > Aeromonadaceae > Aeromonas > Aeromonas sp. Marseille-Q7275. The sequence continues at coordinate 23,286 of NZ_CBCPLW010000004.1, forward strand.
TTCGCCATCCCCTGCACGCTCTCATGCTGCCAGAACTCACCTAGGAAGCGGGCGTTAAGGCGCTGCTCGCTATGGTCAAGCCAGAGCTTGAGCAGCCCGTAGTAACAGGTGCCGAGCGACATCAGGACCAGCAAGATCAGCGGGACCAGGCCCACCCCAGTGTTTTGGCTGAGCAGATGAGCTATGCCCATGCCGCTTGTTTCGATTTCCGGATTCATGGCTTATGCCCTAACTTGAAAATAATGGTGACCCCGGCCCAGGCTGCGACGGCGTTGTCATTCTGCCTGGCCGGAATGAAACGCCAGCGGCTGACCGTCTTGCGGGCAACCATGTCCAGGCGCCGATGACCGCTGCTGCGCTCTACCTCCACCGACTCCGCCGTGCCCTCTTTGCTGACACGGACCTTCAATACCACCCGTCCCTCTTCTCCCCGTCTGCGTGACTCCGGGGGGTAGGGGGGCTCGGGGTTGTTCAATCTGGCGTCCCGGGCGATGGGGGCGCTGCTGCCCCCGCCTGTCCCGCTCTGGCTCGTCTTGGCCGGGGCACTGTTGCTGCCGCGACTCAAGGGATTGGCCGCGGTCAGCGGTGCGGCTGGGGCCGCCGGTGCCGTCACCGGCTGGGCCTTGGCGACAGGTTTGACCACGGGCGCTGGCGGTGCCTTGGGCACCGGTCTGGGCGCGGGTCTCCTGACCACCGGCTTGAGCTGTTTATGGGAAACGGGCACGGGCGGCTTGACGACCTTCGGCTGCGCCGGGGTGGGCGCGGGCGCTGCCGATCTGCCCGGCGCGTCATGCTGGTTCGACTCCCCGGCCCAGCGGGCAGAGAGGGTAATGGGTTCGGGCGGCGTGACGGGGGCGGGGCGACTGCCTTGCATCAGCCACAGGAGGGCGAGGTGCAAGACAAGGGCGACGCTCAGGCAGGCAAGGTGAACAGCGCCCAATGCCTGCGGGTCGCGGTCGTGGGTCGGCCTCATTGCGCAGGCATCCATCAGCCTGCCTCCTTGCTGGTCGTCATATTCGTACTCAAATGCCCATGGAATTGGCCCCGGATCGGGCCTTGGCGCCCAGCATGCGCCATCGGATAGCCCGCAAACAAGAAACATTATCAATCGCGTTTTAATCGCTCCGTCATCACCCTGGCCCTTCGGGCCTCTGACAAGGGTGTGATAAAGAGGTGGGATGCTAGTGGCAGGCGCCGAGCGTCATCCTGGCCCGCGACCTAAGCAGAAATGAAAGCGCTATCAATCACATACAGCCAATGGCGAGGTCGACGCCGGTCACATTTTGCGCGTGTTGGCCATGAGTCGGTCACTCGGGACCCTAGACTGGTCGGGCTCATCCGAAGGCGGGCCTGTAGCGGATGGGGGAATGCCTGGGCACACAGGCGTCACACACAAAACAATGAAAATAAAGGACTATCAATGGCTAGATGGATACTCGCGGCCGGATTGTTGGGAACCCTGATCACGGCGCCGAGCACGGCGGCGGAGTGGTTCTTCCGGGGCACCGCGAATGGATGGGCGGCGACCGCCATGGTGTCGACCGATGGGGTCAACTTTGACACCTGTCAGCGCTTCCAGAGCGGAGACGCCAGCGGCGGCCCGCGCTTTAAAATCGACCGCTACGGCAACTGGCAGCAGAGCTACCCGAGCGCCGACTACGCGGTCACTGCCAATACCTCCTATCAGATCCGCATCCATGCCGGCACCCAGGCCATCACCACCACGGCGGTGGCGAGTTGCGAGGGGGCGGGGTTTGCCAGCACGCTGCCGCAGCTCAAGGTGCGCGGCACCTTCAATGGCTGGGCCAGTTTGCCCATGACGCTGGTGGCGGATCACCTGTGGCAGGCCGACGCCTACATGGATGGCAAGGCGAGCCAGCGGCTCAAGTTCGATCAGGCGGGGGACTGGGCCGTCAACTTCGGTGACAGCAACGGCGATGGGGTGCTGGAGCGCAGCGGCGGCGACATCCTCTGGAGCGGCACCGGCAATGTGCGCTTCCAGGTCAACGACCAGACCCAGGCCTACAGCATCACGGCGTTCGGGGACGACAACCAGCCCCCCATCGCTGTCATCACCCCGGGGGGCATCCTGAATGTCGCTGTGGGGGATACCGTGACCTTGAGCGGCAGCGACTCCACGGATCCCGACGGCCAGATAGCGAGCTATCTCTGGAGCAGCGGCGAGACCACGGAGAGTATCAGCGTCAACACAGCCCAGGTGGGCACCTTCACCTATGGCCTGACGGTCACCGACGATCAGGGGGCCAAGAGCAGCAGCAGCGTGAGCCTGGTGGTTGCCGCCCCCCAGACCGGCGGCAGCTGGTATTTCCGCGGCACCCCCAACAACTGGGGCCTGACCCCCATGACCAGCGAGGACGGAGTGACCTTCTGTACCGAGCAGGCCTTTGGCAGCAGCAACCCCCGCTTCAAGATTGACCGCAAGGGTGACTGGACCGAGGCCTACCCGGCCCAGGACTACAAGGTGAACGCCAACACCCGTTACCGCATCTGCTTCGATAGCCAGGACAAGACGCTGGAGGTGGCACCGCTCGCTGGCGCCGACAATCAGGCGCCCACCGTGACCGCCACCCCGGCCCCGGGCAATTATGCAGAGGCGCAGTCCATCACCCTGGGAGTGAGCGACGATAACGACAGCGCCCCCAAAGTCCATTTCACCACGGACGGCAGCACCCCCACCACGGCGTCCCCCCTCTACGCCGGCCAGGCCATCCTCGCCAGCGACAAGGGGAGCGGCACCGATCTGGTGATCCGCACCCTCGCCATCGACGCCAGCGGCAATCAAGGGGGGCAGAGCTTCAGCTATCAGATTGGCGAGACCCCGGTGGCGGGCGGCGATTTTCGCGCCGAGAGCATCTACTTCCTGCTGACCGCCCGCTTCTACGATGGGGACGGGAGCAACAACTACTACAATCGGGACCGCTACAAGGCGGGGGATCCTCACTGGCGTGGCGACTTCAAGGGGCTCATCGAGAAGCTCGACTACATCAAGGATCTCGGCTTCACCGCCATCTGGGTGACGCCGCCGGTGGAGAACCGCTCCGGCCTCGACTACCACGGCTATCACGCCTACGACTTCTACCGGGTCGATCCCCGTCTGGAGTCGCCGGGAGCCGGTTATCGCGAGTTCATCCAGGCCGCCCACGCCAAGGGGCTCAAGGTGATACAGGACGTGGTGATCAACCACTCCAGCCAGTACGGCCTGCGCGGCAAGACCTGGATCGATCGCCTGCCGGTCAAGTACTACGTACCGGCGGGGTCGAGCCAGGGACTCATCAACAATGGCCCCTATCAGGGTAATCTCGGGGACTACGCCAGCGCCAACCGCTGTGACGACGACAACCCGGCGGCTCCCGACTGGTACAAGGCCCGCTGCCAGTCCGATCCGGCGGGCACCCAGCCCCTGGTGGACCCCAAGACCGGCGCCACGGTGCCGAGCGCAGGCTACAACCCGAACCGCTTCTTTGGCATCGACGCCCAGACCCTGGATCCCAGCTGGTATCACCTGGACGGCTTCATGTCCGGGGGTGACTGGGAGAGCCCGCTCGCCCTGCAGCGCAAGCACATGGCGGGGGATTGCATCGATCTCGCCACCGGCAACCAGAACGTCAAGGAGTACCTCAACGGCGCCATCCACCAGTACCTCGACATGGGAGTCGATGCCATCCGCATCGATACCTTGAAGCACATAGAGCGGGACGAGCTGCTGACCTATGTCCACGATTGGCAGGCCCACAAGCCGGGGCTGTTCGTGTTTGGCGAGAACCTGGTCAAGGGCACCGGCTGGGGCTCTGAGCTGGCCAACGACACCGCCTCCGCGGTGATCCGCCCCTGGTGGTATACCCGCACCACGGCCAACCCGGCGGATCCCCGCGCAGGGGGCGATTCCGGCCTCTCTGTGCTGGACTTCTCCCTCTTCTCCACCTTCCGTGACAACGTCACCAAGGGGAGCTTTGGCGGGGTGGGGGGGATCTTTGCCATGGACTGGGTCTATGGGGATGCCACCAAGCTCATCACCTTCTTCCAGAACCACGACGTGGGGCCGGACAACGACTTCAAGTACCGCTACGGCGGGGAAGAGGGCAATGCGGCCATGACCTACAACCTGCTCTGGACCGCGCGGGGCATCCCGACCCTCTACTACGGGGAGGAGGTGATGTTCCAGGCCGGCAAGCCTCAGGACATCGACGGGGCCACCATGACGGTGGATCAGACCGGTCGCGCCTACTACGGGGAGGTGCTGGACAACCCGGCCACCCCGAGCCACCCGCTCTATCAGCACATCAAGCGCCTGAACCAGATCCGCAAGGCGGTGCCCGCCCTGCAGAAGGCGCCCATGAGCCAGGTGAACGAGTGGGGGAGCGGCATCAGCTTTGTGCGGGATCTCGGCGCCGAGGGCAGCTACGCCGCCGTGGGCCTCGCGGCCAACGCGGCCCAGCAGATAAGCCTGAGCGGCCTGAAGAACGGCACCTACAGGGACGCGGTGACCGGCGCGAGCCAGAGCGTCAGCAACGGCAGCCTGAGCTTCCTGGTGCCCGCCTACTCGGCGCGGATCTGGGTGCTGAACGGCCCGGGCAAGGTGGGGGCTGACGGCAAATACCTCAAATAAGGAAAACCTGTCACTGTGTGCAGCGAGTCGGCCTTGGGGCCGACTTTTTTATGGCGCCGAGGCATGAAGCGGGGGAGGAGAGCAGGTCCATTCCGCCCGGATCGCGCCGGGGGAGGCAAGCACAGGGCCTAGAAATGCACGTCTTTGGTGCGCCCGCCCCAATGTGGTGCATCTTCTTGTTGTTTGCCCTTGAGCTCAATTCCGCAGAAACACGCCATATCGCCCCCATGGCGCCCTCCTGATGGGCATCTTCCATGCTGTAAAGTGGGGTTTTATCGGCATGATCTACCGAATAAACGGATTAATCAGGGATGACCGCGACATGTTTTCGGGGTGACTGGGTAAAGATGCTGATCCGGCACGAGAGTCGATCCCCTGATTGGTATGATCCATCTGTCTTTTGATGACTACTCGGAATTTAAATTCGATTTTTGATGATATCTCGGACTCTTGTTTTGATTGGCGCTCTTTTTGCTGTGACTTCTCATGCCCATGATGGCGATGTCAGGGGCAGGGGGCCGCAAGGTCGGGGGTGGGTGCCGGCAGGCTGAATGCTCCGCCGCCATCCGTGCCGAAGTGGCCTGGTTTTCGGGCAAGGGACGCCACAATCAATTCGTGTTAAGGAGTCATATGGAAGGTGAAATGACCATGCAGCCACTCTCTGTGGACAAGGGGCTGGCCCACACCCTCAAGGACGATGTCTACGGCATGGTGCTCGGCGTCATGTTTATCGCAGTCGGCCTCAATCTGCTCAAGTGCGCCGGCATGATCACCGGCGGCATCGCGGGCATAGCCCTGCTGCTCGCCCATGTCAGCAGCCTGCCCATAGGGGTGCTCTTCTTCCTGGCCAACCTGCCCTTCCTGGTGTTTGGCTATGTCACCATGGGGCGGGCCTTCATGGTCAAGACGCTGATCGTCAACGTCGCCCTCTCGGCCGCCACCCAGGCGGTGCCGCTGCTGTTGACGGTGAGCTATGTCCACCCCCTGTTCTCGGCCCTGGTGGGGGGCACCTTCCTCGGCATGGGGGTCTTGTCCCTGGCCCGCCACAACGCGTCGGTGGGGGGCATAGGCGTGGTGACGCTCTGGCTGCAAAGACGCACCGGCATCAATGCGGGAAAGAGCCAGATGGTGCTTGACGTGCTGGTGTTCGCCCTCTCCCTGCTCACCCTGCCGCTCTCTTTGCTGCTCTGGTCTACCTTGAGCGCGCTCGCCATGAACGCCATGCTGATGAACTGGCACAAACCCGGTCGCTATCAGGGGAGCTGAGTGGCGGCCCCCTGCGGCGCGCGGGGGAGGGGAAGTGTTGAAAAGTGACCCGACGGGCGCTTCGCGAGCATTTGGCTGCCAACGGCAAAAAAGATCATCTTGTCGCGAAAAAAGGCATGGTTACGCCTGAATTTATTGGTTTTTTGCCCCGTTGGCGGCGTTAAACCGGGCTACACCATAAAAAATTCAAAAAACTTCTTTACCACTGACCAATGCATGAGTAAAATTTGTCGGCAATATTTTACACCCCCACTCCTCAACGGTGAGATATTGCCATGCTCAGGATTGCCAAAGAAGCGCTGACCTTCGACGATGTACTGTTGGTTCCAGCCCACTCCACTGTTCTTCCGAATACCGCCGACCTGCGTACCAAGCTCACGTCTGCTATCTCCCTGAATATCCCGATGATTTCCGCTGCCATGGACACAGTGACCGAAGCCCGTCTGGCTATCGCACTGGCCCAGGAAGGCGGCATCGGCTTCATTCACAAGAACATGTCCATCGAGCAGCAGGCTGCCGAAGTGCGCAAGGTCAAGAAGTACGAGAGCGGCGTGGTCTCCGACCCCGTCACCGTACGCCCTGACATGACCATCGCCCAGATCAAGGAGCTGAGCCACAAGAACGGTTTCGCCGGTTACCCCGTGGTGACTGACGGCAACCAGCTGGTGGGCATCATCACCGGCCGTGATGTGCGCTTCGTGATCGATCTCTCCCAGACCGTTGAACAGATCATGACCCAGAAGGATCGTCTGGTCACAGTGCGTGAAGGGGCCCCTCGCGAAGAGGTGGTTGCCCTGATGCAGAAGCACCGCATCGAGAAGGTGCTGGTGGTGAACGCCGACTTCAAGTTGAAGGGCATGATCACCGTCAAAGACTTCCAGAAAGCCGAACGCAAGCCGAACGCCTGTAAAGACGAGCGCGGCCGTCTGCGGGTCGGTGCCGCCGTCGGTGCCGGTGCCGGCAACGAAGAGCGCGTCGCCGCCCTGGTGGAAGCCGGTGTGGACGTGCTGCTGATTGACTCCTCCCATGGCCACTCCCAGGGCGTGCTGGATCGCATCAAGGCGACCCGTGAAGCCTACCCGGATCTGCAGATCATCGGCGGCAACGTCGCCACCGCCGCCGGCGCCAAGGCGCTGGTCGCTGCCGGCGTCAACGCGGTCAAGGTCGGTATCGGCCCGGGCTCCATCTGTACTACCCGTATCGTGACCGGTGTGGGCGTGCCCCAGATCACCGCCATCTCCGACGCCGTCGATGCCTTGGAAGGCACCGGCGTGCCTGTGATTGCCGATGGTGGCATCCGCTTCTCCGGTGATGTGGCCAAGGCCATCGCCGCAGGTGCGAGCTGCGTCATGGTGGGCTCCATGTTCGCCGGTACCGAAGAGGCGCCGGGCGAGATCGAGCTCTACCAGGGTCGCTCCTTCAAGTCCTACCGCGGCATGGGATCCCTCGGCGCCATGTCCAAGGGCTCCAGCGATCGCTACTTCCAGACCGACAACGCCGCCGACAAGCTGGTGCCGGAAGGGATCGAAGGGCGCGTGCCGTACAAGGGCCGCCTCAAGGAGATCATCCACCAGCAGATGGGCGGCCTGCGCTCCTCCATGGGCCTGACCGGCAGCGCCACTATCGACGACATGCGCACCAAGGCCGAGTTCGTGCGCATCTCGGGCGCCGGGATGAAAGAGTCCCACGTTCACGACGTGACCATTACCAAAGAAGCCCCCAACTACCGGATGGGCTGATAAAACGGGGCCCTGCGCCCCGTTTTTCCACCATTTTTTTATCCCGTGCTTTTTGTGACAACATCAGCCTGATGCAGGAATAAAATGACTAAAGACATTCACGCCCACCGTATCCTTATTCTGGATTTTGGTTCCCAGTACACCCAGCTCATCGCCCGTCGCGTCCGTGAAATCGGCGTCTACTGCGAGCTGTGGGCCTGGGACGTAACCGAAGAGCAGATCCGCGAATTCAATCCGAGCGGCATCATCCTCTCCGGCGGCCCGGAATCCGTGACCGAGGCGGGCAGCCCGCGCGCCCCCGAGTACGTGTTCAACGCCGGCGTGCCGGTGTTCGGCATCTGCTACGGCATGCAGACCATGTCCGAGCAGCTCGGCGGCAAGGTGCAGTCCTCCTCCTTACGTGAATTCGGTTATGCCCAGGTGGAAGTGCTGGGCCACTCCGGCAAGACCAGTGCCCTCTTGCGCAACATCGAAGACGCCATTGCCGACAACGGCAATGCCCTGCTGGATGTCTGGATGAGCCACGGCGACAAGGTCACCGAGATCCCGGCAGGCTTCACCACCATAGCCCAGACCGTGACCTGCCCCCATGCGGCCATGGCCGACGAGGCCCGTCGCTTCTACGGCGTGCAGTTCCACCCGGAAGTGACCCACACCCGTCAGGGCGCCCGCATGCTGGAGCACTTCGTCAAGGAGATCTGCGGCTGCGAATGCCTCTGGACCCCGGCCACCATCATCGACGACGCCGTCGCCCGCATCCGCGAGCAGGTGGGTGACGACGAGGTGATCCTGGCCCTCTCCGGCGGCGTGGACTCCTCCGTGGTCGCCATGCTGGTGCAACGCGCCATCGGCGATCGCCTCACCTGCGTCTTCGTGGACAACGGCCTGCTGCGCCTGAACGAAGGCCAGCAGGTGATGGACATGTTCGGCGATCACTTCGGTCTGAACATCATCAAGGTTGAAGCGGAAGAGCGCTTCCTGAGTGCCATGGCCGGTGTCGACGAGCCGGAAGCCAAGCGCAAGATCATAGGCCGCGTCTTCGTGGAAGTGTTCGACGACGAAGCCAAGAAGCTGAAAAACGCCAAGTGGCTGGCGCAAGGCACCATCTACCCGGACGTCATCGAATCCGCTGCCAGCGCTACCGGCAAGGCCCACGTCATCAAGTCTCACCACAACGTCGGCGGCCTGCCGGAAGAGATGAAGATGGGTCTGGTGGAGCCGCTGCGCGAGCTGTTCAAGGACGAAGTGCGCCGTGTCGGCCTCGAACTCGGCCTGCCCTACGACATGCTCTACCGTCACCCCTTCCCGGGTCCGGGTCTGGGCGTGCGCGTCCTTGGCGAAGTGAAGAAAGAGTATTGCGACTTGCTGCGCAAGGCTGACGCCATCTTCATCGAAGAGCTGCGCAAGGCCGACCTCTACAACCAGGTCAGCCAGGCGTTCGCCGTCTTCCTGCCGGTGCGCTCCGTCGGCGTGATGGGTGATGGTCGCAAGTACGACTGGGTCATTGCGCTTCGCGCCGTCGAGACCATCGACTTCATGACCGCTCACTGGGCTCACCTGCCGTACGACTTCCTCGGCCACGTCTCGAATCGCATCATCAACGAGATCAATGGCATCTCCCGCGTGGTGTACGACGTCTCCGGCAAGCCGCCCGCAACCATTGAGTGGGAATAAAAGGCGTGGGAATAAGCGGCTAACGCCTCTCCCTGCGATCACGCAAAACTGTCAAAAAGGCGCCCTTGAGGCGCCTTTTCTTTTTCCAATCGTTTGCGCCACATATCTTCGTTTTTCGAGCAGCTTATTCACCGCTTTGCCCCTGTCATATGTGACAGGGGCATTTTCACTATCCCGCACTAGGCTCTCTCATGCCAATTGAGACCATTATCATCAGGCGCTCATGGCAAGGGGGAGGGCTGACTCACGAGCTGACAGCTGCGCAAACTGCCCATCGTCATCACGTCAAACGGCAGTGATGACCCCCCGGTGGAGTCCGGACACCACTTGAATCAACGGGGCGGAACCCGAACAGCCAAACGAGTAGGGACAAGAGATCACGGAGGGTTTGTTATGTCAGAACAAGCAGTGTTGTTGGGTGGATGGACTGCCTACCACAAGCTGAGCGCCAAGGATCAGGCGGTATTCAACCAGGCGTTGGAAGGATTTGTCGGGGTGCAGTACACCCCCTTTGAAGTCTCCACCCAGGTCGTCGCCGGCACCAACTACCGTTTCAAGTGCAAAACAACTGTGCCGCTGCCCAACCCCATCCATGGGGAAGCCGTGGTGCAGATCTTCCAGTCCCTGGATGGATCGGCCCATATCACCTCCATTACCCCGATCTGATAGGGTTGCGGAGCAAGGCGGGGAGGGCGTAGAGCGTCCAACCGGTTGGTTCCAACAATCAGCAATAAGAAAGACGCCTTAGGGCGTCTTTTTTTGTTTCGATCGTTTGCGTTACACATTCCTTATAAATAGGGTCTTGCTTCAGAGTTCAGGGTTATTTTGTTGGAGCGAAATTGGTACCATTCATCTAGGCAACGTTTTCATCATCATGGAGGATGGAGTGTGAAGCTAAAAAGAGAGGCTAAGACGTTAAAGGTTAAGGCAATTGCATCGTTGAAACGTGGGCTTGAAGCATTTAATAATCATGATGATGATGGAAGGCCGGAGACTGTTCTGCTCATGCTTCAACATGCCAGCGAGATGCTGACTAAAGCTCTGCTAGTTCAGAAAGGGCAAAGCGTTTTTGATAAGGATAAGGGAGTATCGATTGGGCTTGAGAAAGCATTAAATATTTCTCAAGCTAAAGGATGGATTAGTGCGGCACAAGCCGGGTCTATTCGCGTAATTGATGCGATGAGAGATCAAGCACAACATTGGATGATCGTGGTGCCCGAAGATGCTCTCTATATAAATGCAAGGGCCTTGATTACTACGCTAGATGAAATCCTTAATGGACATTTTGAAGATACGCTTGCCGACAATCTTCCTGTTCGGGTTTTGCCACTATCAACGAAGGTTCTTCCGGATTTTCTTATGATGGTAAATCGGGAATATTCACAGATCCGTGAATTACTCGCTCCTGGTCGGAGAGCTCGGGATGAAGCCAGAGGCAGAATCACGGCTCTGCTGGCAATGGAAGCGCATGTTAGTGAGGAAGTTGCTGTTTCTAAAAGAGATTTAGACCGAATTGAAGAGGCGATTAAAGTAGACACACCAATAGAGCTGGTGTTCCCACGGTTGATGACTTTGGCAACAAGTGTTGAAGGGGAGGGGCCAACAATTCGTGTTCGCATCACTCGGGCCGAAGATGCCCCCGCTGTTCGCTTTGTGTCGGGAGATGATCCTGAAGGCGCTGCAGCCATACGTGAAGTGGATCTCCAGAAGAAATATCACTGGAGCCCCAAGGTATTAGCGGAAAAGTTGGGGTTGAGCGTCAGTAAGGCGAAAGCTGTTCGTGATCTTCTACGGATAGATGAAGATCCCTCCAACGTTATGGTATTTGAATTTGGCTCTCAAAAACATCCCAGATATTCCGATAATGCTCTACGAACTCTTCGGGAAGTAATAACACCAGATCTGGTCGAAAAGGCATGGATTGAGCGAAAGAAGGGTTATGGTAAATAACTTTGTAGACAGCACTATGAAGTGCCGTAGGGTGCAATGAAATTGCACCGCTAATTTGGTGGTCTAGTCCTTTTGCAAAGTCGCCCTGCAAACGGTGCAATGCGCTGCGCTTATTGCACCCTACGTGTTTCGTCAATCCGATGTGGTGGCGTTGCTGATCGCCATGCCCCGTAACCAAGGCAACAAAGGGGCGATCTTCGCCCCGACTCTTCTAATGTCCCCGTTTTAATATCGCCGCACGCTTTTCTGGCGCTGCCTGATTGTCTGCTGACTCACAACCAACACTCCTGTTTCTCCCCCATCAGGCCGGGCTGAAAAAACCACGTTCACTCATACCTCGCCGCCTCCCAGGCGTGTATCGCCTGTTTGCGGGTCTCGCCCCAGTGATAGCCGCCGAGCTTGCCGTTTTGCTGAATGACTCTGTGGCAGGGGATCATCAAGGCGACGGGGTTGGCGCCCACCGCCAGCCCCACGGCGCGGGCGGCCTTGGGGTTGCCGATGGCGCTCGCCACCTGGGCGTAGCTCACCACTTTGGCTGGCGGGATCTCGAGCAGCGCCCGCCAGACGCTGACCTGGAAATTGGTGCCGCTCACGTGCAAGGAGATGGGGCGATCCGGCGTCTTGCTGCCATCGAACATGGTGTGGATGACGCTTTGGGTGCGTGACGGTGCATCTCGCAGTTCCGCCGCAGGCCAGCGCTGGGCGAGGGCGGCCAGGGGCGTTTGTGGAGCCTGGTCATCGAGAAACGAGAAGTTGCACACTCCCCGCGGGGTCAGGGCGACGAACGCCTGGCCGAAGGGGGTGTCGTGCACCCCGTGATCGATAACCAGCCCGGCCCCTCGTTGCTTGTACTCGCCCGGCGTCACCGCTTCGAGCTGCACGAAGTGATCGTAGAGCCGCGAGACGCTGCTCAGGCCCAGGGTGTCGGCCACCTCCAGCAGCGGGCGTGACTCCTGCAACAGCGCCTTGGCCCGCTCCAGGGTCAGCACCTGCAGATAGCGTTTGGGCGTCACCCCGGCCCAGCGGCTGAAGAGGCGCTGGAAGTGAAAGGGGCTTAAGTGAACGTGCGCCGCTATCTCGTCCAGGGTGGGCTGGCGCGCCACCTGGCTTGCAATAAAGGCAATGGCATCACTGATGCGGGCGTAATCGGACATAAGGCGCTCTCACGATAAGGTTGCAGCCGCAGGATCTTGGGTGCGACAAGGTCATGTGCGACAAATAGATACCCCACCATCGGCCAGCAGGGCAATGCCGGTGGTAAAGCTCGATGCATCGGACGCCAGATAGAGGGCCGAGCGGGCGATCTCCTCCGGTTGGGCCAGGCGCTTGAGGGCATGCATATGCTGCACAAAGGCGAGACTCTCCGGTGTATCGGTAAAGGCACGCCCCATGGGGGTGTCGGTGCCCCCCGGCAGCAGGGCGTTGACCCGCACCCCCTGTGCCCCATATTCGGCGGCCAGCACCTGGGTCAGACCGATCAGGCCCGCCTTGCTCGCCGCATAGGCCGCCATGCCGGGTAGCCCCAGGGTATGGCCGACGAAGGTGGAGGTAAAGATAAGGGAGCCGCCCCCGCGCGCCAGCATGGCGGGGATCTGGTACTTGGCCCCCACGAAGGCGCTGGTGAGGTTGGTATTCAGGGTTTCATGCCACTGGGCCAGTGCCATCTCCTGCACGCTGCCCGGCGCTCCCGTGGTGCCGGCGTTGTTGAAGGCGACATCGAGCCCGCCGAAATGCCCCACGGCCAGCTCCACCAGGGCGCTGGCGTAAGATTCGCTTTTCACATCCCCCGCGAGGCTCACCGCCTGGCCCCCGAATTTCCTGATCTCCTCCACCAGGGCATCCAGCTCAGGCTGGCGGCGGGCCCCCAGCACGATGCTGGCCCCCTCCCTTGCAAACAAAATGGCGCTGGCGCGGCCGATGCCGGAGCTGGCTCCCGTGATGATGGCGACCTTGTTGGACAGTTGTGACATGGCTGATCCCTCGCTAGATGTGTATGGCGCCAGGTGACGGCACCCGTGCAGGATTGGCAGACAAGTGGACGGGTTCGAGCCGCTTTGGTTCAAACCCGGTTTTGGTTCGAAAGCACTTTTGGCTCTAACCCACTATGGCCGCTGGCCCCCGTCACGACGACCCGGATCTTGCTCTCTTTCATTACGTGGCTGGCGCCTGTGTGCGTCCTGGTGGCAACAAAACAGGGGATCTCTGGCCGTCGTTCTTTATAATGCCCCTCCTTTGTGGCCGCCGGGCGAGTCCCCGGCGGCGCCGTTGGCCGCGAGCAGGCCACCCCGATAGAGACGATCCCATGCATACCCTGGAACAGCTGCGCGCAGGCGAACTCTGCGGCGCCCGCCACCTCAAACTTGCCGAAAACCTGACGGTGTTCCCCTCCGAGATCCTGAGCCTCAAGGAGACGCTGGAGGTGCTGGATCTCACCGGCAACGATCTGGATCGGCTCCCTGACGAGCTGGCCGAATTCACCAGGCTGCGCATCATCTTCTGCTCCGAGAACCGCTTCACCGAGCTGCCCGAGGTGCTGGGGCGCTGTCCTGCACTCACCATGGTGGGCTTCAAGGCCAACCGGATCGCCACGGTTCCCGCCGCGTCACTGCCTGCGGGGCTGCGCTGGTTGATCCTGACCGATAACGCCATCGAACGGCTGCCGGACGAGCTGGGGCAGTGCGCCGCCCTGCAAAAGCTGATGCTCTCTGGCAACCGCCTGCGCGAGCTGCCGGCGAGCCTGGCCAACTGCCAGCGTCTGGAGCTGTTGCGCATCGCCGCCAACCGGCTGGAGGCGCTTCCCGAGTGGCTGCTCGGTTTGCCGCGCCTCGCCTGGCTGGCCTATGCAGGCAACCCCTTTAGCGACGAGCAGGAGCGCCGACTCGGCGAGACGGCAACCGCGGCCGAGATCCCCTGGCAGGCGTTGACGCTGGGGGAGCAACTGGGGCAGGGGGCGTCCGGCGTTATCCACCGCGCAGCACTGCGCTCCGATGAGGGGACGCAGGGGGTGGCGGTCAAGCTCTTCAAGGGGGCCATGACCAGCGATGGCCTGCCTCGCTGCGAGATGGCGGTGTCGCTCGCCGCAGGCATGCACCCCAATCTCATCGGGGTGGCGGGCCGAGTCAGCGGCCACCCCTCTGGTATGCCGGCCCTGGTGATGGCGCTGATAGACCCCAGGTATGTCAACCTGGCGGGGCCGCCGAGCCTGGACTCCTGCACCCGGGATGTCTATCCGGCGGATCTGACCTTCACCCCGAATGCGCTGCTTGCCATGGCGCAAGGGGTGGCGAGCGCCGCGCTGCATCTGCACGGGCGCGGCATCCTGCACGGAGATCTCTACGCTCACAACCTGCTGCACTCTCTGCTGCACTCTGTTCAGGAACAGGGCCGGGTGCTGCTCGGGGATTTCGGCGCCGCCTCCTGTTATGACAGCGCCGACCGCGAGCGGGCTGCCCGGCTCGAGCGCCTGGAGGTCAGGGCCTTTGGCTGTCTGCTGGAGGAGCTGCTGGCACGCTGCCATCCCAATGACGAGGCGCTTGGGGCGCTCCATTCACTGGCCGAAGCGTGTCTCCTGGAGGCTGTGTTGCAGCGCCCCTCGTTTGCAGAGATTCTTGCCCGGATAGACGCCGTGGCGACCACCATGGCTGCTGAGCCCGCCTGCGCCTGAGCGCGGTCGGCTGGATGTCATCGTACCGTCACTCCCGGTGCAGTGGACAACAAGGCTTGCGCCGCCCCGATGAAGTTGTGATATTGATGCATCATTGCAGATGACGAGAGGATGAGGATGGAAGCGGCGTTTTGGCATCAGAAGTGGAAAGAGAACCGGATTGGCTTTCATCAGGCTGATTTCAACCGCTGGCTGCAATCCTGGTGGTCGGCCCAGCAGCAGGGTGAGCCCGTGCTGGTGCCCCTGTGCGGCAAGTCCCGCGACCTGCTCTGGCTGAGCGCTCAGGGGCATCCGGTGGATGGCTTCGAGCTCTCCGGGCTCGCCATTACCCAGTTTTTTGACGAGAACAATCTGAGTGCAGAGACAAGCGAGGTGGGCCCCTATCGGTGTCACCGGCACGACGACCTGCGCATCTATCAGGGGGATTTTTTCGCCGCCCCCGAGCTTGGCCGCCGCTACCGGCTCGCCTATGACAGGGCCGCACTCATCGCCCTGCCGACGGCCATGCGCCGCCAGTATGCGACCCTGATGAGCCGCCTTATCGAGGCGGGGGGTCAGGTGCTGCTGGTGACCCTGGAGTATCAGCCGGAGCAGCAGGTGCAGCCGCCGTTCTCGGTGGGGGAGATGGAGGTGCGCACCCTGTTCGAGCGCGACTTTAGCGTGGAGGTGCTGGGGCGCGCCGCTGAGCTGGATCACCCCAGGGTGCTCTCGGGGCAGCTCTCCTATTTCGATGAGGTGGCCTATCGCCTGATCCGTCGGGGCTGAGGCGACGGCGTGATCCCGCCAATGAAGAGGAGAAATGAGCTTCTTTACCTCCTTTGACATAGATCAACGTGACAAATCGGGGGAATGCCTAAGATGAGGCTGTTTCTCAATCACTGCAGGTGTCGACCGATACGCTCTGGTTTGAACCATTCGGCCGTTCATCGACTCAGTGTCTGATTTTCACGCTCATGTTCACTTTTGGCGGCTCTGGTCGCAATTGATTATGGTTTTTCCAGCCGACCCCAAGGGGTCGGCTTTTTATTGCCCACAATCTGCCGTGGGACGGGAGGGAGTCGAGGCCTGATCAGGCCTCGAAGGTGGCGGCATTGAGCCGGAACGCCCTGGGATCGTCGATGAATTGGCCGGTGATCCGCTCGTCGTGCTCGTGGCCCAGGCCATAGCTGCAGAGGATCAACCGATCCGAGGTGCGCGAGCGCAACTGGGTGATAAAGCGCACCAGATCGGCGCGGCTGAGCCTGCCCACCTCCTCGCGCACCCGCTCCCGCTGATCGAAGCCGAGATCCTTGTTGCCTATGCTGACCCAGAGCCGCTGGCCGCGGCTGCGCAGGTTGGCATCCCGCTCGCTGAGCTGGGCCTGCAGCCCCGCCTTGCTGTCCTGCCACTGCTGTTCGGTGAACTCCAGCATGGCCAGCGGGAAGAGATCGATGAACTCCTCCACCGCATCCAGCAGGATCTGCGGCCCCGCCACCGGCGACTGTATATAGAAGATGAGGCCGGGGTGGCGATTGAGGGGCAGGTTGCCGGCCCCCACCACGTAACCGAGCTGCTGGCGGGTGCGCAGCTCGTGGAAGAAGGTGGAGGACATGATGTGGTTGGCCAGGGTGAAGCAGGCGAGATCCCGCGCCCGGGTGGTGCGGGACTGGTAATAGACCAGCAGCGCCGAGTCTTCGTGATCGCATCCCTGCTCGCGAATGAGGGTGCCCCTGTCCTGAATGGAGATGAGGGGACGGCGGGTCTCGGCACTGGGCTGGCTGCTGACGCCGAGGTGACGCTCCAGCAGGGCGGCCAGTTCAAGCGCCTCGGCGGCGGTCCAGTCGCCGTGCACCAGGGTCTCTATGTGCACCTCGGCAAAGAGCCGGCTGACGAAGTCGGGCATTTCGTCGAGTGCTATGGTGCGCAGGTGGCGCAGCAACTGCTCGAACGGCGGGTTGTTCGGTTGCAGCAAACTGGTGAGCTGGTTGAACAGCTGGGAGATAGGCCTGGTCTTGGACTGGTTCTCCCAGTTGCGGATGAGCTGCTCCTTGATTTCACTGAAGCGCGCCGGATCCGGGTAGCCCAGGGTGCGGTTGCCGAGGATCATGTCGAGCAGCAGCGGCAGCTTGTCGGCAAAGCCGCTCAGGTTGATGGTGAAGCCCCCCTGATGGGCATAGATCTGGTAGCCGAGCCCGGCGAGCTCGGCCGGGTAGGTGAGGGCATTGAGGTGATCCGTGAGCAGCTCCACCGCGAGCCTGGCCATGGCGATGTGGCGCGGGCTTCTGACCGCATGCTCGCTGTCGATGGAGATATAGAGGCTCCCCTTGGGCACCCCAAACAGGTGCTCGTGCAGGTGCCAGAGGCGAAAACCGGGGCGGTCGACCAGACAGGCCGGCATGTCGGCGCTGAGGGACGGCGTCCTGGCATCGAGGCGGCTGCTGATAAAGGGGTTGGGGGAGGGCAGGTGCAAGGCGGGATCCGGCTCGCTCTGCTGCCAGCGGATCTTCTCCGCCTCGGTGATGCTCTGGACGCTGTAGGGGGTCTGATACCAGCGGGCCAGGCGATCCGTGCTCACCTCCGGCGCCTGTATGGTGACGCGCAGGTTGTGGGGGGTCAGCTTGGCGAGGAAGCGCCGGATCAGGGGCTCATCGTACTCGCGCATCATGTAGTCGCCGTGGAGCAGATCGTCCGGGGCATAGCTGAACAGGTTGAGCACGAGGCCGGAGACGGTGTCGAGCGCCCGGCCCCGCTCCTGGAAGCGGAAGGCGGATTCCAGCACGTTGCGCTTCTCGTCATAACGCCAGGCCTGCAGGCCATGGCGTTCGATGAGTTTCAGGTAGCCGAACAGGTCGGCGATGATGTCGTCCACATGGGCAAGCCCGAGGGGAGTCAGGCCGAAGCTGATGCCAAAGTCCTTGAAGTTGGCGCCGCTGATGCCGCCTCCGGCGGCGAGCTGGTTGACCCAGCCTCTCGCCTTGAGCAGAGAGAGCAGGCTGCCTTCCCCTTCGTAGCCGATGAGGTGGCTCAGGAAGGTGAGGGGCTTCTTGTCGTAGAGCGCGTCCACGCTCGGCAGCGGGAAGGTCAGCGCCAGTTTGCGGGTCTCCTTGACCGGGGCTATCTGGATGCGGATGCCGAGATCATCGAGCCGGTAGAGGGGGGCCGAGAGGGCGGGGGGGCCCAGGCGGCGATCCGGAATGGTGCTGAAGAAGTGCTCACACCAGGCCAGCTGGGTTTCAATGGATGCCGGAGAGAGCATCACCAGCGCCATGCGATCCGCACTGTAGTGGGTTTCGTAGAACGCAATGAGGTCGGAGCGCAGATCCCGGCCGGGCAGATCCGCCAGGGTATCCAGGTTGCCGACCGAGAACTTGGAGAAGGGGTGAGCCGGGTTGACCGTCTCCTTGTGCACCTGATAGCTGCGGCGCACATCGTCCTGCAACTTGAGGCGGTATTCGGAGTCGACCGCGTTGCGCTCCTTGTCGACCCACTCGGGGGCGAAGGTGGGGCAGATGAAGAACTGGGAGAAGCGATCCAGCCCCGCTTCGAAGAAGCCGTTGTCGATGTCGAAGAAGAAGTTGGTGAACTCGGTGCCGGTCCAGGCGTTGTTGCTGCCCCCATGGCGACTCATGAACTGCTGGTACTCGCCGGGTTTGGGATAAGTACGAGTACCGAGGAACAGCATATGCTCAAGGAAATGGGCCATGCCCTGGCGATCGACCGGGTCATCGAAATGGCCTGTGTTGACAGCCAGGGAGGCGGCCGATTTATCGGTCTCGGGATCGCAGATCAACAAGACCCTGAGCCGGTTTGCCAGCTCCAGATAGTGATACCGCCGATGGTCGTTGGGACTGGCATATGGGCTCATTGGGGCGTGACTCGCGGTGAATTTATTTGAATTTAAACATGATTATCGACCCCGCTATCTCACGAGGCAAACCCTTTTCTGAGAGGTAGCGCAATTGTTTCCCCCGAGATGGCGGGGTAAGATCCCCCCGCTATTTAAACAGGCCCCCTGGGCGAGGTTGTAATGAAAATCTACATCATGCGTCATGGCCAGGCTGGCATGAACGCAAAGACTGATGAACAGCGTCCACTGACCGAGCAAGGCATCGAAGAGTCCATCCACATGGCGAGCTGGTTGGCCCCTCAGCTGGCCGGCTCCCTGAGCCTGGTGATCCACAGCAACTACCTGCGTGCCAGACAGACCTGGCAGGCCATCTCTGCCGAGCTGCCCGAGGCCCAGAAGGTCGAGGAGAGCGGCGAGATCACCCCCTACGGGGATCCGGCCTTCGTGGCGAGTTATCTCACCGCGCTGGCGGCGACCCACGACAACATCCTGATGGTCAGCCACCTGCCCCTGGTCGGGTATCTGGTGCAGAGCCTCTGTCCGGCGGCGGGTGCGCCCATGTTTGCCACCTCGGGTCTGGCCTGCATCGAGTGGCGAGATGGCAAGGGGGTCTTGCTCTGGCTGGAAGGACCGCATACAATACGGTAAAAGTTAATAAAAAGTTACAGATTGGTTTTTTGGGGAAGAGAGAGTCGATTTTTCCGGTTTTTTATACAAAATTTACGGAATTATCTCGCATAAGCTGCTGTCATACGGATACAACTGCAAGAGGTTGCAAACGATGAGAGTGTTCAAGAAGTACCTGCCACTGATGGTGGCAAAGCATGTCAAAACCTTCTTCAAGGGGCGGATCTACATCCACGGCAGGGGGCGCTTCGATTTCCAGTCGGGCCTGCTGATGATGCCACTGCAAGCCGATATTCCCCACCGCCAGACGGTGCTCGAAGTCAACGAGCTGATATCGAGGCTGCACATGGATGCCGCTTGAGTCGCATCTATGGTGTCATCTCCCCCTCATGCCCGCCCAGTGCGGGCATGATTGTATCTGGGGCTGGGTGAAGCAGTTTGAACCCATTCAAATCGATTTCCGGATAAGGTTGCCGCGCCCCGCATCAGCATGCTTGCTTATCCTGTTTGCCTCTCTATACTCCCGCGAAATATCCACCCCCTTTCTCTGGACATAGCGATGCCCCTTGCCTTCCTGTTCCCCTTCTCCTGCATGGCCATCTGGGCCGGCAACGGCATCGTCAGCAAGCTGGCGGTGGGGGTGCTCTCGCCGGCCGCCCTGGCCTGGTCGCGCTGGATGGTGGCGGCCCTGGTGCTGACCCCTTTCCTCGCGCGGCGGGCCTGGCGCATGCGGGACAAGCTGCGGGCCGGTTTCTCTAAGCTGGCCATGCTGGCCCTGCTCGGCATGGTGCTGAACCAGACCTTCGGCTACTACGCCGCCCAGACCCTGGGGGCCACCGAGATCGGGCTGATGATGGGGCTGACCCCGCTGATGACGGTGCTGCTCAGCATCTGGCTGCTGCGCGAGCGCCCCACCTGGGGCGCCCTCGTCGGCGGCGTCATCTCCATCCTGGGGCTCGCCATCCTGCTGGGGCAGGGGGATCCGACTCGCTTGTTCACCCAGGGCATCCACATCGGCTCCGTCTACATGCTGCTCTCGGCGGCCACCTATGCGCTCTACAGCGTGCTGCTCAAGCGCTGGGATCTGGGGCTCGATAACTGGTCCATGCTCTACGGCCAGGTGCTCTGCAGCCTCTTGTTCCTCACCCCCTTCTATCTGCTGGTGGACGGGCACTGGCCGGATGGCAGCGCGCTCTGGCTCATCCTCTATGCGGGGATCCCGACCTCGGCCCTCTCGCCCTGGCTCTGGATGCAGGGCATCGCCCTGCTCGGGGCCAGCCGCACCGCCATCTTCATGAACCTGCTGCCGGTGATGACGGCTGCCCTTGCCATCAGCTGGCTGGGGGAGCGGCTCACCAGCTATCACCTGATCGGCGGCGGCATGACACTGCTGGGAGTGCTGCTGGCGCAGCTGCTGGTCAAGCCTGTGAGGGTACGGCGGCGGGCCCGGCTCGCGATGGCGGGCTGTCAGGAGAAGTAGGATAAAAAAAGACCGCCCAGGAGGCGGTCTTTTTGGTCTGGTGCCTGCGTCACTGCGCCGTCAGATAGAGATCCTTGGCATAGACCAGATCTTGCGGGTTCTGATAGGGGTAGCCCTTGACGTTGGGCTTGAGCAGCCGTGACTTCACATAGAAGTAGACGGGGGCTATGGGGGCCTCCTCGTCGATCAGTGCCTCGGCCTGCTGATAGAGGCGGTTGCGCTCGGCCGGATCCTTGGCGTCATGGGCCTTGGCCAGCAGGGCATCATAGGTCTTGTTGAACCACTTGCCGCTGTTGGCGCTGCTGCTGGAGGTCATGATGTCGAGGAAGGTGGAGGCATCGTTGTAATCCCCGTTCCAGGAGTAGCGACTGACCCCGAAATCCCCTTCGTTCAGGGCCGACACCATGGTCTTCCACTCCATGTTGTTGAGCTCGGCCTTGACCCCCAGGTTGTGCTTCCACATGGAGGAGATGGCCAGCGCTATCTTCTTGTGCCCCTCGTTGGTGTTGTAGAGGATGTCCACGTCCAGCGGATTCTGCGGCCCGTAGCCCGCCTCGGCGAGCAGCGTCCTGGCCTGCTTGATGCGATCTTCCTTGCTCATCAGCTCGCTGGCGGGGCGTTTTAGCTCGAAGCCATCCACGCTCGGCGGGGTCAGGCTGAAGGCCGAGAGCTGCCCCTGTCCCAGGATCTTCTCCGTGATGGTGTCCCTGTCGATGGCCAGGGAGAGCGCCTTGCGCACCCTGACGTCGTCGAAGGGTTTGCGCTGGGTGTTGAACACGTAGTAGTAGGTGGCGAGCATGGGGGCGCTTACCAGCTCCTCCGGGCTCTGGCGCTTGATCTGCTGATACTGCTCCAGGGGATAGGTGGTGTAGTGCAGCTCGCTCGCACGATAGCGGTTGTAGGCCGCGGTATCGGAGACGATCTCCAGGTAGATCACCTTGTTCAGCACTGTGTGCTCGTTGTCCCAGTAATGGGGATTGCGCTCGGCGATGAGCCGCTCGTTGGGGGTCCACTCCTTGAGGGCGAAGGCACCGTTAGAGACGATGTTGCCCGGCTTGACCCACTCGTGACCGAACTTCTCTATGGTGGCCCTGGGGGCCGGGAAGGTGGTGTAGTGGGAGAGGGTCTTCAGGAAGAAGGGGACAGGGGCCTTGAGGGTGATCTGCAGGGTGTAGTCATCGAGGGCCTTGATACCGAGGGCATCCGGGCTCTTCTTGCCCTGCACCACGTCGCTGGCGTTGGCGACGCCGGTCAGCTCGATGAACCAGGCGTAGTTGGAGGCGTTCCTGGGATCCGCCGCCCGCTGCCAGCCATAGACATAGTCCGCCGCCGTCACCGGCTCGCCGTTGGACCACTTGGCATCGGGTCTGAGCTTGAAGGTGTAGACGGTGCCGGAGTCATCGAGCTCGTACCCGAGCGCTCCCGCCGCCTGCAGCTTGCCGCTGCCATCCAGGGTGTAGAGCCCCTCGAACAGATCGTTGACGACGTCGCTGCCCGCGTTCTCTTCCACCATCTGGGGGTCGATGGAGGCGGGCTCTGTGCCTATGTTGCGCACGAAGGTTTGCTGGGCACCGGGCAGCAGCTTGGTGCCTTCGGGCACCTGGGCCGCCAGGGCGGGGAGGGAGATCAGGGCGGCAACCGCGCCGGCAATGAGAGTCCTTTTCATTGAATATCCTTATGTTTTTTGCTTCCAGCCGAGCCAGTGTGCTGGATCGAGGAGGAGATCTCAAGAGGGGGAGCGGCGGGTGCAGGAGAGCAGCGGACGGGCAGGGGCGGGTGAAATAGCATTCTTGTCACGAATTAACATGATGAAAGATGCCGGATGGCACCCTTTTTTCACAGTGAAAGCCCGTGGTGGCGCGGTATTCTGGCGATTTATACGGCGGCTTAATTCGCTGCAAAAACAAAAAACAGGCGTTACATTAGGTTACAAAACAACGCTGCCGAGGATCGGCACTTTTTTTGCCGACACTTGCAAACGTTTTCAACGGCCAACGGAAACGATCTTAAAGGAACAAGAATGCGAAACATGATCACCATGGGCGAGTTCATCGTCAAAAAGCAGGCGGACTACCCTACCGCGACCGGCGAGCTGACCTCCTTGCTCAGCTCCATTCGTCTGGCTGCCAAGGTGGTGAACCGGGAGATCAACAAGGCGGGGCTGGCGGACATCATCGGCTCCATGGGGGCCGAAAACGTGCAGGGGGAGGTGCAGCAGAAGCTGGACGTCTACGCCAACGAGCGCTTCAAGGCGGCCCTCGAGGCCCGTGGCGAGGTGTGCGGCATGGCGTCCGAGGAGGAGGAGGACTTCGTCTCCTTCGATTCCGAGCTCTCCCGCCACTCCAAGTACGTGGTGCTGATAGACCCCCTGGACGGCTCTTCCAACATAGACGTCAACGTCTCGGTCGGGACCATCTTCTCCATCTACCGCCGGGTCAGCAAGCCGGGGGCCGGGGTGACCCTGGAGGACTTCCTGCAGCCGGGCAACCGCCAGGTGGCCGCCGGTTACGTGGTCTATGGCTCCTCCACCATGTTGGTCTACACCACCGGGTTTGGGGTCAACGGCTTCACCTACGACCCTTCCATCGGCTGCTTCTGCCTCTCCCACGAGAACATCCGCATCCCGGAGGAGGGCAAGATCTACTCCATCAACGAGGGCAACTACATCAAGTTCCCGGACGGGGTGAAGAAGTACCTGAAATATTGCCAGGAGCGTGACGAGGCGACCCACAGGCCCTACACCTCCCGCTACATCGGCTCCCTGGTGTCGGATTTCCATCGCAACCTGCTCAAGGGCGGCATCTACATCTATCCGTCCGGCACCAACTCCCCGAACGGCAAGCTGCGCCTGCTCTACGAGTGCAACCCCATGGCCTTCCTGGTGGAGCAGGCCGGTGGCAAGGCGTCCGACGGCTTTGGCCGCATCATGGATATCCAGCCCACGGCGCTGCACCAGCGTACCCCCTACTTCGTCGGCTCCACCAGGATGGTGGAGCGGGCCGAGGCCTTCATGCGGGAATTCTCCGCCCACGAGGATCCGGCCCGTCAGGGGTGATGCCCGGTTTGTCGCCATGGTCGCGGCAATAGCCACATAAAAAACGGGAGCCGATATGGCTCCCGTTTTATTTGGGTAAGTGGCTGGCCGCCTCATCACCCCCCCCCTCAGGGGTTGGCGTGGCTGGCGAGATCCGTCAGCAGGGCATCCACCAGTTTCAGCCGCATGGCTCTCTCCTGGTTCGGTACCTGGAAGCGCAATCGGGTGGGTCCATCCATTTTATAGATACGTGGCTGCTCGGAGAGCAGTTTTACCAGATAGGTCGGGTTGACCCTGGTCTCCTGGGTGAAGTCCAGGTAGCCGCCGCGATCGCTCATCTCCACCCGGCGAATGCCCAGCGCCGTGGCCCGCTGGCGGAAGGCCGCTATCTCCATCAGCGTCTTGGTCGGCTCCGGCAGCAGGCCGAAGCGATCGATGAGCTCCACCTTCAGCTCGCGCAGTTCCTGCTCGTCCGCCGCGCTGGCGATGCGCTTGTACATGGACAGACGCATGTTGACGTCCGGTATGTAGTCGTCCGGCAACAGTGCCGGCAGGCGCAGCTCTACCTCGGTGTGCTGGCTCATGAGTTGCTCCAGCGACGGCTCCTTGCCATGCTTGAGGGCCTCTACCGCCTGTTCCAGCATCTCCATGTAGAGGGTGAAGCCCACCGATTCGATCTGGCCGCTCTGATCGTCGCCGAGCAGCTCGCCCGCGCCCCGGATCTCCAGATCGTGGGTGGCGAGCGCAAAACCGGCCCCGAGATCTTCCAGCGAGGCGATGGCTTCCAGCCGCTTGGCCGCATCCTTGGTCATCAGCTTGGGATGGGGGGTGAGCAGGTAGGCATAGGCCTGGTGGTGGGAGCGGCCGACCCGGCCCCGCAACTGGTGCAGCTGGGCAAGACCGAGGTGATCGGCCCTGTCCATGATGATGGTGTTGGCGCTCGGCACGTCGATGCCGGTCTCTATGATGGTGGTGCACACCAGCAGGTTGAAGCGCTGGTGGTAGAAGTCCGACATAATGCGCTCGAGGTCGCGCTCGCGCATCTGGCCGTGGGCGATGCCAAGGCGCGCCTCCGGCACCAGCTCAGCGAGATCCGCCGCGCACTTCTCTATGCTCTCCACGTCGTTGTGCAGGTAGTAGACCTGACCGCCGCGCTTCAATTCCCGCAGTACCGCCTCGCGCACCACCGCCGGCTCGTGCTGGCGCACGAAGGTCTTGATGGCGAGCCGCTTGGCGGGCGGGGTGGCGATGATGGAGAGATCCCGCATGCCGGACATCGCCATGTTAAGGGTGCGCGGGATCGGGGTGGCGGTGAGGGTGAGGATGTCCACGTCGGCGCGCAGCGCCTTGATCTTCTCCTTCTGGCGCACCCCGAAGCGATGCTCCTCATCGACGATGAGCAGCCCCAGATCCTTGAAGGTGAGCTCGGAGCCGAGCAGCTTGTGGGTGCCTATGATGATGTCCACCTTGCCATCGGCCAGCTCCTTCAAGACGCTGGTCTGCTCCTTGGCGGAGCGGAAGCGGCTCAGCACCTCCACCCGCACCGGCCAGTTGGC
The DNA here is from genome assembly GCF_965119515.1 of Aeromonas sp. Marseille-Q7275. Classification (NCBI taxonomy): domain Bacteria; kingdom Pseudomonadati; phylum Pseudomonadota; class Gammaproteobacteria; order Aeromonadales; family Aeromonadaceae; genus Aeromonas; species Aeromonas sp. Marseille-Q7275. The sequence goes on from NZ_CBCPLW010000004.1 coordinate 48,729, forward strand.
GAAGCGGTCGCGGAAGTTGTCGTAGTGCTGCTGGGCCAGCAGGGTGGTGGGCACCAGCACTGCGACCTGCTTGCCACCGTGCACCGCCACGAAGGCCGCCCGCATCGCCACCTCTGTCTTGCCAAAGCCCACGTCGCCACACACCAGGCGGTCCATGCTCTTGGCCTGGCACATGTCCCCCAGCACCGCATTGATGGCGTTGAGTTGATCCTCTGTCTCCTCGAACGGGAAGCTGGCGGCAAACTGGCGGTAACTCTCCTTGTCGTGCTTGAAGGCAAAGCCGGCCCGCGCCGCGCGATGGGCATAGACGTCCAGCAGCTCGGCCGCCACGTCGCGCACCTTCTCCGCCGCCTTGCGCCGCGCCTTGACCCAGGCCTCGCCGCCGAGCTTGTGGCTGGGGGGGTTATCCGACCCCGTGTAACGGCTGATGAGGTGGAGGTTGGTGACCGGCACGAACAGCTTGTCGCCACCGGCGTATTCCAGGGTGAGGAACTCGGTGGGCAGGCCGCCGGCATCCAGGGTCTCGAGCCCGAGATAGCGGCCGACCCCGTGATCCAGATGCACCACGGGCTGGCCCTGGGTCAGCTCGCCGAGGTTTCTGATCACCGCATCCGAGCTCAGGTTCTTGCTCTTCTCCCGCTGCCGCTTGCTTCTGATCTTGCCGCCGAGCAGCTCGGTCTCTGTGATGAGGGCCAGGGCCTCTGCCCCGGCGGGTTCGAGCAGGAAGCCCCGCTCCAGCGGGCTGACCAGCAGGCCATGACGCGCCTTGCTCCCGACGAACTCCTCGAGGGAGGCGAACTCCCTGGGTTGCAGCGCGATCCGCGCCAGCAGATCCCCGAGCCCCTCGCGCCGCCCCTCGGACTCCACCGCAAACAGGGTGCGGCCGGCAAAGCCTTGCAGGAACTGGCTGAGGGCCAGCAGGGGCTGCTCCTTGCTGTGATCGAGCTGCAGGTCGGGCAGGGGGGCTATGGGCAAGTCGTGCTGGCCCGCACCGCCGTCGGTGGCGGCCTCCTGCAGGCGCACGGCGCCATACTGGCCGAGCGCCGCAAACAGCTGCTCCACCGGCAGGTAAATTTGCTGGGGGGGCAGCAGGGGGCGGGTGTTGTCCCAGCGCCTGTCCTCATAGCGCTGGCCTATGTCGTTCCAGAAGCGCTGGGCCGCCGGGTAGATCTCCCCCACGGTGAGCAGCAGGGTGTTGTCCGGCAGGTAGTCAAACAGGCTGGCGGTCTGGCTGAAGAAGAGCGGCAGATAGTATTCGATGCCGGCGGGCCAGCGCCCCTTGCTCACCTCCTGATAGACGGAGCCCTCCGCCCGCGACAGCTCGAACTGCTCGCGAAACTGTCCGCGAAACAGCTCGATGGCGGCCTCGTCGGTGGGAAATTCCCGGGCGGGCAACAGGCTCACCGACTTGACCGGCTCGCTGGAGCGCTGGCTCTCGGGATCGAAGGGGCGGATGGAGTCCACCTCGTCGTCGAAGAAGTCGATGCGATAGGGGCGGCTGCTGCCCATGGGGAAGAGATCCAGCAGGGAGCCGCGGGCGGCGAACTCGCCGTGCTCCAGCACCTGCTCCACCGCCACATAGCCCGCCTCGGCCAGCCGTCCCCGCAACTGTTGCAGGTTGAGGCGCTGGCCGCTGGTCACCATCAGGCTGTATTTGTCGAGATAGGCCTGGGGCGCCGTGCGCAGCATCAGGGTGGAGATGGGCACGATCAGCACGCCGCTGCTCATCTGCGGCAGCGTATAGAGGGTCTCGAGCCGCTGAGAGATGATGTCCTGATGGGGGGAGAAGGTGTCGTAGGGCAGGGTCTCCCAGTCCGGGAACATCAGCACGGGGCAACCCTGATCGGCCAGCAGGAAGCCAAGCTCCTGTTCGAGGCGCAGGGCGCTCGGGGTATCGGCGGTCACCAGCAGGACGGGGCGGTTGGCCTCCCGGGTGAGGCGGGCGGCAACCAGCGCCAGGCTGCTGCCGACCAGCTGGCCCAGAGTCAATTTCTGGCCCGCTTTGGCGGGCAAGGCGGGGAGTTTCATTGGCATCGTTCGATTCTTTTAACGTTGACGTTGGCTGTGATTAGCGCTGACGCTCTTGGGCACGCAGCTTGAGCTGTTTCGATTGCACATGCAGGCTGGCACGCACCAGCAGCTCCCTGTCATCCTCGCGGATCCGCACATAGTCGAGCACCACATGGGTGCCGTGCTCGCCGGGCTCCCGCTGCTTGACCTCGCCATAGCAGTAGACGGCGGAGGCCTCTTCCCGCAGGAAGATCTTGAGCCGCACTAGCTGGTTCAGCTGCGGCGGCTCGCCGTGCCCCTGGTGCGGGTGCAGGTAGGTGAGCTGACCGGCGCCAAAGCGCAGGGTGTGGAAGCGATGCTCGGGGTGGTCCTGCGCCGCCAGCACGAAGCCCATGATCATGTCGATCTTGCGGGACTGCTGGTTGATGATCTCCACCAGATCGTGCATGGACTCGTTCTGGTTGCGCAGCAACCGGCTGCTCACCAGATCGATGGAGGTGATGGCGGAGGCGATGCGAAAGGGCTCGGGCAGCTCGGCATCAAGGGCCTCCAGCGTCGGCAGGTGAAAGTCGGCCGGCATGGGGATCACATTGACCGGCGTGGCATGGGTGACGCTGAAGAACTGTTCCTGCATGGAGGCTATCCCTTGTTGTCATAGACGATTTTTAAAAGCGCTGTTGACCTTGCCCCGCGGCGGCGTCCCCGATCTGGCGCGAGACGCCATCTCCGGCCGTCCCAGGGGCTCTCCCGTCTGGCGGCGCAACATGGCGGCGGGGGCCTCGCATCGGGCGAAACATGGCGCCATGGGCGGCCTCTCGGGCTCAGGGGAATGGGCCATTGCGCCAGCCCCGGCGTCATCTGCTGCGGCAACGCGGCTTGCGTTGAGGCGTCAACAGACCCTATTATCCGGCATCTTATTTTGTTGGCAACGTAGATATCCTTGAAGACCGGACTTTTTCAGCCACTCTCGCTGGCCATAGGCCTGCGTTATGCAGGCTCGCGACGCAGTAACCGCTTCGTCTCCTTTATCTCCCTGTTTTCCACCTTTGGCATCGCCATCGGGGTTGCTGCCCTGATGGTGGTCATTTCGGTGATGAACGGGTTCGAGGGGCAGCTCAAGGGGCGCATTCTCGGGGTGATCCCCCACGTGGTGGTGACCAATCCGGCGGGGCGCATCGATGCCCATCCGCCCGGCCTGCCCGATCTCGACACGTTGCCCCACGTGGTGGCCACGGCCCCCATGCTCGACAGCGAAGGCATGTTGCAAAGCCCGGGCCAGCTCACCGGGGTGAGCGTGCAGGGGATAGATCCGGCCCGCTGGCCCAAGGATGACATCCTCCATGCCCAGATGCTGGGGGGGCGGCTGGACAGCCTGCAGCGCGGCCAATACCACATAGTGCTGGGGCAGGGGGTGGCCAACCGCCTCAAGGTCTCCATTGGCGACGAGGTGCGTCTCATCCTGACCGAAGGGACCCGCTTCACCCCCTTTGGCCGGGTACCGGCCCAGCGGATCTTCACCGTCTCCGGCATCTTCGGGGTTGGCGCCGACGTGGACAGCCAGGTGGCGCTGATTGCCCTGGGGGACGCCCAGCGCCTGCTGCGCCTGCCCGAGGAGACGGTGGGCGGCATCCGCCTCTGGCTCGACGATCCCTTCGCCGCCGACCAGGTGGTGAAAACCGCGCTGCCGGACGGGCTGGAGTGGCAGGACTGGCGCCGGGAGCGAGGTGAACTCTTCCAGGCGGTGGCCATGGAGAAACGCATGATGGGGCTGATGCTGGTGCTGATCATCGCGGTCGCCACCTTCAACATCCTCTCCGCCCTGGTGATGGTGGTCACCGACAAGGAAGGGGAGGTGGCCATACTGCGTACCATGGGCATGAGCGAGTCGGGGATCGTCAAGATTTTCATGGTGCTGGGGGCGTCGAGCGGCGTCATCGGCGCCCTGTTTGGCGGTCTGGCGGGGCTGGCCCTGTCGTTCGGACTCAACCCCCTGCTCGATGCGATGGGGCTCAACCTCTATATGGCGGCGGGGGGCAGCGGTCTGCCGGTCATCGTCGAACCCGCCCAGGTCATGACCATCTTGCTGGGGGCCGTGCTGCTGAGCTTCAGTGCCACCCTCTATCCGGCGGCCCGTGCGGCCCGGGTCAAACCGGCCGAGGCATTACGTTATGAATAGCGCTGTGAATCCATCATCTTCTGTTGTTACCTCCGGTGCGAGTGCCGGCGTTGTGACTGGTGCCAATGTGGTCACCGGTATAAGTGGAGCCCCTGTTATGAATGAACCCCAGTCCTGCGAGCCTCTGCTGCGCTGTCAGGCCCTCAACCATGTCTATAAAGAGGGCAATCTGGAGACCCAGGTGCTCAAGGGGATAGATCTCTGCGTCGCCCCCGGCGAGATGCTGGCGGTGGTGGGGAGCTCGGGCTCGGGCAAGACCACCTTGCTGCACCTGATGGGGGCGCTGGACAACCCCTCGAGCGGCGCCGTGCTGTTCAAGGGGCAGGATATCCACCACTGGGACAGCAAGACCCAGGCCCGTTTTCGCAATCAGGAGCTGGGCTTCGTCTATCAGTTCCACCACCTGCTGGCCGAGTTCACCGCGCTGGAAAACACCGCCATGCCGCTGCTGATCGCCGGCGAGTCGGTGGCGAGCGCCACCGACAAGGCGACCCGGATGCTGGGGCGGGTGGGGCTCTCCCACCGTCTCAATCACAGGCCTTCCGAGCTGTCCGGTGGCGAGCGCCAGCGGGTGGCCATCGCCCGTGCCCTGGTCAACGAGCCGAGCCTGGTGCTGGCGGACGAGCCCACCGGCAACCTGGATCACGCCAGCGCGACTGCGGTGTACGAACTGCTCTGCGAGCTCAACCGGGAGCTGGGCACGGCCTTCGTGGTGGTCACCCATGACTTGAGCCTCGCCGCCAAGCTGCACCGCCGGGTGACCCTGGTGAGCGGCATCATGGCGGAGGTCGCCTGATGTTCAAGCCGCTGCCCCTCTTTCTGGGCCTGCGTTACAGCCGCTCCCGCCGTCGCAACGGCTTCATCGCCTTTATTTCCGCCTCCTCCCTGATCGGCATCGCCCTCGGGGTGATGGCCCTCATTCTTGGCCTCTCCGCCATGAACGGCTTCGAGCGGGAACTTAAAAACAGGGTGCTCTCTGTGGTGCCCCACGGGGAGCTCATCGGCATGGAGGCGCCCCTGCCGGACTGGCCGAGGCTTCGGGACTACCTGCTGGCCCAGCCCGGGATCGAGGCCGCGGCCCCGGTCATCCGCCTCGATGGCCTGCTGGAGCACGGCTCCGCCATCAAGGGGGTGCAGGTGCGCGCCGTGCTGCCCGAGCTCGAGGCGAACCTGTCGGACGCTGGCAACTACATGACAGGGCTGGGTTTTCGTGAGCTGCAGGCGGGCGAGCACGGGGTGATCCTCGGCAAGACCATCGCCGACAAGCTGGGGGTCAAGATAGGTGATCCCGTGACCCTGCTGCTGCCCCAAGGGGGAGACGAGACGGGGATCAAGAATCCCCGGCGGGAGACCCTGACCGTGGTGGGGCTGCTGGAGATAGGCGGCCAGCTCGACGGCGTGCTCGGCTTCATGCACCTGACCGATGCCCAGTCCATCACCGGCATGGGCAGCGCGGTGGAAGGCTTCAGCCTCAAGGTGAACGACGTGCTCAAGGCGCAGTCCATCACGGTGGCGGCCGCCCGCAAATTCCCGCACTACGTCTACATCAGCAGCTGGATGAGCCGTCAGGGCTATCTCTATCAGGACATCCAGATGGTGCGCACCGTCATGTACGTGGTGATGCTGATGGTGGTGGCGGTGGCCTGCTTCAACATCGTCTCCACCCTGGTGATGGCGGTGAACGAGAAGCGCAGCGAGATCGCCATCTTGAAGACCATGGGGGCGAGCCCGGGCCAGATTCGGCTCACCTTCGTCATCCAGGGGATGGTGAACGGGGTGCTCGGGGCCTTGCTCGGTGCTCTGCTGGGGGGGCTGCTTTCGAGCAAGCTGACCCAGATCCTGAGCGGTATCGAAAAGCTCATCGGCCATCGTTTCCTCAACCCGGACATCTACTTCATCGACTTCCTGCCGACCGAGCTGCACATACAGGATCTGGTGATAGTGACCAGCGCCGCCATCCTGATGAGTCTGCTGGCCACCCTCTATCCCGCCTGGCGGGCCAGCGGTCTGGTGCCCTCCCGGGAGCTGGGTCACTGATCCGCGAGCCAGCTCTGCCAAGCCTGGCAATATGCTGAACAAAGAAGGGCCCGCCGGTCTGCACCGGCGGGCCCTTCTCTCTTCTGGTCGTTCCGACTGGCTTAGTGGGCGTTGAGCTCATCGAGGGGCAGGGAGAAGCTCGCCACGAACACATCGATAAAGTAGCGCATGGCCGGGTTCATCCTGGCCTCCAGCATCTGTTCGAGGCGCTTGCGCGCGGGCTCGAACTCCCGGTTGCCGACACTCAACTCCTCCAGACACTTGGTATAGGCGCAGAGGGTGTCGGCATCCTTCACCAGCCGGGCGAGGGCGTCGTCCTGGGCAGCGGAGTCGAGCAGGGGGCGAAAGTCTTCCATCAGCTCGGGGGGCAGCATGCCCAGCAGGCGCTGCTCGGCGGCGAGCTCAATCTTCTTGTACTCGCGGGCTATTTCGGGGTTGAAGTACTTGACGGGGGTCGGCAGATCGCCGGTCAGCACCTCGCTGCTGTCGTGGTAGAGGGCCATCACGGCGGCGTGGTTGGCATCCACCTTGCCATCAAACAGCCGGTTGCTGATGACGCCGAGGGCGTGGGCCACCATGGCCACCTGCAGGCTGTGCTCGGCGATGTTTTCCGGCTGTATGTTGCGCATCAGCGGCCAGCGGTAGATGAGCCGCATGCGGGCGAGGTTGGCGAAGAAGTGGCTGGGCAGCATGGAGGACCTCGAACTGGGGCAATGAAAAAGGGCAGACCCTAGTCTGCCCTTTTTTGACATCCCAGGCATAGCCTGGCGATGCATTCTTGCTTAGCGAATATAGCGACCGGATTCGGCCTCGTGGTTGGTGACTATCATCTGGCCTATGGGGGCCAGGGCAATCAGCGCCAGCTTGAGGTGCTGGATGCCGAACGGGATGCCGATGATGGTCACGAAGCAGGCCAGGGCCGAGGCGATGTGGCCTATGGCCAGCCAGACGCCGATCACCAGGAACCAGAGGATGTTGCCAATCATCCCGAGGGCCCCTGTGCCGATGTCGCTCTGGCCCGTCATTGTCTTGCGGTTGACCGCCTGCTTGCCGAACGGGAAGAAGGTGAAGGTGCCGATGACGAAACAGGCCCGTCCCCAGGGGATCCCGATCAGGGAGACGAAGCAGAGCAACCCGGCCAGCCACCAGGCCAGCCCCATAAAGACGCCCCCCAGTACAAACCAGAGCAGATTGAACAAGAAGCGGAAAAAGGACATGTGGGTCTCTCCAGACTCATAAATTGGCAGTCACCATAGCGAGCGGCGCCGAGGGACGCAATGGCTGATGCGAGAAGGCGGACAATTTGGGTCGCAGACCCCCTGACAGCACCTCTCCCGACGACGCCGGGAGATGAAAAAAGCATAGCGTGGCGTGCAAAAGGGTGAGCAAGCGCAAATTATTGCGAACCTGATGCTTGAACTCGGCGCAAGGCTTCCCCATATAGGAGGCAGTCTTGCGCAAATTGTGCTGTCTGTGCCCCGGATGGGGGATGTGCGGCTCGACGCGACCAATGTGCGCCGCTATAATGTCGCGTCATATTTTCTCATCACAAAGACAGTCGTTGTCTTTATAAACAGGAAGACTCCGGGCTTTGCCCAGGGGTAATAAAGGGTCAGCACACAGTGCTGAGTTGAACGAGGTAAAGGAATGCAAGTTTCTGTAGAGACAACCCAAGGTCTGGAACGCCGTCTTACCATCACTGTACCGGCTGCTACCGTTGACGCTGCCGTGCGTAAAGAATTGAATGGCCTGGCCAAGACTCGTCGCATCGACGGTTTCCGTCCTGGCAAGGCTCCGGTTGCCATCATCAAGAAGATGTTCGGCGCCATGGCCCATGCCCGCGTTGCCGATGAAATGATGCAGAACAACTTCATCAAGGCCATCATCGAGAGCAAACTGAGCCCGGCCGGTGCGCCGACCATGGATCCGAAAGAGATCAAGGAAGGCCAGGATTTCGAATTCACCGCCACTTTCGAAGTGTACCCGGAGTTTGAAGTTGCCGGTCTCGAGAGCATCAAGGTCGAGAAGCCGGTTGCCTCCGTCAAGGATGCCGACCTGGCCAACATGATCGACACCCTGCGCAAGCAGCACGCTACCTGGTCTGACGTCGATGCCGCTGCCGCCAATGGCATGCGTGTCACCCTGGACTTCGTCGGTTCCATCGACGGTGAAGAGTTCGACGGTGGCAAGGCTGAAGGTTTCACTCTGGAACTGGGCGCCGGCCGCATGATCCCTGGCTTCGAAGACGCCATCCTGGGCAAGAAAGCGGGCGACGAGTTCACCATCGAGGTGACTTTCCCGGCTGACTACCACGCCGAAGCCCTGAAAGGCAAAGCGGCCAAGTTCGCCTCCAAGCTGAACAAGGTTGAAGAGCAGGTGCTGCCTGAGCTGACCGAAGAGTTCGTCAAGCGTTTTGGCATCGAGAGCGGCAGCGTCGAAGAGCTGAAAGCCGAAGTGCGCAAGAACATGGAGCGCGAACTGGCTCAAGCCCTGAAGAACAGCGTGAAAGAGCAAGTGCTGAACGGCCTGGTTGAAGCCAACCAGATCGATCTGCCGAAGGCTGCCGTTGCCCAGGAAATCGACGCCCTGCGTCAGCAAGCGCTGCAGCGTTTCGGTGGCTTCCAGGGCGGCAACGCTCCCGAGCTGCCGGCCGAGCTGTTCCAGGCGCAAGCCGAGCGTCGCGTACGTGTCGGTCTGCTGCTGGGTGACGTCATCCGCACCAACGAGATCAAGGCCGACGACGCCCGTGTGACCAGCATCATCGAATCCATGGCCACTGCTTACGAAGATCCGAAGGAAGTGATCGAGTACTACCAGAAGAACGAGCAGATGCTGAACGGCGTTCGTAACCTGGCCATCGAAGATCAAGCCATCGACCTGATCCTGTCCAAGGCGCAAGTGACCGAGAAAGAAGTTGCCTTCGACGAAGTGATCAACAAGTCCGGTGCCGCTGCCTAAGAACATTTGACTTAAGGTCAAAACTGTTAAGTATAATGGCTCGTGTGATCTCCACTCGGGCCATTTTATTTTAGGGACAATGCCTTATGTACAAGAACTATAACGATGTGACTGAATCCCCACGCAATGCGCTCATCCCAATGGTGGTCGAGCAGACGGCGAAAGGGGAGCGTTCCTATGACATCTATTCCCGTCTGCTCAAGGAGCGGGTGATCTTCCTGACCGGTCAGGTTGAGGATCACATGGCGAATCTGGTGGTGGCTCAGCTGCTGTTCCTGGAGTCCGAGAACCCGGATCAGGACATCAGCATCTACATCAACTCGCCGGGTGGTGCCGTCACTGCGGGGATGTCCATCTATGACACCATGCAGTTCATCAAGCCGGACGTCAGCACCGTCTGCATGGGGCAGGCCTGCTCCATGGGCGCCTTCCTGCTGGCCGGCGGTGCCAAGGGCAAGCGTTTCTGCCTGCCTAACGCTCGGGTGATGATCCACCAGCCGCTGGGCGGCTTCCAGGGCCAGGCATCTGACATCCAGATCCATGCCCAGGAGATCCTGAAAATCAAGAATACCCTGAACGATCGTCTGGCTTTCCATACCGGACAGGACATGGCCACCATCGAACGCGACACCGACCGTGACAACTTCATGTCGGCCGAGCAGGCCGTGGCCTATGGTCTGGTTGACGGCATCCTGAGCCAGCGCGGCTGAGCAGGGTATCCCGTCCTGTTGTAAACTCAACAGGACGATCCATCCTCTATTGATAAAACGAGGTCGCTGAATGACAGAGAAACGCAAGGGTGAGGGCGACAAGCTGCTTTATTGCTCTTTCTGCGGCAAAAGCCAGCATGAAGTGCGTAAGCTGATCGCTGGCCCTTCCGTCTACGTATGTGATGAGTGTGTCGAGCTGTGCAACGACATCATCCGCGAGGAGATCCGCGAGATCTCTCCCAAGCGCGATGGTAGCGAGCTGCCGACCCCTCATGAAATCCGCGCTCATCTGGACGACTACGTGATCGGGCAGGAGTACGCCAAGAAGGTGCTGGCAGTTGCCGTCTACAACCACTACAAGCGTCTGCGCAGCGGCAGCGAGTCCGGTGGTGTGGAGCTTGGCAAGTCCAACATCCTGCTGATTGGCCCGACCGGCAGCGGCAAGACCCTGCTGGCAGAGACGCTCGCCCGTCTGCTGGATGTGCCTTTCACCATGGCCGATGCCACCACCTTGACCGAAGCCGGTTACGTGGGCGAGGACGTGGAGAACATCATCCAGAAGTTGCTGCAAAAGTGCGACTACGACGTGGAGAAGGCCCAGCGCGGCATCGTCTACATCGACGAGATCGACAAGATCTCCCGCAAGTCGGACAACCCCTCCATCACCCGCGATGTCTCCGGGGAAGGGGTGCAGCAGGCACTGCTGAAGCTGATCGAAGGCACCATCGCCTCCGTGCCGCCGCAAGGGGGCCGCAAGCATCCGCAGCAGGAGTTCCTGCAGGTTGATACCTCCAAGATCCTCTTCATCTGTGGTGGTGCCTTCGCCGGCCTGGACAAGGTGATCGAACAGCGTTCCGTCAAGGGGACCGGTATCGGCTTTGGTGCCGACGTCAAATCCAAGAATGCCAAGGCGACCTTAAGCGAGAACTTTGCCAAGGTGGAGCCGGAAGATCTGATCAAGTACGGTCTCATCCCCGAGTTCATCGGTCGTCTGCCGGTGGTGGCGACCCTCACCGAGCTGGACGAAGCGGCCCTCATCCAGATCCTGAAGGAGCCGAAGAACGCGCTGACCAAGCAGTACGCCGCGTTGTTCGCCCTGGAAGAGGTGGAGCTGGAGTTCCGTGACGACGCCCTGAACGCCATCGCGCGCAAGGCGATGGAGCGCAAGACCGGTGCCCGTGGCCTGAGATCCATCGTCGAAGCCGTGTTGCTCGACACCATGTATGACCTGCCCTCCCTGGAAGGGGTCAGCAAGGTGGTGATCGACGAGTCGGTGATCAAGGGGGACTCCGCCCCCCTGATGATCTACGACAATCCCGAGACACAGGCCGCAGCGTCAGAGTAACTGACTGATTTTTAATCACATAAAGGGGCATTTTGCCCCTTTCATGCTTTTTACGGCCAAGGCGATTGAATCTCATCTTTGCGCCCCCATATACTCAGCCAAGCGCTTTGCCAACGGTATAACAAGCCGAGAGGACATATATGAACCTAGAGCGTTCAGAACGCATCGAGATTCCCGTCCTGCCTCTTCGTGACGTGGTGGTTTACCCCCACATGGTCATTCCACTCTTTGTGGGGCGGGAAAAATCCATTCGCTGTCTGGAAGCGGCCATGGAGCAGGACAAGAAAGTCCTGCTGGTGGCCCAGAAGGATGCGTCAACTGACGAGCCGACGGTGGAGGAGATCTTCTCCGTCGGGACAGTGGCCAACATTTTGCAGATGCTCAAGCTGCCTGACGGCACCGTCAAGGTGCTGGTGGAAGGGGGCCAGCGTGCCCGTCTTGAGCGGATGATCGATGACAAGGACTTCTTCGTCGGTGAGGCGCAGTACATAGCGTCTGCCCCCATCGAGGAGAAGGATCAGGATGTGCTGGTGCGCTCCGCCATCGGCCAGTTCGAAGGCTATATCAAGCTCAACAAGAAGATCCCGCCCGAGGTGTTGACCTCGATCTCGGCGATCGACGATGCGGCGCGACTGGCTGACACTATGGCTGCCCACATGCCGCTCAAGCTCGAAGACAAGCAGAAGGTGCTGGAAATCGCCTCTGTGTCCGAGCGCATCGAGTTTCTGATGGCCATGATGGAGTCGGAGATCGATCTGTTGCAGGTCGAGAAGCGCATCCGCTCCCGGGTCAAGAAGCAGATGGAGAAGAGCCAGCGGGAGTACTACCTCAACGAGCAGATGAAGGCCATCCAGAAAGAGCTGGGTGAGCTGGAAGACAGCCCGGACGAATTCGAAGCCCTCAATCGCAAGATTGACGAGGCGGGGATGCCGGACGATGCCCGTGAGAAGGCTCTGGCCGAGCTTGCCAAGCTGAAGATGATGTCCCCCATGTCCGCGGAAGCCACAGTGGTGCGCAGCTATGTGGACTGGATGGTGCAGGTGCCGTGGAAGGCCCGCTCCAAGGTCAAGAAGGATCTCGCCAAGGCACAAGAGGTGCTGGATTCGGATCACTATGGCCTAGACAAGGTCAAGGATCGCATCCTCGAGTACCTGGCGGTGCAGGCGCGGGTGAACAAGCTCAAGGGCCCCATCCTCTGCCTGGTCGGGCCTCCCGGTGTGGGCAAGACCTCGCTCGGTCAGTCCATCGCCAAGGCGACCGGTCGCAAGTACGTGCGCATGGCGCTCGGCGGCGTGCGTGACGAGGCGGAGATCCGCGGTCACCGCCGCACCTATATCGGCTCCATGCCCGGCAAGCTCATCCAGAAGATGGCGAAAGTCGGCGTGAAGAACCCGCTGTTCCTGCTCGACGAAATCGACAAGATGAGCTCGGACATGCGCGGCGATCCCGCGTCCGCCCTGCTGGAAGTGCTGGACCCCGAACAGAACAGCAGCTTCAACGATCACTATCTGGAAGTGGATTATGACCTGTCGGACGTGATGTTCGTGGCCACTTCCAACTCCATGAACATCCCGGGTCCGCTGCTGGACCGGATGGAAGTGATCCGTCTGTCCGGTTACACCGAGGACGAGAAGCTCAACATCGCCAAGCAGCATCTGCTGGCCAAGCAGATCCAGCGCAACGGTCTGAAGGAGTCCGAGATCACCATCGAAGACTCTGCCCTGATCGGCGTCATCCGCTACTACACCCGCGAGGCGGGGGTGCGTAGCCTGGAGCGCGAGATCTCCAAGATCTGTCGCAAGGCGGTCAAACGCATCCTGCTGGACAAGAGCATCAAGCATGTTCAGGTCAATCAGGAGAACCTCAAGGAGTTCCTCGGGGTACAGCGTTTCGACTACGGCAAGGCCACCAGCCAGAACCAGATCGGTCAGGTGTGCGGGCTGGCGTGGACCGAAGTGGGGGGCGATCTGCTCACCATCGAGACCACCAACATGCCGGGCAAGGGCAAGCTCACTTATACCGGTTCCCTCGGTGACGTGATGCAGGAGTCCATCCAGGCCGCCATGACGGTGGTACGGGCCCGTGCCGAGAAGCTGCGCATCAATGCCGACTTCTACGAGAAGCGCGACATCCACGTGCACGTGCCGGAAGGGGCGACCCCGAAGGACGGCCCGAGTGCCGGTATCGCCATGTGTACCGCCCTGGTCTCCAGCCTCACCGGCAACCCGGTGCGTGCCGACGTGGCCATGACCGGCGAGATCACCCTGCGGGGCGAAGTGCTGCCCATAGGGGGTCTCAAGGAGAAACTGCTGGCGGCTCACCGTGGCGGTATCAAGCGGGTGCTCATCCCGAAAGAGAACGAACGAGATCTCGAGGAGATCCCGGACAATGTCAAACAAGACCTTGAAATTTATCCGGTTCGCTGGATTGACGAGGTGCTTGCACTGGCGTTGCAGGACAATCCGCAGGGTTTCGAACGCGTTTCTGTCGTGTAAATGTTGATGCGCCGCAAATTTGGCGCATTCGGGGGGTGGTTAAGGCTTGCATGCGCCGGATAACGGAAGTAGCCTTGACCACCGATCGGGTACTCATGATGAGTCGCAATGCGTGATGTGGCGCGGGTTTGCGCCAGATTGTCACTTGCAACTGATCAGGAGGCTTGTTATAAAACCTCCACTTGTTGTGGCCAGGGAAATCAGTGCCGCAGCGATGTTCGATAAAAGGGGAATATAAGAGTGAATAAATCTCAACTGATTGACAAGATTGCAGACGGTGCTGATATCTCCAAAGCCGCCGCTGGTCGTGCGCTGGATGCTTTCATTGACGCCGTTGGTGAAGCCCTGAAAGAGGGTGACCAGGTTGCTCTGGTTGGCTTCGGTACTTTCGCCGTTCGCGAGCGTGCCGCTCGTTCTGGCCGTAACCCGCAAACTGGTGCGACCATCGAAATCGCTGCCGGTAAAGTTCCTGCCTTCAAAGCCGGCAAGGCCCTGAAAGACGCGGTCAACTAAGCCGGGCGCTGATTTTCATCGGCTCCGACCTTGGTCGCTGACCAGACAAGTGAGAGGGCTCTCCCTCATACTGATTGACCAAGGCGCATCGCAATCGGTGCGCCTTTTCATTATTCATGCCCATCGAGTTCGGGAGCATAAGTACAAACATGATGTTGGATAAACTACGCGAAGGGGCGCAGGGCAAGGTAGCCAAGGTTATCTTGGGCCTGATCATCCTCTCCTTTGCCTTGGCCGGTGTAGGCAGCTACCTCAATGGCCCGGCACGTACCGCCCCCGCTACCGTCAACGGCAATGACATCAGTGCCCCCGCACTGGAGAATGCCTATCGCAACGAGCGGGCCCGCATGGAATCCCAAATGGGTGAGGCCTTCAACCAGCTGGCCGCCAACCCCGACTACATGAAACAGTTCCGCCGCGGCGTGCTGGACCGGCTGATCGATCAGGCGCTGATCGATGACAAGGCCCGTCAGCTCGGCCTGCGGGTCAGTGACGAGCAGATCAAGCAGGCCATCGTCGCCATGCCGGAGTTTGCCGAAGAGGGCAAGTTCAACAACGATCGCTACCTGCAGCTGATCCGCCGTGCCGGCATGACCCCCGAGATGTTCCGCGACTCCCTGCGCCAGGACATGGTGCGCCAGCAACTGATGGGCGCCGTGCTGGGCTCCGAGTTCGCCCTCAAGGGCGAGGCCGAGCAGCTCGACAAGCTCTACAACCAGACCCGGGACTTGCGCCTGGTGCGCCTGGCTGCCTCCGCCTACCTGGCTGAGGTCGAGGTGAGCGACGCGGAGGTGGATCAGTTCTACAAGACCAACAGCGGCCGCTTCATGAACGACGAGAAGGTCAAGGTCGACTACCTGCTGCTGGATGCGGCCAACCTCGGCAAGAACATCAAGGTGACCGAGCAGGATGCCCAGGATTACTACGATCAGCACCAAGACCTGTTCCAGCGTGCCGAGCGTCGCCGCGTGGCACACATCCTGATCCCCTTTGGCAAGGATGAGAAGGCGGCCCAGCAGAAGGCCGACGAGCTGCTGGCCAAGGTCAAGGGCGGTGAAGACTTCGCGACCCTGGCCAAAGCCAACTCCAGCGATACCTTCTCCGCCAAGAAGGGCGGCGAACTGGACTGGTTCGAGAAAGGGGTGATGGATCCTGCCTTCGAGCAGGCTGCCTTCGCGCTGGCAAAGACAGGGGATCTTTCCACCGTGGTGAAGAGCCCGTTTGGTTTCCACATCATCAAGCTGCTGGCCGTCGAGCCTGGCAAGACCAAGCCGTTCGTGGATGTGATGAGCGAAACCATCGCCCGTCTGCAAGCGGATAAGGCCAAGGAGCTGTTCTTCGCCGAGCAGCAGAAGATGGCCGACAGCAGCTTCGAGAACCCGGACTCCCTGGATCTGACTGCCGAAGCCATGGGTCTGAAGGTGATCTCGTCTGATTACTTCAGCCAGGCCGATGCCCAGGCGCCCCTCAATGATCCCAAGGTGCTTGCGGCTGCCTTCTCCGAGCAACTGCGCGACGAGAACACCAACTCCGACGTGATCGAGCTCTCCGATGGCAAGGCGCTGGTGCTGCACATCATGGGTCACCAGCCCAAGGCAGCCAAGCCGCTGGCGGAGATCAAGGATCAGGTGATTGCGGCCATCAAGCATGAGAAGGCCAGCGAAGTGGCCCGTGGCAAGGCTCAGGGCCTGCTGGACAAGCTGCACGCCGGCGAGGACATCCAGGCCGATCTGACCGCCCTCGGGCTGAAGGTGGAGAGCCACAAGGGGGTTTCCCGCTTCGCCCAGGAGATGGATCAGAACCTGCTGGCCCAGGCGTTCCGCATGCCCCATCCGAAGGATGGCAAGCCGAGCGTCGAGCTGGTGGCCGAAGCCAATGGCGATCGCGTGGTGGTGGCCCTGGACAAGGTCAATGTGACCAAGGAGCCCTCCCAGATGGTGAGCCTGCTGCAAGGCCAGCTCGGTCAGGGCAAGGCCCAGGCCGACTACAAGTCGCTGATCGACGAGCTGCGCAAAGCGGCCAAGATTGAGTACTTCACCGACGTGGAGGCGACCGTCGAGTAATCGACTCACGCCCTCAATTGAAAACGGCTCCTTGATGGAGCCGTTTTTTTATGTCCCGAACACGTGTCTGCTCGGCAAGCGCGGGCGGGCTGAAGAGGGAAGGGGCTAGGCATGGGCTGGTGCTGGCTATCCTGGCAGGGGATAAGCCGGACGGCTGCATAAGAGTGCGCGACTCCTGTTCGCCATCCTTCCCTTGCCGTGGGGGACGCTTGCTGGGGTGCACGGAGGCATAAAAAAACCGGCGCCACTGGCGCCGGTTTCACGATGTAAGACCCGGGGGTTACACCACGCCCTGGCTGCGCAGGTAATCCTCGTAGGTGCCGCCGAAGTCGCGGATGCCGTTCTCGGTCAGTTCCATGATACGGGTCGCCAGGGAGGAGACGAACTCGCGGTCGTGAGAGACGAAGATCAGGGTGCCCTGATACATCTCCAGCGCCAGGTTCAAGGATTCGATGGATTCCATGTCCAGGTGGTTGGTCGGCTCATCCATGATCAGGATGTTGGGGCGCTGCATCATCAGCTTGCCGAACAGCATGCGACCCTGCTCGCCACCGGAGAGCACCTTGACCGGCTTCTTGATGTCGTCCTGGGAGAAGAGCAGACGACCCAGCACCGAGCGTACCGCCTGCTCGTCTTCGTTGGGCTGCTTCCACTGGGACATCCAGTCGAACACGTTGAGATCGGTGTCGAAATCGTCGGCGTGATCCTGGGCGTAGTAGCCGATCTGGGCATTCTCGGACCACTTGATGGTGCCGCTGTCCGGCGCCAGTTCGCCCATAAGGGTCTTGATCAGGGTGGATTTACCGATGCCGTTGGTACCCAGAATGGCGACCTTCTCGCCCACTTCCAGCATCATGCTCAGGCCCTTGAACAGCGGCTCCTCACCATACCCCTTGGACAGCCCTTCGATCTCCAGGATGTTGCGGTAGAGCTTCTTCTCCTGCTCGAAGCGGATGAAGGGGTTCTGACGGCTGGAGACCTTCACTTCCTCGATCTTGATCTTGTCGATCTGCTTGAGGCGGGAGGTGGCCTGGCTCGACTTGGAGGCGTTGGCACTGAAACGGGAGACGAAGGATTGCAGATCGGCAATCTGGGCCTTCTTCTTGGCGTTGTCGGCGATCAGACGCTCGCGGGCCTGGGTGGCCGCAGTCATGTATTCGTCGTAGTTGCCTGGGTAGACGCGCAGCTCGCCGTAGTCCAGATCCGCCATGTGGGTGCAGACGGAGTTCAGGAAGTGACGGTCGTGAGAGATGATGATCATGGTGCTTTCACGATCGTTGAGCACCTGCTCCAGCCAGCGGATGGTGTTGATGTCCAGGTTGTTGGTCGGTTCGTCCAGCAGCAGGATGTCGGGGTTGGAGAACAGCGCCTGTGCCAGCAGCACCCGCAGTTTCCAGCCCGGGGCCACTTCGCTCATGGGGCCGTTGTGCAGCTCGATGGGAATGCCGGCACCCAGCAGCAGCTCGCCGGCGCGGGATTCGGCGGTATAGCCGTCATACTCGGCGACCAGGCCTTCCAGCTCGGCGGCCTTCATGTAGTCGTCATCGGTGGCGTCGAGGTTGGCATAGATGGCATCGCGCTCGGCGATGGCGGCCCACAGCTCGCTATGACCCATCATGACCACGTCCAGCACGCGCATCTCTTCGTAGGCGAACTGATCCTGGCGCAACTTACCGATGCGCTCGTTGACGTCCAGGCTCACATTACCGCCAGTGGGCTCCAGATCGCCGCCGAGGATCTTCATGAAGGTGGACTTGCCACAGCCGTTTGCGCCGATGAGGCCGTAGCGGTTGCCGCCGCCAAACTTGACGCTGATGTTCTCAAACAGCGGCTTGGCGCCGAACTGCATGGTGATGTTGTTGCTGCTTAACAAAGGAGATGTCCCGGGTTGTCTGTCAAATGGCGCGCATTATGGCACAGATCCCCCGAAAGTTTTAGCAAGAACTGTGATCGGGACCCATTGCAACGGGGACCCGGTGGCGAAAAAGGCATCGCTCATCTGAGGGGAGGGAAAGGAGAGGCGAGGGGGAGACCCGGAATAAGAAAAGCCGGCACTGGGCCGGCTTGGGGGGAGTCAGACAAGCTTAGTGGGCGGAGGCGCCGGAGGCACCGAGCCCGGTCTGGGAGCGGACGAATTGCGGGAAGAACTTCGCATGCTCGTCGGAGGCGTTCTGGGACTTGTCGGTGACCGAGAAGAACCAGATCCCGGCGAAGGCCAGCGCCATGGAGAAGAGCGCCGGGTATTCGTAGGGGAAGATCGCCTGGGCATGGCCCAGTACCTTCACCCACACGGTCGGGCCCAGGATCATCAGGGTCACGGCGCTGATGAGGCCCAGCCAGCCACCATAGACGGCGCCGCGGGTGGTGAGGCGGGACCAGAACATGGAGAGGAAGAGCACCGGGAAGTTGCAGCTCGCCGCGATGGAGAAGGCCAGGCCCACCATGAAGGCGATGTTCTGCTTCTCGAACAGTATGCCCAGACCGATGGCCACCACTCCCAGTACCAGCGTGGTCATCTTGGAGACGCGCAGCTCGTCGGCTTCGTTGGCCTTGCCTTCCTTGATGACGCAGGCATAGAGGTCGTGGGAGACCGCAGAGGCGCCCGCCAGGGTCAGCCCGGCGACCACGGCGAGTATGGTGGCGAAGGCCACGGCGGAGATGAAGCCGAGGAACAGGCTGCCACCCACGGCGTCGGCCAGATGGACGGCCGCCATGTTGGTGCCCCCCAGCAGGGCGCCGGTGGCGTCCTTGAAGTCCGGGTTGGTGCTGACCAGCAGGATGGCACCGAAGCCGATGATGAAGGTCAGGATGTAGAAGTAGCCGATGAAGCCGGTGGCATAGAACACCGATTTACGGGCTTCCTTGGCGTCGCTCACGGTGAAGAAGCGCATCAGGATATGGGGCAGACCGGCGGTGCCGAACATCAGGGCCAGCCCTAAGGAAATGGCGGAGATGGGGTCGGCCACCAGGCCACCCGGGCTCATGATGGCGGCGCCATTGGCATGGACCTTGACCGCTTCGCTGAACAGGGCACCGATGTCGAAGTTGACGGACTTCATCACCATGATGGCCATGAAGGAGGCGCCGGAGAGCAGCATCACCGCCTTGATGATCTGGACCCAGGTGGTGGCCAGCATGCCGCCGAACAGCACGTAGAGCACCATCAGGATGCCGACCAGCACCACGGCCACATGGTATTGCAGGCCGAACAGCAGCTCGATCAGTTTGCCAGCACCCACCATCTGGGCGATGAGGTAGAGGGCGACCACCACCAGGGAGCCACTGGCGGAGAGGCTGCGCACCGAGGTCTGCTTGAGGCGGTAGGAGGCCACGTCGGCGAAGGTGTACTTGCCGAGGTTGCGCAGCCGCTCCGCGATCAGGAACAGTATGATGGGCCAGCCCACCAGGAAGCCGATGGAGTAGATGAGGCCGTCATAGCCCGAGGTGTAGACCAGGGCGGAGATGCCGAGGAAGGAGGCGGCGGACATGTAGTCGCCGGCGATGGCCAGACCGTTCTGGAAGCCGGTGATGCGCCCGCCGGCGGCATAGTAGTCGGAGGCCGAGCGGTTGCGCTTGGAGGCCCAGTAGGTGATGAAGAGGGTGGCGGCCACGAAGGCCACGAACATCACGATGGCCGAGATGTTGAGGGGCTGGCGTTGCACCTCGCCGGTCAGCGCATCGGCCGCCAGCAGGGGGGTGGACAACAGGCTGCCGAGCAGCAGCAGAGACTTGCCTTTCATGATTGCACTCCCTTGAGGATCTTCTGGTTCAGCTCGTCAAACTCGCCGTTGGCCCGGAATACATAGACGCCGGTCAGCACGAAGGAGGCGACGATGAGGCCCACGCCAACCGGGATGCCGCGGGTGATGCTGGAGCCGTCGCTGAGCGGGGTGCCAAGCCAGCCCGGGGCGAAGGCGATGAGCAGGATGAACGCCAGGTAGAGCCCCAGCATCAGGATGGAGAGGGTCCAGGCGAAGCGCTGGCGTTTGCTGACCAGCTCCTGGAAGTTGGGATCTTGCTGGATCCTCAGATAGCGTTGCTGTTCCATTGCAGTTCTCCGTGACGGTTGTGTCAGCTGTGATTGAAGGGTGTCCCTACCGAGCAGGAGACCTGCTCATGTAAGCAAAATGTGAATTAAATGTTATTTTCGGGCAATTAGACTTTGGGATAAGCCAGCGGGCCGCCCTGATGCAGGCGCAGGAAGATGAGGGCGGCGGCGGTGGCGTCACTCAGGGCGTCGTGCAGGGACAGGGGCGGCAACCCCAGGTGCTGGCAGATGGCGGTCAGATGCAGGTCGATGACGGCGTCGGGATAGCGCCGAAAGAGCTGGTCGTGATAGAGCCGGCTCACCTCTATGCCACGCTGGGGCAGGGTGAGCCCCCAGTACCGCTGGCAGGCGAGGTTGAGAATGCGCAGGTCATAGGCGATGTGGTAGCCCACCAGTTCGCGGGGCCCGATGAAGGCCAGCAGCAGACGCAGCGCGGCTTCCAGCGCCATTCCTTGCTGCAGATCCTGATGGCGCAGGCCGTGGATCACCACGGAGTGCGCGCTCAGGCTGGCCGGTGGCTGCACCCTGATGCTGAGGGCCTCGCCGATCAGCACCCGGTTGCCCTGGATGCGCACCGCCCCGATGGAGACGATCTCCGCCTTGGCGGGATCCAGGCTGGTGGTCTCGAAATCCAGCGCCACCCACTCCTCCTCGGGGGGGGTCGCAAAGAGCGGGGCAAACTCCCCGTCCCGGAAGGCTCTACCCAGCCAATGACGTTGCCAGCGGCGCCACATGCCTATTGCCTAAGACGAAAGTGCAAGGTGAGCCACTGCTGGAACTTCTTCACCTGATGCAGGGCATGGCGCAGCAGATCCCTCTCCCCGTGCGCGAGTTCGCCAACCTGTACCCGGCTGTCGCCATCCTTGAGCTGGCTGCGCAGCCGCAGCCGCACAAACAGCCGAAAGGCTTCCGCCAGGTTGGCGCCATAGTCGGGGCTGAGGCGCCCCGCGGCCACCAGGGCGTCGATCCGTCCCAGGGTCGAGGTCTCCAGTACTTCTGCCTCCAGGGCCAGCACCCGCAGGCCGTGCACCAGGGGGAAGAGGCCGCCGCGCTTGAGATCCAGCCCCTCGGGGGCCTGCTCCAGCCGGCCAAAGAGGGTGAGGGGGGTGTGAAAGGCGACCGCCGCCCGGGCCATCTCCGCCAGCAGATCCGGCCGGTCGGCCAGGCACTTTCTCAGGTGGCGGGCGAGGGGGGCGAGCAGAGGGCGATCCCCCATGATGGCCTGGGCATCGGCCAGGGTGGCGAGCCACAGCAGATCGGCCTCGCTGGCGCGCACACAGGCCTGCTCTATCTCGTCCTGCCACTGGCGGGCCCCCTTGACCCACTCCGGGTTGCTGACCATCACCTTCCCCGGGCAGGGGGGGTAGCCGAGGCGCGCGAGCAGGGCGCTGAAGGCGGCCAGATCGGCCTGCCGATCTGGCCAATGCAGGCCATCCGGCAGGATCAGGGCGTTGTCCTGATCGGTCTTCTGGATCTGCTCGCCGCGCCCCTCAGAGCCCAGCATCAGCAGGCACACCTGCTCCTGCACCTCGGGGGGGATCACCAGGGCGAAGGCCTTGGCGATCAACTGCTCGTTGATGGTGGCGATGAGCTTCATCAGAAACAGGGTATGGATCCCCTGGGCAAACAGGGTGCGGATGAGTTGCTGCTGCTCCCGGGCCACCGCCTCCAGGGCCCCCTGGCTGTCCGCCCGGGCGATGCGCAGGGTCAGCACATGGGAGTGGGCGGAGAAGAGCCCCAGCACCTGGGTCAGGTGCAGCACTCCCGCCACCTCCTGCCCCTGCCAGATGACCAGCCGCTTGATGCGGTGACGGGTCATCAGCAGCAGGGCATCGAACAGATAGCTGCCCTGCGTCAGGCCGATCAGGGGCGCCGGGGTCAGCACCGCCAGGGTTGCCGTCAGGGGCAGCCCCTTGAGGGTCAGGGCGTGGAGCAGGGTCTTGCGGGTGGCCAGGCTCAGGCTACCGTCAGCGGCGGGATAGAGCAGGCAATCGGTGCCCCGGCTGGCCATGGCTTCGCTGGCGGCCAGCAGGCTGGTCTGGCTGTCGAGCTGCAGGGGCGGCTGCAGGTGGCCGGGGTCGATACGGGTCAGGATGAATTCCGCCAGGTTCTGTTGCCCGAGCTGGCCGCGGCGCTCCTGCTCTCGCTGACGCTCGGCCAGGGTCGCGGTGAAATAGTGTGCGAAGGGAGGGTGCGCGTCGCACAGCCCCTGGAAGGTGTCGCGGGGGATCAGCTGGCAGAGGGTGTCCTCCAGGGCGCTGAAGCGATGGCGGCAGCGGCCGTCGAACTGGGCGCGCACGTCGAACATGTCCCCCACGCCATAGTCGCCGAAGGGCTGGTGGGGCGCCGACTCCTCCACCGCGCCCTTGATGACGAGGTAGAGGCCGGCGGGCTCATCCCCCGGCTGTTGCACCGTCTGGCCGGCGCGGAAGTAGCAAATGCTGAGGCGCTGGCCGAGTCGTTCACGGGCCGCCTCGCCCAGGCAGTCAAAGGGCGGGCGGGCAAAATCGAACAGGAGTGACATGACAATTCTCGGCCTGTGGGCATGGGGCCAGTCTGGCAAAGGGACCAGGGCGGGGCTAGCCGACTTTAGTCGCAGAGCCGGGCTGGCCTCCCTGTACCTGCCGATAACACTCTGGTAACGTTGTGGTATGACCAGTGTCGGCACAAGGAAGAGGAAGGAAATGGACAAGCCAAGGATCAGATGCGAGATCCGGGACGGCATCGCCGAGGTGATGCTGACCCGGGGGGACAAGCTCAATGCCCTGGACAGGGCCATGTTCGGCGCCATCGACGAGACGCTGACGCAGCTCGCGCAGCACAAGGGGCTGCGGGCGGTGATCCTGCACGGCGAGGGGCGGGCGTTCTGCGCCGGGCTGGATGTGAAATCCATGCTGAGGCAGCCGGTGGCGGCCCTCGATATTCTCAAGCGCGAGGCGGATGAGGCGACCAACCTGGCCCAGCGGGTCGCCTATGGCTGGCACCAGTTGCCGGTGCCTGTGATAGCCGTGACCCAGGGGGTCTGTTTCGGCGGCGGTCTGCAGATAGCACTCGGGGCCGATTTTCGCTTCAGCACCCCGGATTGCCGCTTCTCTGTGATGGAGATCAAGTGGGGCATCATCCCCGACATGAGCGGCAGTGTCACCCTGCGCAATCTGATGGGGGTGGACACCGCCATGGAGCTGGCCATGAGCGGCCGCGAGCTGGATGCCCAGGAGGCGCGGACGCTCGGGCTGGTGAGCCGGGTCTGCGAGGATCCCCTCGACGCGGCGCGGGAGTTCGCCAGGACCCTGATCACCAAGTCGCCGGATGCACTGGCGGGGATCAAGCAGCTCTACCATCAGGCCTGGGCCCGCAGCGACGAGCTGATGCTAAAAGAGGAGACCCGGCTGCAGAAGCAGATCCTGGGGCGCCCCAACCAGTGGCGGGCAACCCTCAACAGCCTGTTTCGCTGGCGCCTGCCGTTCGGACCGCGCCGCAACGCGCTCTAAGCCACCGCGCCCTCAAGAGAGCACCAAATGAAAATGGCAGCCGAAGCTGCCATTTTGCATTGTACCGTCTGATCACTTGGCAACGGAATCCGCATCCGGCTCGAACGGGTGACCAGATTGTTCCTGCTCCAGGTTTTGCTCGGAGCGACGGCCCGTCCAGTAGTCGGCGTTCTTGATGCCCAGTTTCTCCGGGTGGAACACGGGATCCAGCCCCAGGGCCTTTTGGGCCTCATAGTCCTTCAGGCAGGCGAAGGCGGGCTTTTGCAGCAGCAGGATGGCACCGATGTTGAGCCAGGCCATCAGGCCGACCCCGATGTCACCCAGACCCCAGGCCAGCTCGGCGGTCTTGACGGTGCCGTAGACGGTGGAGGCCATCAGGGCCAGCTTCAGCAGGAAGGTGAGCCAGGGGCGGTTTATCTTGCGGTTGATGTAGGCGATGTTGGTCTCGGCGATGTAGTAGTAGGCCACTATGGTGGTGAACGCGAAGAAGAACAGGGCGATGGCGACGAAGTAGTTGCCAAAGCCTGGCATCATGCTCTCCATGGCGGTCTGCACATAACCGGGGCCGGCCGCGATGCCGGCGATGCCGGTATAGATGGCGGCACCGTCCGGACCCTGTACGTTGTACAAGCCGGTGATCAGCAGCATAAAGCCGGTGGCGGAGCAGACGAACAGGGTGTCGATGTAGACGGAGAACGCCTGCACCAGGCCCTGTTTGGCCGGGTGGCTCACCGCGGCGGCGGAGGAGGCGTGCGGGCCCGTGCCCTGTGCCGCTTCGTTGGAGTAGACGCCACGCTTGACGCCCCACATGATGGCCAGGCCCAGAATGGCACCGAAACCGGCTTCCATCCCGAAGGCGCTCTTCCAGATCAGCAGGATCACGCCAGGCAGCTGGCCGATGTTGAGGGCGATGATGACGCAGGCGACGATGATGTAGCCGAGCGCCATGAAGGGCACCACAGTACTGGCGAAGCTGGCGATGCGTTTCACGCCGCCGAAGATGATGAAGCCGAGCAGCAGTGCCAGACCGGCGGCGGTGACGTTGGGATCGATGTCAAAGGCAGTCTGCAGGCTGGAGCCGATGGAGTTCGCTTGCACCCCAGGCAGCAGCACGCCGCAGGCGAAGATGGTGGCGATGGCGAAGGTCCAGGCGTACCACTTCATGCCGAGCCCTTTCTCGATGTAGAAGGCCGGGCCGCCGCGGTACTCGCCATTGATCTTCTCCTTGTAGACCTGGCCCAGGGTGGACTCCACGAAGGCGGAGCTGGCGCCGAGGAAGGCGACCATCCACATCCAGAACAGGGCGCCCGGGCCGCCGAAGGTGATGGCGGTGGCGACGCCGGCGATGTTGCCGGTACCGACCCGGCCGGCCAGGGTCATGGCCAGCGCCTGGAAGGAGGAGACGCCCGCATCCGTGCTCTTGCCATCAAACATCAGGCGCACCATCTCCTTGATGTGGCGCAGTTGCAGGAAACGGCTGCGCAGGGAGAAGTAGAGGCCCACCCCCAGGCACAGATAGATGAGCGCTGGGCTCCAAATCACGCCATTGATGGCATTGACGATCTCATTCATGTACAACAACTCCTTTGTTGCGCTGTCTTGGCGAGGTCTGTGCCTCGCTCCCTTAACATTGAAATATGTGGTGACCAAGAGGGTCACTCAGTATTGTGCGGGACTTTCGACTGGTTAGTCCGCGGGTTTTAACATATCGGTTTGTATCGGCCCTTCCTAGTGAAAAGTGTTGTCACTTTGTTAATTTGTGAATTGACATTAACAAATGGTGCGTGGAACTGGACAAGATTCGGAACTTACCCATCAAGTGCATCTTTTCCAGAGCCAGGGGCCCGCAGGGCATAGTGCAAATAGGAGGCCAGGAGTGACAATGAGAGAAAATGACTGCACCATTCGTCTCGCGGAGCGGGGGGATGGCGCCCTGTTGTCGGCGCTGTTCGCCCAGCTGGGTTATCCGACCCCGGGGGAGGAGGTGGACGGGCGGCTGGCCGAGCCGGATCCGGCCCGGGAGGTGCTGGTGGCCCTCTATCATGGGGAGATGGTCGGGGTGCTGGTATGGCATCGGCTGCAACCCATGCACCTTGCACCAGCCTGGGGCCTGATCTCGGCGCTGGTTATCGATGAAGGTGCAAGGGGCGGCGGCGTGGGTGCCCTGCTGCTGGCGGCGACCGAGGCGCGGGCGCTGGCCTCGGGTTGCAGCCAGCTGGAGCTCTCCAGCAGCCTCAAGCGCGAGGGGGCTCACCGTTTCTACCTGGCGCAAGGGTATGGCGAGCGGCCGAAACGGTTCGTGAAATTATTCTGATGTGGCATGAGGAGTCTGTGTGTTCTGGTCCAGGTTGAAAGCGGTATTCGGTCTTGCATCCCCCGGGGAGCGTCATGTCCCCGAGGCGCTGGAGTGGCAGCAGGCCCTGGCGGCCGTGCCCATCTTGCAGGGCTTCTCCCACGATGAAGAGCAGCAGCTGATCGAACTGGCCCGCCACTTCCTCTCCCGCAAGACGCTGACCCAGATCGGGGTCGAGCTCACCCCCCGTCAGCAGGGAGTGCTGGCCCTGCAGGCTGTGCTGCCCATACTGCATCTGGGGCTGGAGTGGTATCGCGGCTTTCACGAGGTGATCATCATCCCCGAGCCCGTCACCCGCCGCCAGGAGGTGCAGGACGAGTTCGGGCTGGTGAGCGAGTTTGAAGAGGAGAACGCCGGCGAGTCCTGGCCCCAGGGACCCCTGGTGCTGGCCTGGAGCGAGTTGCAGCAGGATGGGGACTGGGATGGCTTCAACCTGGTGATCCACGAGCTGGCGCACAAGCTCGACATGCTGGGGGGGGATGCCGATGGCGGGCCGCCACTCCCGAGCGGCATGGATCAGCGGCAATGGACCCAGGCGCTGCAGGCCGCGTTCGATGAGATGAATGCCGCGCTGGCCAGGGGAGAGGTGACCCAGATAGACCCCTATGCCGCCACCCACCCCGCCGAGTTCTTCGCGGTGTGCAGCGAGAGCTTCTTCACCGAGCCCCTACGTCTGAGGGCCGTCTATCCCGCCGTCTACGAGCAGCTCGCCCGCTTCTATGGTCAGCAGCCTGCCGCCCGCTTCCCGGCTACCCGATGGCTGGCAGGGGATGGCGAGCTGCACAGCTGACGGGTTCTATGCCTCGGCGACAGAAAAACAAAAGGCACCCGAGGGTGCCTTTTGCATGGGCGCGAGCGCCAGGGCGCGGCAGATTATGCGGCAGCCTTGAGCTGGACTGCGGCGGCTTTCTTGTGATCGCCGATGGGCAGCACGGTACGGCCGAACTGTTCGTTGATCACGGTGGCCATGGCCAGGTAGATGGCGCTGGCGCCGCAGATGATCCCTTCGAAACCGGCGATGGTGCCGATCAGGGTACTGCCGGTGAAGTCACGGGCGGCCAGCAGGAAGAAGAGCACGGTCAGGGAGGCGAACACGAACTGCTTCACCCGCGGGAAGTTGACGGTGCCAACCAGCATGAACAGGGTGAACATGCCCCACATCAGCAGGTACCAGCCCATGTAGGCGTGGGGAGTGGCTTCGGCCAGACCCATGGTCGGCATCACCAGCAGGAACACCAGGCTCCACCAGAAGGTGCCGTAGGAGATGAAGGCGGTGACACCGAAGGTGTTGCCACGCTTGAACTCCATGATGCCGGCGATGATCTGGGCCAGACCGCCATAGCACAGGCCCATGGCCAGGATCATGGCGCTGATGGGGAAGAAACCTGCGTTATGGATGTTCAGCAGAATGGTGGTCATACCGAAACCCATCAGACCCAGAGGGGCAGGGTTGGCCAATTTTTCGCTCACGTGGCGTTCTCCAAAAATAGAGGTGGGGGTTGATAAAAGACGCGCGATTTTAGGCAGGCTCTCGGCCCTGAGCAAGGGGGTGAGGAGGCTAAATGGTAAAAAAATGACAGGAAATTTTAAGTGACCAACCATTCGTACCATTCAGGTAGACGACAGGTGAATGGATAACGTTTTCAATGTTACTTTTTTGTATTAAAGGCTCCCGAAATGAAAGCGGGTAACGAAAGGCGCGTCTGCGGTTATGACCGGGTTGCGGGCCCACCGCGCGCTGGAATAAGCGATGCCGGGTTGAAAATTCACCTCATATGCCATCAGACAAGAGGTGTTCAGCACCATTTGATCAGCTGGAACCCTCTGCTGATTGACGGCACAGCCCCGACGCCAGGCAGGGGCGTCCTCGGGGTCAGGCATGACCGCCCTCGGGGCCAGGCTGGGGCGTGGTGCTGGCCCCGAGCCAGGAGATCGGCCAGCGAAGCCGGGAAGCCTCCTTCAGGATGCACGGGGGAAAGAATGGCGCGCATATCAGCCGCCAACCGGCCTGAGGGGGAAGCGCAGGTTCACGGAGGTGCGCCTGGACGCTGGCCTGGGTGGGAGCGCCGGATTTTCCACCCTCTCGTGGCTGGTGCCTGATCACAAGGGATGGTGCAGGGCCAGGGGCCTGCGGTTAGCAAGAAAGCAAGCAAAGAGGCGAGCAGAGAAGGGAGCAGAATGAGGGCTGAGAGCGCGAGCCAGAAGGGGGAAATCCCCCCTTCCCGGGGTCATCATCGCGGATCAGTTGTCCAGGGTGAGGACCACCTTGGCCTCCTTGTCGCTCTCCTTGACCTGGCTGTCGAGCACGAACAGGCGATCCGGCGTGATGCCCTGGGTATCCACCAGGTACTCCTTGGTGTTCTGGGCCCGGCGCATGGCGAGGTTGCGCAGGGACTTGGCGGTGATCAGCTGCTGATCCCGCAGCAGGATCACCGCCTGGGTGCGCAGGGCCGGGCTCTGGGCCGGGAGCGCCAGGCGATCGGCCAGGGTGCCGAGGTTTTCGCTGAACTTGGCCTCATAGGCCTCGGCCAGGGCACTCTGCAGGGCGGGGTCCTGCTCCAGCAGGGCGAGATCCACCGGGTTGCCGGTGATCTTGGCCAGCACCCGCTCCAGCTTCTGGCGCTGCAGGATGGGGCGCTCCTCGTTGAAGTTGACCTTGCCGCGGATGTTCATGCTGAGCCTGGGCCTCTCTTTGAGGGCCTGAGCCAGGGTGGTCAGCTTGCTCTGCTGGCTCGGGGTGAGGGCGGGATCGCCGGGCAGGAAGGGGAGCTCATCGAGATCCTTGGTGCCCCCTGTCAGGGACGCCAGCAGGGAGAAGGGGGAGGTGATGGCCTTGCTCAAGGTGTTGCCGAGCACGTCCCAGAAGATGTTGCCCAGGCTGAAATCCGGCTGATCCAGGTTGCCCTTCACCTTGAGGTTCATCTTGATGACGCCGCTGGCGTCGCTCAGCAGGGCGATGGCGAGCCCGAGGGGCAGATCCTTGGCCTGCTCGCTTTTGACCTTCTCGCCGAGTTGCAGCTTCTTGATGGTGATGTCGTTGTCCCCCTCCAGCCGGTTGCCCTGCAACTTGTAGTTGAGTTTCATGGAGAGCTGCCCCTTGTCGATGGCGTAGCCGGCATAGGTGCTGGAGTAGGGGGTGAAGGTGGTGAGCTCCAGGTTGTTGAAGGCCACGGCGACGTCGAGCACGGGATCCTCGATCAGCAGGTTGGCGCCCCCCTTGATGGTCACCGGGGCGTATCTGTCCACCTTGCCGTTGAAGTCGAGCTCGGAGCGCTGCCCCGGGACATTGGTGATGTGGCGGCTCTGGCCCGCGAGGGAGGCGATGTCCACCACGAACTCCGGGCTCAGGCTGCGATCGGCGAAACGCAGGTTGCCCTGGGTGGTGCGGACCTGGTCGATGAGGATGTGCGGTGCGGGCGCGCTCTGCTTGCTGGCCGGTTGCGGCAGCAGCAACTGCTGGACGTTGGTGACACCCTCCTCATTGATCTCGATGCGGGCGAAGGGTTTGCTCAGCAGGATGTCGGCTATCTTCAGCTGCTGGCTGATGCCGTCATAGTGCAGCCCGCTCAGTTGCAGCTTCTCTATCTGCAGCAGTCGCTGATTGTCGGCCCGATCCAGCACGTTGAGCCCCTCGATGTCGAGCCCGCCGCTCAGCGCCAGCTTGCTGAGGACCCCTTTGTCATCGGTGGCAAGGTCCAGCCGAGTGCGGCTGGCGAGCCGGCCGTCCCGCACGCTGATGCGCAGCAGATCCTGCAGGTAGGGCTGGGCCAGGGTGAGCGGCAGGCCCTGCTGCTTGAGGGTGCCGTTCAGGGCGAAGGGACCAAGACCCAGGGTGCCATCAAAGGCCAATGTCGCCTGGGGAGGGAGTGTGCCGGTCAGGGTGAGGGTGCTGTGTTGGCCGGGCTGGCTGCCGAGGGGGCCCAGGGTGAGCTCCAATCCCGAGAGCTCCCGCAGCAGGGGCTTGCCGCTGCTGGACTCGGTCAGCTTGAGCACCCCCTGGCTGATGCGGGTCTCTCTGAGCTGCCAGCGCCAGGGTTTGCTCGCTGTCGGCTGTTTGGTCGCCGCTTTGGTGCCGGGCGGCGAGATCAGCAGCGCGGCCAGGTCCAGTTGCTGCTTCTCATCGAGCGCGGCGGTGACGGCGGGGGCCTTGAGGGTGGCGGCATCCAGCTCAAGGCTCTGCTTGCTGCCATCGACCCGGATCCCGGTCAGGGCCAGCTGGTTGAAGCGGGCAAATTCGCCGCCCTTTGCCCTCTTGAACTGCCAGTTGGTCAGGGTCAGCCTGCCCTTGGCGATCTGCCATGCCAGCCCCTGCTTGCCGGACGTGAGCCGGTACGCCAGCTCGGCGCTGGCCTCGCCCCTGGCCAGGGTGGCCTTGACATAGGGGGCCCAGAGGGGGGAGAAGGGGGCGAGGGCAACCTTGCCGAGGCTGAGCTGCCCCTTGCCGGCCCCTGTCAGGATGTTGAATTCACCGTCGGCCTTGAGGGGGCTCTTCTCATTGAGGGTCGCACTCAACCGATAGCGGTTGAGGGCCGACGGCGTGCTGGAAAAATCGGGTAGCTGCAGGGCTATCTTTCCGAGGGTGAGAGGCGGCAGCCAGCCCGGGCTGCGCTGCTTGCGGCTATCGCGGTAGTGGAATTGCCCCTGGACCAGGGCCAGCTTGCCGATGCTTACCACCAGGGGCTCGCCGGTGGATGGCGCCGGCTCCCTGGTCTGCAGGGCGTCGAGCAGGGGGGTCAGGGCCTCGGTCAGGTTGAAACTGGCCTCTCCCTTGTTATCCGCCAGGCGCACCAGGCTCACCCTGGGGGTGGTCAGGGTCAGCTCCTCCAGCACCAGGGCTCTCTGGCGCCAGCTCTCCTTCAGCCTGGGGATGAGCCGCAGCTCTTCGAACGACACCAGGGGCTGCTGCCGCTCATCGAGCAGGGCGCTGGGCCCCAGCACGAGGGAGGGGGAGCGCAGCCCGACCTCTATCTTTCCCAGGGTGAGCTGCAGCCCATAATGGGTGGCGAGCCAGCCCGGCAGGTGGCGCTGGATGAGGTTGGGGGCTTGCCAGAGCAAGATGGTGACGCAGATGAGCAAGAGCGCGACAAAATAGAGGGCGTAACGCAACAGGCGAGCGGGCAGAGGCTTGAGCATGATGGTCTCCATTGGATGCGCACATGGTAGCAATTAATCGCCGTTCGATCATGGTATGGCTCTCGGGCTGCGCCTTACTCTGTCCGGATTAGCTGAATTATCGAGCAAGGCTGGGCCTCCCGCGCCAGATAGGGACTCTTTTTGGCCGAGCGGCCTTGTTGTTCGGGACGGGGGGAGATTGAGCCGTCGGCAGCCTTTCGCGCCAACTCGGGTGGGCGGCGCAGGCCTGCGGGGTGTGCGGCGACAGGCCTAGAGAGCAGGGGATCCTTGTCAGGGCCATGGCTTGCTTCGGGGGTGAGCGGCCCCCAGCGCCCGTCAATCCGCGTCTGTCTTCAAGCCGCCGAGGGAGTGGATGCAGCGCTGCTCGGCGGCATCGAGCTCGGCCATCACCATCTGGATGTCTTCGAGCTGCTGGCGCAGGGAGTGGCGCCGCGCCTCGATGAGCTGGATCATGGAGTGCAGCTGCATCCGGCTCGAGCGGTCGGTGTCATACATGTCGAACAGCTCGCGGATCTCCGCCAGGCTGAAGCCGAGCCGCTTGCCACGCAGGGTCAATTTCAGGCGGATCCTGTCCTTGTGGCTGTAGATGCGGGTCTGCCCCTCCCGGGCCGGGGTGATCAGCCCCTCGTCCTCGTAGTAGCGGATGGTGCGCGGGGTGATGTCGAACTCCTGGGCCAGCTCGGAGATGCTGTAGGTTCTCTCCTTGCCGCAGAAACTGCCGCCTCTCATGGCCTGATCCTGCATGGGTCAACCTCCAGACATGACGACATGCTGCCGTTCTTCTCCCCGGCGGGGGCGCTTTCAGGGGTCATGGCACTCTCCTTGTGCTATCTCATCGAGTCCTGGCTGCAGCTCTCTGGCCCTGGCGTGGAGCGCCTGCCCGACCCGAGAGCCGTTGGGGCGGCCGAGCTGCTCGCTCACCCACTGACCGGTGGCGGCCAGCCTGTCGAGGTTCACCCCTGTGCTCATGCCAAGGCCGTGCAGCAGGTAGACCACCTCCTCCGAGGCGACGTTGCCGGAGGCCCCGGGGGCATAGGGGCAGCCACCCAGCCCCGCCACCGAGCAGTCTATGGTGCGGATGCCGCGCTCGAGCGCCGGCAGCAGGTTGGCGAGTCCCTGGCCATAGGTGTCGTGAAAGTGCACCGCGAGCCGGCCGGCCGGGACTTCATGCAGCACCGCATCCAGCATGGGAGCTACGGTGCCCGGGGTGCCTGTCCCTATGGTGTCGCCGAGGGAGATCTCGTGGCAGCCGAGATCCAGCAGCCGCTCGGCCAGGGCGGCGACCCGTTTCGGGCGGGTCGGGCCGTCATAGGGGCAGGCGATGACGGTGGAGAGGTAACCCCGCACCTTGATGCCGAGGCGGCGTGCCTCCGTCACCAGAGGGGCGAAGCGGATCAGTGACTCTTCGACGCCGATGCCGATGTTGGCGCGGGTGAAGCCGTCTGAGCAGGCGGTGAAGAGGCCAATCTCGTCGACCCTGGCCAGGATCGCGGCCTGCAAGCCCTGCAAATTGGGCACCAGGGCGCCGTAGCGGGTCGCGCCCTTGCGGGGCAACGCCTTGAACAGTTCGGCGGAGTCCGCCATCTGCGGCACTCGCTTCGGGGAGACGAAGGCCCCCACCTCGATCCGCTGCAGGCCGCTCTCGGCGAGGCGGTTGATCAATGTCAGCCGCTGCGCCAGCGACAACAGGCGGGGTTCGTTCTGCAGCCCATCCCGGGGCCCCACCTCTACCAGGCTGACCCTGTCGACGGGGGTGCCATGCTCCTTGCTCATGCTGCACCTCCCTCGGCGTTCTCTGCATTCGGGTCGGCAAAGTGCACCAGCACGGCGCCCTGGCTCACCTGCTCCCCCTGGCGGCAGGAGAGGGCGGTGATCACCCCCTCCTTGTCTGCTTTCAAGACGTGTTCCATCTTCATCGCCTCCAGTACCAGCAGGGGCTGCCCCTTGCCGACAGGTTGCCCGACCTCGACCAGCAGCGCCACCACGATGCCGTGCATGGGGGCCACGGCGCCCTGGGCCCCGTCGTGATCATGATGCGGCCTGTGGCGCCGATCATCGGCGGCGAAGGGAATGCGCCTGCCATCCAGGTGCAGCACGAAGGCGCCCTCTGCCGCCGGGGTGACGGGGCAGCGCACCCAGCGGCCCGCCCGCTGCAGACGGACAAAATCAGTGCCGAGCTCACAGGGGCTGGTTTCTCCCTGCCATGTGAGCCGACCGGCGCGCTCGGTCAGGGTCAGCACCCGGGCCTCCTCGCCGATCCGCACCGCCGCCGTCAGGCTCCTGCTCCCGCCCAGCCGAAAACCGGGGGCCTGCTGCCAGGGGGAGGGGCCGGTGCGACTGGCGAGCCAGAGGGTGGCCAGCGGCCAGGCGAGGTCCGGTATGGGCAGGGAGTCGGTCGGTATGGGCCACTGGGTGTGGTGCGCCATGGCCAGCACCTCCGGCTCCTCGCACAGGCGCAGCAGCAGCGGGCCGTTGTGCACCAGGGGGCCGAGACTCAGGGCCGCCAGGGCATCGGCCAGCCTGGCGAAGGCCTCGGCGCGGCTCTGACCGTGGGCGATCAGCTTGGCGATCATGGGATCGTAATAGGGGCTCACCTCATCGCCGGCGGCGACCCCGGTGTCGATGCGTACCCCCTGTGGCCAGTCGAGCCACTGGATGGGGCCGCTGGCGGGCAAGAAGCCTGCCCCGACGTCCTCGGCGTAGAGGCGCGCCTCCACCGCATGGCCGCCCAGCACCACCTCCTCCTGGCTGAGGGGCAGCGGCTGGCCCTCGGCGACCGCCAGCTGCCAGGCCACCAGATCCTGGCCGGTGACGGCCTCGGTGACCGGGTGCTCCACCTGCAGCCGGGTATTCATCTCCATGAAGAAGAACTCGTCCCCGCACAGCAGAAACTCGATGGTGCCGGCCCCCACATAGTCGATGGCCCGGGCGGCGGCCACGGCGGCCTCGCCCATGGCGCGGCGAAGCGCCGGGGCTATGTTGGGGGCGGGGGCCTCTTCGATCACCTTCTGGTGGCGGCGCTGCAAGGAGCAGTCCCTGTCCCCCAGGTAGATGGCATGGCTCAGGGTATCGGCGAAGATCTGCACCTCCACATGGCGGGCGCGGGGGAGGTAGCGCTCGAGCAGCACCCTGTCATCCCCGAAGGCGGCCAGGGCTTCCCGTTTCACCGCCGCCAGGGCGGCGTCAAACTCGTCTATCTGCTCGACCCGGCGCATCCCCTTGCCGCCGCCGCCGCTGGCGGCCTTGATAAGAAGCGGAAAGCCGATCTGGTGCGCCTGATCACGCAGCAAGGCCTGCGTCTGATCCGCGCCGTGATAGCCGGGCAGCACGGGGACGCCGGCCGCCTGCATCAGCGCCTTGGCGCCGGATTTGTCCCCCATGGCGAGGATGGCGGCGCCGCTCGGGCCGATGAAACGCAGACCCTGTTGCGCACAGGCGCTGGCAAAGTCGCTGTTCTCCGACAGAAAACCGTAGCCGGGGTGCACGGCATCGGCCCCGGCCTCGCGGGCCATTGTCAGCACCCTGGCGGCGTCGAGGTAGCTCTCCCGCGCCGGGGCCGGCCCCAGATGCCAGGCCTCGTCGGCTTCCCGCACGTGCATGGCGCGGGCGTCGGCGTCCGAGTAGAGGGCGATGGTGTGAATGCCGAGGCGGCGGGCAGTCCGGATGATACGCACGGCAATTTCGCCTCTATTGGCAATCAGCAGGCGCTTTATGGGAGTGTGATGAGTCATTTGGGCTCCCTGTTGTTCAAGGTGCACAAGTGCAAAGCGTGTTGATCCGCACTCCGGTTATGTTCGCCGCGGTTGGCAATCAGCAGGCGCTTGATGGGCTGGTATTGAGTCATGTCTCATCCTTGAAACGGGGGCGCCAGCTGGGGGGGCGCTTGTCGAAGAAGGCCTGCATCCCCTCCTGGGCTTCGAGTCCGACCCGTACCCGGGCTATGGTCTCGACGGTTATCTCTTCGTGTTGATGGCCGGGCTGGTGCTCGATGGTGGCCAGCAGCCGCTTGGTCTCCTTCATCGCCTCCGGGCCGTTGCGGCAAAGACGCATTCCCAAGGCCCGGCCCTCGGATAGCAGTTGCTCCGGCGCACAGAGCCGGTGCGCCACGTTGAGGCGGCAGGCGGTGATGGCATCGAAGGGCTCGGCGCTCAGCATGTAGCGGCGGGCCTGGCGCATCCCCATGGCGCGCACCACATAGGGGCTGATCACCGCAGGCACCAGTCCCAGGCTCACCTCGGAGAGGCAGAAGCGGGCGTCCTCGCTGGCCAGCACTATGTCACAGGCACAGAGCAGGCCGAGCGCTCCGCCATAGGCCGCCCCCTGCACCAGGGCCACGGTGGGGAAGGGCAGCTCGTCCAGGGCTTGCATCAGCCTGGCCAGCACCCGGGCATCCTCCCGGTTCTTTTCAAACGAGCCGGGATCGAAGTCGCCCTGAAGCTGGTTGCGCATCCAGTTGAGATCGGCGCCGGAGCAAAAGTGCCTGCCCTCTGCCCGCAGCAGCAGGACATGGGGGCGTTCGGCCAGGGGCTGGCCGTGGCGATGGGCCAGATCCCCCAGGCAATCGAGCAGCTCCTGCATCAGATCGGCATCGAGGGCGTTGTGGCGGGCGGGGCGTGCCAGCACCAGCTCAACCAGCGGACCGTGGCGTTCAAGCCGGCAGCCGGCCAGGGGGTCATTGCACAGTGGATCGGACATGTCGAACTCCTTACATCCTGAAGATGCCGTACTGTTCCGGGCCGGTCGCGGCCCCCTGGCAGGCGGCCAGCGCCAGGGCCAGCACGGTGCGGCTCTGGGCGGGATCGATGACGCCGTCATCCCAGAGCCTGGCGCTGGCGTAGTAGGGGTGCCCCTGGCGTTCATACTGCGCGATGACGGGGGCGCGGATGGCGTCCGCCTCCTGCTCCCCCAGGGTCTTGCCGTCGGCCGCCAGCTTGTCCCGGCGTACCTGCACCAGCACGTTGGCCGCCTGCTCGCCCCCCATGACGGAGATGCGGCTGCCCGGCCAGCTGAACAGAAAGTCGGGCTCATAGGCGCGGCCGCACATGCCGTAGTTGCCGGCGCCGAAGCTGCCCCCGACGATCAGGGTGATCTTGGGCACCCGGCTGCAGGCCACGGCGGTGACCAGCTTGGCGCCGTGCTTGGCGATCCCCTCCTTTTCCGCCTGGCTGCCCACCATAAAGCCGGTGATGTTCTGCAGGAACAGCAGGGGAATGGCGCGCTTGTTGCACAGCTGGATGAAGTGGGCCCCTTTCTGGGCGCTGTCGCTGTGGAGCACGCCGTTGTTGGCGAGGATCCCCACGGGCATGCCCTGGATGCGGGCAAACCCGGTGACGAGCGTGGTGCCGAACAGCGCCTTGAATTCGTCAAACACGGAACCATCCACCAGGCGGGCGATGAGCTCCCGGGCGTCATAGGGGCGCTTGAGGCTGGTGCCCACCAGGCCGTAGAGCTCCTCCACGGGGTAGAGGGGCTCATCGTAGCTTGGGTGGCACCCAGGCAAGCCCGAGGCTGGCATGCGGTGTTCCCCCAGATTGCTCACCAGGGTGCGGGCGATGGCCAGGGCATGGGCGTCGTCCTCGGCCAGGTGGTCTGCTACCCCGGAGTGGGCGCAGTGCACCAGGGCGCCCCCCAGGGCCTCGGCGCTGATCTCCTCGCCGGTGGCTGCCTTGACCAGGGGCGGGCCCGCCAGAAAAATGGTGGCCTGTTCCCTGACCATGATGGATTCATCCGCCATGGCGGGCACATAGGCGCCCCCTGCGGTGCACAGCCCCATCACCACGGCGAGCTGGGGGATGTTCTGGGCCGACATGCGGGCCTGGTTGTAGAAGATGCGGCCAAAGTGCTCCCGGTCGGGGAATACCTCGTCCTGCATGGGGAGGAAGGCGCCGCCGGAATCCACCAGATAGAGGCAGGGGAGGCGCAGCCGCTCGGCGATGGCCTGGGCCCGCAGGTGCTTTTTCACCGTGAGCGGGTAGTAGGTGCCCCCCTTGACGGTGGCGTCGTTCACCACCAGCAGGCAGAGCCGGCCCGCAATCTGGCCGAGCCCGGTGATGATGCCGGCGGCGGGCACAGCTTCCTCATAGACCTGCCAGGCGGCCAGGGCCGAGAGCTCGAGGAAGGGAGAGCCCGGGTCCAGCAGCCGATCGATGCGCTCCCGGGGCAGCAGCTTGCCGCGCCCCTGATGGCGGGCATTGTTGGCCGCGCCGCCGCCCTGGGCTATCTCGGCGAGGCGGGCATCGAGATCGGCCACCAGGGCCTGCATGGCCTCCCGATTGGCGGCAAACTCGGCGCTGGTGGTATCCAGGCGGGAGTGGATCTGGCTCATGGGTTCTCTCCCATCTGGTTGTTGCCGATGGCTGGTGACAAAGGGAGCAGCATCATGCGTTATCTCCCATCAGCTCGCGGCCGATGAGCCAGCGGCGGATCTCCGAGGTGCCTGCCCCTATCTCGTAGAGCTTGGCGTCCCGCAGCAGGCGACCGGTGGGGTATTCGTTGATGTAGCCGTTGCCGCCGAGCAGCTGGATGGCATCGAGCGCCATCTGGGTGGCGTTCTCGGCGGCAAAGAGGATGGCGGCGGCGCAATCCTTGCGGCTGGTATGGCCCTTGTCGCAGGCGCTTGCCACCGAATAGACCAGGGCGCGGCTGCTGGCGAGGCGGGTATACATGTCGGCGAGCTTGCCCTGCACCAGCTGGAAGTCGCCGATGGCCTGACCGAACTGCTTGCGCTCGCGCACATAGGGGAGCACCACGTCCATGCAGGCCTGCATGATGCCAAGGGGGCCGGCGGCCAGCACCACCCGCTCGTAGTCGAGGCCACTCATCAGCACCCGGGCCCCGCCGTGCAGGGCGCCGAGCAGGTTCTCTGCCGGCACGGCGCAGTGGTCGAACACCAGCTCGCAGGTGCTGGAGCCGCGCATGCCGAGCTTGTCGAGCTTCTGGGCCGTGGTGAATCCCGGGGTGCCCGCCTCGACGATGAAGGCGGAGATCCCCTTGGCCCCGGCGGCGGGATCCGTCTTGGCATAGATGACGAAGGTGTCCGCATCCGGGCCGTTGGTGATCCACATCTTGTTGCCGTTCAGCACGAAGTGATCTCCCTCGCGCACTGCGGTGAGGCGCATGCTGACCACGTCTGAGCCGGCTCCCGGCTCGCTCATGGCGAGCGCCCCCACGTGCTTGCCACTGACCAGATCAGGCAAATAGCGGGCCTTCTGATCAGGGGTGCCGTGGCGGTGGATCTGGTTGATGCAGAGGTTGGAGTGGGCGCCGTAGGAGAGGCCGACCGAGGCGCTGGCGCGGCTCACCTGCTCCATCACCAGCACATGGGCCAGATAGCCGAGGCCCACTCCCTCATACTCTTCCGCCACCGTGATGCCGTGCAGTCCGAGCTCACCCATCTTTGGCCAGAGATCGCGGGGGAAGGCGTTGCTCTGGTCAATCTCGGCGGCGCGCGGTGCTATCACTTGTTGGCAGAAGGCCTCGACCTGTTCGGTCAGGGCGCGGAGGGTTTCATCCATCAGGGCATGCATCCTTGCTCTCCTTGGTCTCTGGTGCTCACCCGTCTCGTGCCTCCGAAACGGAGGGAAACTGGTCAGTCCATTTGTGATTTAAGTTTACGTTAGCGTAAACGTAAATGAGTTGTTAGTCTAAGGTAAATTCGTTGAGTGCCGACTGCAAGGGCCATCCCCCCGAGCGGGCAAACGCAAGGAGCGAGCAAGATGATCAGCGAGTGCATCCGGTCTGCCGGCCTGCCTGAGGGGCGCTGGCACAGTGCCGGCCAATGGGCAGCCAAGGAGAGTGCGGCATGAACCAACACCGCACCCAGTATGGGGATCTGCCGCTCTATATTGGCGGCGAGGCGTACCCCTCCGCGAGCGAGGCCTGGATCGAGGTGACCAACCCGGCGGATCAGAGCCTGCTGGCGCGGGTGCCGAGAGCCACCCCGTCCGAGGTGGAGCTGGCGGTGCGCCGCGCTCACGACGCCTACCTGCTGTGGCGGGAGGTGCCGGCCCCCGAGCGGGCCAGGGTCATGTTCAACTACCAGCATCTGCTCAAAACCCATCACGACGAGCTGGCGACCCTGCTGGCCCAGGAGACGGGCAAGAACCTGGCGGACGCCAGGGGAGATGTGTGGCGCGGCATCGAGGTGGTGGAGCAGGCCTGCGGCGTCGCCAGCCAGACCATGGGGGAGACCATGGGCAACGTGGCGCGCCGGGTGGATGGTCACTCCTGGGTGCAGCCGCTGGGGGTCTGCGTCGGCATCACGCCGTTCAACTTCCCCGCCATGATACCGCTCTGGATGTTCCCCCTGGCGGTGGCCTGCGGCAACGGCTTCGTGCTCAAACCCTCGGAGCAGGATCCCCTCACTCCCATGCGGCTGGCCGAGCTGTTCACCGAGGCGGGGGCGCCAGCGGGCATCCTCAGCGTGGTGCACGGGGGCCCCGAGCAGGTGGATGCGCTGCTCGCCCACCCGGACGTGAAGGCGGTGAGCTTCGTGGGCTCGGCCCGGGTCGGGGCTCACGTCTATCGCACCGCCACCGACCACCTCAAGCGTGCCCAGTGTTTCGTTGGCGCCAAGAACCACATGGTGATCATGCCGGACGCCAACAAGGCGCAGGTGCTGAGCAATCTGGTGGGGGCCGGGGTGGGGGCCGCCGGCCAGCGCTGCATGGCCATCAGCGTGGCGGTCTTCGTGGGGAGCGCGAGGGAGTGGATCCCGGAGCTCGCCGCCGAGTTTGCCAGGGTCAAGCCCGGTGTCTGGCACGATCCAGAGGCCGCCTATGGCCCCCTTATCAGCCCTGAGGCGAAAGTCAGGGTAGAGAGCCTGATTGAAGCAGGCATGGCCGAGGGGGCCCAGTGTCTGCTGGACGGGCGTTTTTGCGACGTGCCCGGTTACCCGGTGGGCAACTGGGTGGGGCCGACCCTGTTTCGCGGCGTGACCCCCGAGATGCGTATCTACAAGGAGGAGATCTTCGGCCCCGTGCTCGCCTGCCTGGAGGTGGAGAGCCTGGACGAGGCGCTCGCCCTCATCAACGACAACCCCTATGGCAACGGCACCTCCATCTTCACCGGTTGCGGCGCCGCGGCCCGCAAGTTCCGCCACGAGGTGGCGGTGGGGCAGGTGGGGATCAACGTGCCCATTCCGGTGCCGCTGCCGTTCTTCTCATTCACCGGCTGGCGCGGCTCCTTCTACGGGGATCTGCACGCCTACGGCAAGCAGGCGGTGCGTTTCTACACCGAGACCAAGACGGTGACCGAGCGCTGGTTCGACGAGGACATACCGACCGGACCCAACATGACTATTCACCTGCGTTGAGCAATGGCCGTTGGGCCGAGGGCATTCCCATCGGTGTCAACCACGACCATCCACCTGCGTTGAGCAATGGATGATGGGCCGAGGGCACGCCCGCCGACGCCCACCACGGCTGTCCTGCATCTAAGGGTGGATCTGCGACAAGCAATCGAGATAACGAGGAAGCGAACAAGATGGACTTTACCCTGACCGAATCCCAACGGGCCTGTGTCGACTCGGCCGGTGCCTTCGCCGATCTGGCGCTCAAGCCCCATGCCGCCCGCTGGGACAGGGAGCACGAGTTCCCCGTCCCCACCATCAAGCAGGCGGCGGCGCTGGGTCTGTGCGGCCTCTACACCCCGGAGCAATATGACGGCCTGGGGTTGAGCCGGCTCGACGCCAGCCTCATCTTCGAGCGCCTGGCTATGGGCTGCACCTCCACCACGGCCTACCTGACCATACACAACATGGTGAGCTGGATGCTGGGCAGCTGGCTGCCGAGTGAGGTGGCCGCAGAGTGGGTACCCAGGCTTAGCTGCGGCGAGCTGCTGGGCTCCTACTGCCTCACCGAGCCGGGGGCGGGATCGGATGCCGCCGCCCTCAAGACCCGTGCGGTGCGCGATGGCGACGATTACCTCATCGAGGGCAGCAAGGTGTTCATCGCGGGGGCGGGCAGCACTCAGGTGCTGGTGGTGATGGCCCGCACCGGGGGGGAGGGGGCCAAGGGGATATCTGCCTTTATGGTGCCCGCCGATACGCCGGGTGTGAGCTATGGCAAGGCGGAGGAGAAGATGGGCTGGAACAGCCAGCCGACCCGGGAGGTGAATTTCAGCGCCGTGCGCATTCCCGCCCGCTACCGGCTGGGGGAGGAGGGAGAAGGGTTCAGGTTCGCCATGCAGGCGCTGGATGGGGGGCGCATCAATATCGCCAGCTGTTCGCTGGGCACTGCCCAGCAGGCGCTGGACGACGCCCTGGCCCATGTGCAGCAGCGCCAGCAATTTGGACACCCGATCAGCGAATTCCAGAGCGTGCAGTTCCGCCTCGCCGACATGGCCACCGAACTCGCCGCCGCCCGCCTGCTGGTGCGTCAGGCCGCCGCCAAGCTCGACGGCGGCAGCCCGGACAAGAGCGCCTGGTGCGCCATGGCCAAGCGCTTTGCCACCGACGTGGGTTATCGTGTCTGCGATGAGGCCCTGCAACTCTTTGGTGGCTATGGTTATATCCGCGAGTATCCGCTTGAGCGCTATCTGCGCGACACCCGGGTGCACCGCATTCTGGAGGGCACGAACGAAGTGATGCGGCTCATCATTGCCCGCCGCCTGCTGGGGGATCCCGGCCTGTCGCTGGAGTAGGGGAGGCGGCTGCCGTCCTCCGACTGCTGCCGGGGCGGGCTGACAGGCGCCGCGCCCTCGTCAGGCTTTGTGAGCCAGCCGAATTTCGGCTCCATTCAACCCTGTCATCATGGCGGCAGGTTTAATGACAAGGACAGTGCAATGACAAGGATCAGGCTCGAATATCACGGTCACGTGGCCTACATCACGCTCGACCACCCCCCCGCCAACACCTGGACTCTGGCCAGCCTGCAGGCTTTCTTGCAGATGATGGTGGAGCTCGACAGCCGCCCCGACGTGGTGGCCCTGGTGATCCGCGGGGCGGGGGACAAGTTCTTCTGCGCCGGCGCCGATCTCAAGATGTTTGCCGACGGCAACCCGGAGCACGCCCGCGAGGTGGCAGAGGCCTTCGGTCGCGCCTTCGAGGCGCTGGCCCGCTTCCACGGGGTGAGCATAGCCGCCATCAATGGCTTTGCCATGGGGGGGGGCCTCGAGGTGGCGCTGGCCTGCGACATTCGCATCGCCGAGCAGCAGGCGCTGCTGGGGCTGCCGGAGGCCTCGGTGGGTTTGCTGCCCTGCGCCGGCGGCACCCAGCGCCTCACCGAACTGGTGGGACCGGGCTGGGCCAAGCGGATGATCCTCTGTGGCGAGAAGGTGAGCGCCACCCTGGCCTACGAGATGGGGCTGGTGGAGGAGGTGGTGACCGAAGGGCACGCCTGGACGGCGGCGCAGCAGATGGCGCAGCGGGTGGAGCGCCAGAGCCCCAGCGCCCTGCGCGCCTGCAAGCAGCTCATCAACCAGGGGCGCAGCGGCCACAGGGATGCGGCGCTGCCGCTGGAGCGCAGCCTGTTCCTCGCCCTGTTTGACGATGGCAACCAGCGCGAGGGGGTGGCCGCCTTCCTCGAGAAGCGAGCCCCGCGCTGGCGCTATGACAAGAGCGCGGGAGAGTCCCATGACTGAACCTGTGCGTCTGGCAACCCATCCCACGGCGGACGGGCACCTCATCGGCCTCCTGACCCTGGACAGCCCCGCCTCCCTCAACGCCCTGAGCCTTGAGATGATCCAGCGCCTGCAAGAGGCGCTCACCGCCTGGGAGCAGGATCCTGCCATCGTCTGCGTGCTGCTGCAGGGGGCCGGGGAGAGGGCCTTCTGCGCCGGCGGCGACATTCGCTCCTTCTATTACCGCCGGCAGGAGGAGAGCGAACAGGCGCTCTTTGACTATGCCCGCGACTTTTTTGAGCAGGAGTACAGGCTCGATCACCACATCCACGGCTACAGCAAGCCGCTCGTCTGCGTGGCGGACGGCATCTGCATGGGGGGCGGTATAGGCCTCTTCGCCGGCGCCGATTTTCGGGTGGTGACCGAGAAGAGCCTGTTCGCCATGCCGGAGGTGACCATAGGCCTCTACCCGGACGTGGGGGCCAGCTGGTTCTTGAGCCGCATGCCCGGGCGGCTCGGGCTCTGGCTCGGTCTCACCGGCGCCCGTTTCAACGGGGCGGACGCCCTGGGGTTGGGGCTCGCGGATCACGCCATGACGAGCCGCGAGCGGGCCGAACTGCCGGCACGGCTCGCCGCCCTCGACTGGGCCGCTAAGGGGGATCCGCGCGAGCAGATAGATACGTTACTGGACGGGCTGCACGCCGAGGCCCGCGAGCAGTTGCCGGCCCCCGTGATCCTGCCTCATCAGGCGAGGATCCATGCCCTGCTGGCAGGGCGCACCCTGCAAGGGGTGCTGGACCGGCTGGAGAGGAGCGAACTGGACGAGCCCGACCTGGCCCGGGCCCGCGACACCTGCCGCGCCGGCAGCCCCATCAGCCGCGCCATCCTCTGGCGCCAGTACTGGCAGGCGCGCCGCCAGTCCCTGGCCGAGGTGTTTGCCGACGAGCTGGCGCTCTCGGTCAACTGCGTGCTCAAGGGGGATTTCGTGGAAGGGGTGCGGGCCCTGCTCATCGACAAGGACAAGTCCCCCCGCTGGCAACCGCCCCGGCCCGGCACCGACTGGCTTGAGGATTTCTATCGCTGGCCCGAGGGGACAAATCCCCTGGCCTAGCGCTGCCAAGGGGCGCGCCGGCCTAGGGGCCGGATAACGAACGGAGCAAGGAGCAAAGCATGACAAGGATTGGATTTATCGGGCTCGGCAACATGGGAGGGCCCATGGCCGCGAACCTCGCCAGGGCGGGCCATGCAGTGCAGGTCTTTGATCTGGTGCCCGAGAGCCTGGAGCGGGCGATCAAGGCCGGTTGCATCGTCGCCGGGGATGCCCGCGAGGCGGTGAGCGGCTGCGATGTCGCCATCAGCATGCTGCCGGCCGGGGATCATGTGCGCGGGCTCTGGCTGTCGGAGGGGGGCGGCCAGGATCTGCTGGGGGCCTTGCCGGCGGGGGCCCTGGTGATCGACTGCTCCACCATAGACGTGGCCTCGGCCCGCGCCGTGGGGGCGGCGGCGAAGGCGCGGGGCATCCGCTTTCTCGATGCCCCCGTCTCCGGCGGGGTGGCAGGCGCCGCGGCGGGCACCCTCACCTTTATCGTCGGTGGCGAGAGCGCCGATTTCGAGGCGGCCAAGCCGGTGCTCGCCTGCATGGGGCAGAACCTGTTCCACGCCGGGGCGCTCGGGGCGGGGCAGATCGCCAAGATGTGCAACAACATGCTGCTCGCC
Source organism: Aeromonas sp. Marseille-Q7275 (assembly GCF_965119515.1). Taxonomy (NCBI): domain Bacteria; kingdom Pseudomonadati; phylum Pseudomonadota; class Gammaproteobacteria; order Aeromonadales; family Aeromonadaceae; genus Aeromonas; species Aeromonas sp. Marseille-Q7275. The sequence continues at coordinate 93,336 of NZ_CBCPLW010000004.1, forward strand.
ATCCACATGGCGGGCACCGCAGAGGCGCTGGCGCTCGGGGTCAAGGAGGGGCTGGATCCGGGCGTGCTCTCCACCATCATGGGCAAGAGCTCGGGCAACAACTGGAGCCTGGAGCGCTACAACCCCTGGCCCGGGGTGATGGAGAACGCTCCGGCGTCCCGCGGGTATGAGGGGGGCTTCATGACCCGGCTGATGGTCAAAGATCTGGGGCTCGCCATGGCGCTCGCCGAGCACGCCCACAGCGCCGTTCCCATGGGGGCGCTGGCCCGCAACCTCTTCAACCTGCATGCGGCGAAGGGGCAGGGAGCCAAGGATTTCTCCAGCATCCTCGAGCTCTATCGGGACAAGACAGATCCGGGGTAAGGGCTGCTAACCGCCTTCTTACCCGATAGTCTTTTACTCGACAGTCACCGGCCATCTCATCAGGAGCATTCATGGACATTCATAACAGAGTCATTGCCATTACCGGGGCCGGGCGTGGGCTTGGCCGCGCCATCGCCCTGCGTCTGGCCAGTCAGGGGGCCGTGCTGGCCCTGGTCGACGTCAACCGCGCCGATCTGGAGGTGACCGAGGCGGAAGTGCGCAGTCGGGATGGTCGCTGTGCCCTGTTCGTCTGCAACGTGGCGAGCGAGCCCGAGGTGGAGGCGACCTTCGCCGCCATCGAGGAGCAATTGGGCGCCTTGCATGGCCTGGTCAACTGCGCCGGCATATTGCGGGACGGCATGCTCATCAAGGTCAAAGAGGGGGCGCTGGTGGAGAAGATGAGCCTGGCCCAGTGGCAGGCTGTCATCGACGTCAACCTCACCGGCACCTTCCTCTGCGGCCGCGAGGGGGCGGCCTTGATGGCGAAAGGGGGGCAGGGGGGCGTCATCATCAACATCTCCTCCATCGCCCGTGCCGGCAATATCGGCCAGAGCAACTATGCCGCCAGCAAGGCGGGGGTCGCCTCCCTGGTGGTGACCTGGGGGCGGGAGCTGGCCCGCCACGGCATCCGGGTGATGGGCATAGCCCCCGGGGTCTTTGCCACCGACATGACGGCGGCCATGAAGCCCGAAGCCATGGCCCGGATGCAGCAGGCCATTCCGGTCGGCGCCCTGGGGCAGGGGGAGCAACTGGCCCAGACGGTGCAATTCATCCTCGCCAACGACTACCTGTCCGGCCGGATCATCGATCTCGACGGCGGTCTGCGGCTCTGACCCGGCGGCGATCCGCCCATGCCCCTTGCCACTGGCACAGGGGCATTTTTATGGCCGTTTGACCAAAAAGACCTGGCTGACGCCCAGGGCGGCCCGTTGCATGGGCATGCAGGGCTTCTTTGAAAAACAGGGCTGACATCATGGAAAAACGTGAAAGATCAACGGGTCTTTCTGAATTTGAACCAGCTCACAGGCCGGGTGAGTGAGTGCTGTAGAATTGCGCGCGGTCAAGGCGGTGCATGATTGGCACTGCGAAGGATTGCGGTCGGAATAGTCATGCAATATAGTTGCCGCCTTTTTCACGGGGTACGGATTTATCGCCCCTCCCATGTCGCGCGCTGTATGAATACGGATGCTCAGCCGCCGCTTAATAAAACAGGTTTGAGATGGACAAGAAACTAGGGCTCGGCGCCCTCATTTCGCTGGTGATCGGCTCCATGGTCGGTGCCGGGGTCTTCAGTCTGCCACAAAACATCGCAGCGCACGCCAGCGCCGGGGCCGTCGCCCTGGGGTGGGCCATCACCGGGATCGGCATGATCTGCCTCGCCCTGGTCTACCAGAACCTCTCCATGCGCCGCCCGGATCTCGACGGGGGCATCTTCAGTTACGCCAAGGCCGGTTTCGGTGATTTCGTCGGCTTCAACGCCGCCTGGGGCTACTGGCTCTGCCAGCTGCTGGCCAACGTCTCCTACGCCATCGTGGTGTTCAGCGCCCTGAGCTACTTCTTCGACACCCCGGACAACGTCATCTTCGGCGACGGCAACACCCCGGTCGCCATCACCCTCGCCTCCCTGCTCATCTGGTCGGTGCACGCCCTGGTGCTGCGCGGCATCCAGGTGGCGGCCCTGGTGAACATAGTCACCACCATCGCCAAGATGGTGCCCCTCATCGTCTTCTGCGTCGCCGTCCTGCTCGCCTTCAACATGGAAACCTTCACCCTGGACATCTGGGGGCAGGGCAACACCGAGCTGGGCTCGGTGATGGATCAGGTCAAATCCACCATGAAGGTGACTCTCTGGGTCTTCATCGGCATCGAGGGGGCCGTGGTGGTCTCCGCCCGTGCCCGTCACCGCAAGGACGTGGGCCGTGCCACCGTGCTGGCGCTGCTCGGCGCCCTGGCGCTCTACGTCATGGTGACCCTGTTCTCCCTCGGCGTCATGAACCAGCCGCAGCTGGCGGCCCTGAAGAATCCCTCCACCGCCATGATCCTGGAAGCCGTGGTCGGCCCCTGGGGCGCCTGGCTCATCAACATCGGTCTGGTGATCTCGGTGATGGGGGCCCTGCTGAGCTGGACAGTGCTGGCGGCGGAAGTACCCTATATCGCGGGCAAGACAGGGGTCTTCCCGGCCTGGTTTGCCAAGGAGAACAAGAACGGCTCCCCCCAGGTGTCGCTCTGGTGCTCCACCTGCCTGGTGCAGGCTTTCCTCATCATCATCTACTTCCAGAGCAGCACCTATCTGGCGCTGGTGAACATCGCCACCTCGGCGGCCCTGGTGCCTTACGTCTTCTCCGGCGCCTATGGCCTCAAGCTGGCGCTGCAGGGTACCACCTACGAGCACCAGCCCCATCAGCGCAAGCGTGACCTGCTGCTGGCCCTGGTGGCCACCGTCTACGGCTGCTGGCTGGTCTATGCCGCCGGGGTGGAGTACCTGCTGCTGGTGGCGCTGCTCTACAGCCCGGGGATCTTCATCTACTGGAAGGCGCGCCAGCACCATGGCCTGCGCAGCCTCAACCGGCTGGAGCGGGGGATGACGGCGGCCCTGCTCGGTTGCGCCGTGCTGGCCTTCTACAAGGTGATGGACGGTACCATTCCCCTGCATTAATCGGCACAATAACGAGATGGCGCAACGCCATCTCTTTTTTTATGGGCAATGGCGGTCAAGTTGACCGCCATTTAGCTATATAAGGAATTTTTATGCTGTTTGTGGGTTATCTGGTGTTGGGAGCCTTCGCGGGCATGCTGGCGGGACTGTTCGGGATCGGCGGCGGGCTCATCATAGTGCCTGTGCTGGTGCTGAGCTTTCACGCCCAGGGGGTGGCCCCGGAGATCATTACCCACCTCGCCCTCGGTACTTCACTGCCCACCATGATCTTCACCGGCTTCAGCTCCCTGCGGGCCCATCAGGAGGCGGGGGCGGTCGACTGGGTGATGATACGGCGCCTGGGGGCCGGCATGCTCATCGGCGCCTGGCTCGGCGGCCTGACCGCCAGCCAGCTCAGCGCCAGCACCCTCAACATCATCATCGGCTGCTTCGCCTGGACCATGGCGCTGCAGATGGGGCTGAACCTCAAGCCCAGGGCGGAGCGCCACATGCCAGGGCCGGTCGGCACCTGCATCGCGGGCACCATCATCGGCTGGCTCTCTGCGCTGTTTGGCATAGGAGGGGGCTCCATGACGGTGCCTTATCTCAGCTGGAACTCGGTGCCCATGCGCAACGCCGTGGCGGCCTCCGCCGCCTGCAGCATGCCCATCGCCCTGGCGGGCAGCCTGAGCTACCTCTATGCCGGTTGGGGTCACGCCGATCTGCCCGAGTGGAGTGTCGGCTACATCTATCTGCCGGCCCTGCTTGGCATAGTGCTGACCAGCACCCAGTTTGCCCGTGTCGGCGCCAGGCTGGCCCATCGCCTCTCCCCCAAACGGCTCAAGCAGGCGTTCGCCCTGCTGATGCTGCTGGTGGGCGCCAAATTCATGCTGTTTAGCTGATCCATTCGGCAGATTGTTGAAAAATAAGGCGAACGGTTCGTCTCCTGGCAGAAAGCCATTGCATTGGCAGGCCAGTTTGCCTATTCTCCTCGCCGGTGGTCCCATTGGTCCTCTCGCATTGATAACTCGTCAACCTGGTCAGGACCGGAAGGTAGCAGCCAAGGCGGGGGACTCGAGTGCCGGGATGTGGCTGGTGGGGCCACCACCTGTTTCTGGAAATCAATAAGTTACAGCTAATAGCCCCCTTCAGACCTCTTGGTAATCCACTTTGTGTGGATGAATCAGGAGTCTTCTCTGTGAATCTCTGGCTCTCTCCGCAAGGTATCTGGTACTACCGCAAGGTGACAGTACTCCCCTGTGGTCGCCGCAAAGACATCAAGAAATCTCTCCGTACTCGGGATAAGCTGGTTGCTCGTGAACAAGTGGCTCAGATGCTTGTCTGTGCGCGTTCTCGGGTAAAACCTGAGTCTGTCCAACCAGAACCCCAGCCAAACTCCCTGCCGGAGCCTCAGCCGCTATCGCAACAGACACCCTCAGCGGTCAATCCTGCCGCTAACGCAGTCTCTGCGGCTCCTTCTGCTATTTCATCCCCTGTGCTTTCAGAGCTCAGTGAGCGTTATCTGAAAGAGAAGGCGCTCTCGTGGGCTCCCAAAGAACTCAGCAATCAGAAGAACTACATCGGCTACTTCATCAAGGCGCTGGGGGATAGACCTCCCACGGCATACAGCAAGGCCGATGTAGTCAAGTTCAAGGACGAATTGCTGAACTCAGGCAAGAGCCCGACGACTATCAACAAGTACCTCCAGAAGCTCTCTCTGTTGTTCGTTTGGCTCGGCAATCACCACGAAGGCATCGTTAATCACTTCGCTGGGCTCAAGCTACAACGGGTCAAAGAGGTCAATGCTCGAAGTGGGTACACATCTGCGGAGAAACAGCGGCTGATTCAGTGGGCGAAGCAGCAGGAGTCATACCGCAAGTGGATAGCGCTGCTCGGCCTGTATACCGGAGCGAGAGCCAATGAGATCTGCCAGTTGTACGCAGATGATGTGCAGCAGGTCGACGAGGTATGGTGCCTGAACATCAGAGACAACCGGCCAGACCAGAAGCTCAAGACGGCCAACAGTGCCCGCCTGATCCCTATTCACTCCTTGCTGATTGCTGATTGCTGGTGGCTTTATCGACTTCGTGCAGGAAAGGGCAGGGGGGCGGCTGTTCCCTGAGCTGCCTCATCGACAAGACAGTTACAGCCATCTTTGGGGGCAGTGGTTTAGTCGTCATCGCCCTGTAAACAAAGACTTCCACAGCTTGCGGCATACTGTGGCAACAGCGTTGAAGGATCATGGGGTGCCGTTACAGTATGCGGCGGCAATCTTGGGGCATACCAATGGTGCCATCAGTTACGACAGGTACGGCGGTGGAGTAGCAGTCGAGAAGTTACAAGCCGCTATCGAAGCTGCACTATGAACGCGTTACATTGGTGAACATCTAGTAGGTACTTTAACTCAAATAGCCACTATTAGCTGGATGCTAATGAGCACAAGGAAGAGCTCCGTTGGAACACAATAGGCCTGACACGGCACAATCTGATTTGAATGACTTGAAAGAGCAAATTGCGTTGGAGTACGGGCGATGTCTCCTCCAGTTACAGCAGTTTGAATTGATGCTCAAAGCAGCCCTGCCCACTCTGAAGGTGAGCGGATTTTCCGATGAGTTGGCTGGTAAAATTGAGCGAGACCGTCGATTTCTTGGCAGTAAAACATTGGGGCATTTGGTTGGCCAGTGGAACCAGAGAACGACGTTGGGGGAGGAGCAAGAAATTGATGAAGATGTTCTGAACGGTCGAGCGTACATCAGCATCAGCGTTGGTCTGGAAGACGGGGAATGGATGAGCGAAAAGCTCAAACAGCTGGTCGAGTTGCGAAATGAGCTGGTGCATCATTTCCTGTCACGCTTTGGGTTGAGCTCTGAGGCCAGTTGCCAGGAGGCAATCGGCTTTCTGGCGACGGTAGCCAACATCATCAAGGACAACAGAGATGCGTTACATTCCTTCCTGACTACTGCCGAAAAAGCCAAGAACGAACTGTACGAGTTTATGAATTCCGCTGAGGGAAAACATTTTGCTCTCTCCGGAATCCTGCCCGGTCAGCCTGTCGATAATTGGGAAAACACCACCATAGTCCAACAGCTTAAATGTGAAGAACGTTTAATCGGCAAGGACGGCTGGGTACCGTTACATGACGCCATCCGCAGTATCGGCCAAAGACGTCCTGGGTTATCCCCCAAGCTGTACGGATGTAGTAGTTGGCGGGAGGTCATTCATTGTTCCCAGCTCTTCGAAGTAGACAAGCGGCTATCTCCTACAGGTGGGGTGACTTGGTATCGCACACGCCGAACCTAAATGGATACAGCAATGGTGGTTTAGCCCCGGTTAGTCAACCAGACCCCTTTGTCAGATGCTGGAAAATCCTGGTGCACCCTTGCGTCACCGTGAGCCCGCCTATCTTTCGTGGAGGGCTCCTCGTCAGCCGTCGCCTGGTACTCCTGTCTTGGTGACCGCTCGATCACCTGCTTATCGCGCCTTATCCGGGCATTGCATCCCCGACTCCCCGGGCATGGGCAAGGCGCAGCTCCTCGGCGCCGAGCACGAACTCCGGGCTGTCGGTGAGGCGCTCGACCGCCAGATCGATGAAGCGGCGTACCCGGGCGGGCTGGGCCGCGCGGCTGCCATAGTAGAGAAACAGGCTGTACATGTCTGTCATGTGGTCGAGCAGCAGGGGAACCAGGCGGCCGGCCCGGATGTGCACCGCCGCCGTCGGCCCGGCAATTTGGCCTATCACTTCTCCCGCCAGCACGGCGCCCAGCTCCACCGTCTCGTCATTGGTGGATATCGCCGGACGAACGAGATGGTCCTGCACGCTCTCACCAAGCCTTACATGCCAGGGAATCAGGTGGCCGGTGCCGGCATGACGAAACACGCTGCAGCGGTGCACGCCCAGATCGTGCAGCGTGTGCGGCACCCCATGTTTGCGCAGATAGGTGGGGGAGGCGCAGATGATGAGCTGCAAGGGAAACAGGCGGCGTGCGATCAGCCCATCCTGCGGCGAGAGGCCGATCCGCAAACCCACATCGACGCGCTCCTCCACCCAGTTGCCGATGCGGTCATCGAGCTGCACATCGGGCTGGACCTCGGGGTAGAGCCGGCAGTATTCGTCCAGCACTGGGCCTATGATCATCTGCGCGACCGAGCGGGGCCCCACGATCCGCAGCGGGCCGGCGAATGCCTCCCGGGTCTGCCTCGCGGCCGACAGGGCCTGTTGCAGGCCGAGCAGGGCGGGTTGGGCCGCCTCCAGGAAGCGCTGGCCCTCTTCGGTCAGCGACATGCTGCGGGTGGTGCGATGGAACAGCCTCACCCCGAGATAGGTCTCCAATTGCCTCAGTGCCTTGCTGGCGGCCTGAGGGGAGATCTGCTGGGCCTCGGCGGCCTTGCTGAGGCTGCCCAGTTCCACCGTGCGCACGAAGGTGGTGATGGATCTCAATTCGCTGATCATGCTCTTTCTCGTCGATTTACATCATTTAGTTGTAACTGATTCATCCATTTGCCGTCTAGTTCGATGTTTGTTGCCCATTTATAGTTCAGTCCATCGAGATGCCACCCGGCATGCCCCCAGGCAGCGAGACGAGCAAGATGGACAATTTCAGCTTTTACAACCCGACCCGGATCGAGTTTGGCACCGGCAAGGAGCGCCTCATCGGCGAGATCCTGGCCCAGCACGGCATCAAGAAGGTGCTGCTGACCTATGGCAGCGATCGCATCAAGGGCGATGGCCTCTTTGCCAGCGTGAGCGCCAGCCTGAGCGAGCAGGGGATCCCGTTCGTGGAGTGCGGCGGCATCGTCAGCAACCCGCTCATCTCCAAGGTGCGTGATGCCATCGCCCTGGCACGGGAGCAGGGGGTCGACGCCATCCTGAGCGTCGGCGGCGGCTCAGTGCTCGACAGCGCCAAGGCCATTGCCGCAGGCAGCCTCTATCAGGGGGATGTCTGGGATCTGTTCGTCGGCAAGGGGCAGATCGAGGCGGCGCTGCCGGTGTTTGCCATCCTGACCCTGGCTGCCACCGGCAGCGAGATGAACAGTGGCGCCGTGGTGACCAACGATGACACCAAAGAGAAGTTCGCCATCAACTCGGTGCACACCTTCCCCAGGGTCTCCATCGTCAATCCGGCGCTGATGCAGACGGTCTCCCGGGACTATCTGGTCTACTCGGCGGCGGACATCATAGCCCACTCCATCGAGGGCTACTTCACCGCCAAGGTGCAGCCGACAATCCAGTCCCGCCTGGTGGAGTCCGTCATCGCCACCGTGCTGGAGACCACGGAGCAGTTGCTGGCAGACCCCGAAAATTACAACGCCCGCGCCGAGTTCGCCTGGGCGGCGACCCTGGCATTGAACGGCCTGACCTATGCGGGGACGTCGGGCTTTGGTTACCCCAACCACATGATCGAACACGCGCTCTCCGCCCTGTTCAATGTGCCTCATGGCGCAGGCCTGTCGGTGGTGATGCCCGCCTGGATGAGGTGGTACCAGGGCCAGAATCCGGCTCAGTTCGAGCGCTTCGCCCAGCAGCTGTTCGGCTTGAAAACCGCCGAGGAAGGCATTGCCGCCCTGGAGACATGGTTCGACAAGATTGGCACGCCGACCCGCCTCTCCCAGCTCGGCATCACGGAGGCGGACCTGCCCGCCATCCTGGAGAACCTCAAGGGCAACGCCCGCTGGTTTGGTCTGGCCGAGACCTACACCCAGGAGGTGCTGGCCAGCATCCTTCGCAATGCCATATGAGTAGCGGTGCCTCCCGCTCCGGCGTCAGGAGCGAGCCGCGAGCCGCCAACCATCACACCAGGCGGGTGCCAGGCACCCACACCATGGCGCTTTCCCAGGAGAGCGCCTTTCAGGAAAAGGGATCCATCATGCAAACACGTACTTTGGGTAACAGCGGGCTGACGGTGTCGGCCATCGGTCTGGGCTGCATGGGGCTGAGCTTTGGCTATGGCCCGGCCACGGACAAGGGGCAGGCCATCAACCTTATCCGCCGCGCCCATGAACTGGGAGTGACCTTCTTCGACACCGCCGAGGCCTATGGCCCTGGCGATAACGAACTGCTGCTGGGGGAGGCGCTGGCCCCGTTCCGGGACAAGGTGGTGATCGCCACCAAGTTCGGTTTCAAGAACGGCAAGGTGCCCGATGGGCTGGACAGCCGGCCGGAGAATATACGCGCCGTGGCCGAGGCCTCCCTGCGCCGGCTCAACACCGATGTGATCGATCTCTTCTATCAGCACCGCGTCGATCCCGATGTCCCCATGGAAGAGGTGGCTGGCACAGTGCGAGACCTTATCCAGGAGGGCAAGGTGCGCCACTTCGGTCTGTCCGAGGCCGGTGTCGACTCCATTCGTCGTGCCCACGCCGTGCAGCCGGTGGCGGCGTTGCAGAGCGAATACTCCCTCTGGTGGCGCGAGCCGGAGCAGGCCATCCTGCCGCTGCTGGAGGAGCTGGGCATCGGCTTTGTCCCGTTCAGCCCCCTCGGCAAGGGCTTCCTGACCGGGGCCATCAAGGCCGATACCCGTTTCGATGACGCGGATTTTCGCAACCAGGTCCCACGTTTTGCCGAGGCGGCGCGCCAGGCCAACCAGCATCTGGTGGCGGTCTTGAGCGATCTTGCGGCCAGCAAGGGGGTGACCTCTGCCCAGATTGCGATCGCCTGGCTGCTGGCACAAAAGCCCTGGATCGCCCCCATACCCGGCACCACCAAGCTGCATCGGCTCGAGGAGAACCTGGGCGCAGCCCGGGTGGCACTGAGCGCCACCGATCTGGGAGACATCCAGCGTGCCCTGGCCGGGATCAAGGTGGAGGGGGATCGCTATCCGTCATACCTGCAGAAGAACGTGGGTCGCTAAGGCCGGATCCTCAACAGGAGTCTCATGAATGCAGAACCCCTCTGTACTCTCTCGCGCCGTCCCCAGGGGCCGGCGCTCTCTCTGGTTGCTAACAGGAGCCGTGATGGCAGGCATTATCTCCTATGTATTGAAACCGGGCCTGCCCGCGCACCCTGACTCTTCCCAGTATCAGGGGGGTCGGTTCAGCAATGTCGTGGCACTGCCGCAGCGCAGCACCTGGGACGGGGTCCGGCTCTGGTGGGATTTTCTGTTCGCCAAGCCTGACGGCACAGTGCCGGATAGCACCATCCCGGTGCAGGCCATGACCCGGGAGGGGCTGATGGCCGCCCCGGACAACAACGTGTGGCGCCTCGGCCACTCCAGTCTGCTGTTCAAATTGCAGGGCAAGTTCTGGCTGACGGATCCGGTGTTCAGCGAGCGCGCCTCGCCGGTGCAGTGGTTCGGTCCCAAACGCTGGCACGCGCCGCCCATCACCCTGGATGGGCTGCCCCCCATAGAGGCGGTGATCCTCTCCCACGATCACTACGACCACCTCGATCATGACGCCATCCTGGCGCTGCAAGAGAAGGTCGGCCACTTCATCACGCCGCTCGGGGTGGGGGCGCGCCTGGTTGCCTGGGGTGTCCCCCGGCACAAGGTCAGGGAGCTGGATTGGTGGCAGCAAGCCCGGGTCGGCGGCATCGAATTCATTGCCACCCCGGCCCAGCACTTCTCCGGCCGTGGTCTTGGGGATGGCAACCAGACCCTGTGGGCCTCCTGGGTCATTCGCGGGGAGGGATCCACTCTCTTCTTCAGCGGTGACAGCGGCTACTTCGACGGCTTCAAGGAGATCGGCAGGCGTTACGGCCCGTTCGATGTGACCTTCCTCGAGACCGGGGCCTACGACAAGCGCTGGGAGTACGTGCACATGTTGCCGGCGCAGACGGCGCAGGCGTTTCACGATCTGCGCGGGCAGTGGCTCTAACCAGTGCACAACGGCACCTTCGATCTGGCCATGCACCAGTGGGATGACCCCCTCGAGCAGATAGTCCGTCTGGCCGCCGAGCAGCAGATCCCATTGACCACCCCGATGATGGGGGAGCCCCTGAACGTGCTGGCCCCCCACGAGGGCAGCGCCTGGTGGCGCCAGTGACACATTTTTTAAAACGCAGGAGTCGACAATGAACCCAATATCCGCCACCACGCTCGCCGCCGCCATGGCGCTCGGCCAGGCCGAGGCAAAAGATCAGACGATACAGGTATTTTCCCCGGGGCAGGTGCCTGCAACCCAGGGTGCCAGCGAGTTCTTCGTCGGGGATGTCTATGTGGATCAGCGCTATCAGGGCACGGCGCCCGCCGCCATCTCCGGTGGTCTGGTCAGCTTCACGCCGGGGGCGCGCACCGCCTGGCATACCCATCCCCTGGGCCAGACCCTCTACGTGGTCAGTGGGGTGGGGCGGGTGCAGATGGCGGGAGCGCCTGTCCGGGAAATCCGGCCAGGGGACCTGGTGTGGATCCCGGCCGGGGTGAAGCATTGGCACGGTGCGGCGCCAGATACCCCCATGACCCACCTGGCGCTGGCAGAACAGCAGGATGGCAAGGTGGTGACCTGGCTTGAGCAGGTGAGCGAGGGTGATTATCGCGCCGCCGTCGCCGGGGGGCGGGATTGAGCATGCGGGGGAATAACAGTCAGCCCGCTGCCGGACCGGCACACCCGGAGAGCCTGCCGGAACGCGCTCATGCCCAGGAGCTCAGGATCCTGATCATCATGAGCGCCTTGATGTCGTTTGCCTCCATTTCCACCGACATGTACCTGCCGGCGTTGCCGCAGCTGGTCCATGACTTGAACACAGACATGACCCAGATCGAGCTGACCATCTCGACCTTTCTGATCGGTTTCAGCCTGGGGCAGCTGTTCTGGGGGCCGGCGAGCGATCGCTATGGCCGGCGCCTGCCCATCATGCTCGGTATCGGGCTCTTCATCCTGGGCTCGGTGGGCTGTGCCCTGGCCGAGACCGCCCCTCAGATGCTGGTGTGGCGCATCATTCAGGCCCTGGGGGCCTGCGCCGGCCCCGTGCTGGCCAGGGCCATGGTCCGTGATCTCTATGCCAGGGAGCGGGCGGCCCAGATGCTGTCGACCCTGATCCTGATGATGGCGGTCGCGCCTCTGCTCGGGCCGTTGCTCGGGGGACAACTGCTGCTGTACTGGTCCTGGCGAGGGATCTTCTGGGTGCTGGCCATCATGGGGGTCGTGGCCCTGATCGCCATGCGCTACCTGCCCGAAACCCTGGCACCGGCGAGCCGCAGCCAGGCGTCTCTGGCCGTGACAATGAAAGACTATGTCGCCCTGGCGATGGACGGACGCTTGCTGCGCTATGCCCTCGCCGGCGGCTTTTACTACGGCGGTTGCTATGCCTTTATCGCCGGAACCCCGTTTGCCTACGTCGATTACTACCAGGTGTCGGCGCAGGCCTATGGCCTGCTCTTTGGCGCCAATATCCTGGGGTTGATGGTGCTGAATTTCGTCAACACTCGCCTGGTGGCGAAATGGGGGCCCGAGCGTCTGTTTCGCTACGGTGCCTGGGCTGCCGCCGCCTCCGCTCTCTGGCTGGCCCTCGATGCCTGGTGGGGATTGGGTGGGGTCGCCGGGTTGGCCGTGCCCATCTTCTGCTACATGTCGGTCAGTGGCTTCATCGTCGCCAACTCGGTGGCCAGCGCCCTGGCGCTCTTCCCGAAGCAGGCGGGCGCGGCCTCTTCCCTGGTCGGTGCCATGCACTATGGCAGCGGGGTGTTCAGCGCGGCCTTGCTCGGCTGGTGCACCGATGGCACCCCCTGGACCATGGGCTGGATAGTGGCTGTCGGGGGAGTGGGCTGCCTCGTCTTTGCACTGTGGCGACGCACCGAGCCCGAGGCGTCTTGCGAGCCGATGTCGCAACCCGAGCCGGTGCGATAAGGACGCTTGGCGATGACGCCATGGGGAAACAGGGGGGAGCCAAAGAGATGAAAGCCCCGATCAGCGCCGTGAAGGCACTGACCGGGGCGATGGGGGTATCGTCAGATGTTCTTGTCGAAGAAGGCATCGATCCGGCTCATCGCCTGATCCACGTAGCGAGGCACCCAGTAGGTTTCAATGTGCGTCGCCCCCTCGATGAGGAACAGCTCTTTATTGGCGGTGCCGGTGGCTTTCTTGAAGGCGCTTTCCGTCATGTAGCGCGAGTCCGCCTTGGTCCCCGCCATCATCAGCAGCGGTTGATTGATGAGCTCCATGTTGCTCTGGGCATCGAAGTTCATCAGATCGAGCAGGCTGCTGGTGGTGTAGCGGAATGTCGAATTGGGATGGGCATGGGTCTTCCAGTAGTACTCATAGCCTTGGCGGTACAGCTCGAACGGCAGCTTGGCTATCTGTTCGTCGGTCAGGTTGGCATCGCCGGAGTAGCTCACCTCACCCGTGGTGACCTCCCTAGTGCGGGCATCGGTGGCCAGCTTCAGGCGCTCCTGCACGGTGGCGAGTTGAGAATCCTGATATCCGTTGCGACGCACCAGCCCGGAGTCAAACATGCTGAGGGTCGCCAGGGCCTTGAAGCGCTTGTCGGTCTGGGCCGCTTTCAACGAATAACCGCCGCCGCCGCAAATGCCAAGCAGGCCGATGCGTTCCTTGTCAACGCCGGGGTATTGGCCGAGGTAATCCGCCATGCCGTGAATATCCTCGATGCGGTTTGCCGGTTTATCGACGCTGCGGGGCATGCCTCCGCTGGCCCCCTGGTAGGCGGCGTCCGCCGTGATGGCGATGTAGCCTTGCTCTGCCAGGCGTTGGGCATAGAGGCCCGCGACCTGTTCCTTGACCCCTCCGTTGGGGTGGGCAACGACCACGGCCGGGTAGGTTTTGGCGGGATCATAGTCGGCAGGGGTATAGACATTCGCGGCTATCTGGATGCCATGCAGGTCATATTTCACCGGGTGGAGGTTGACCCTGCCCTGGATGTTTTCGGTGATGGCCCCTTCATAGGCCAGGGTAAACGGATTTTGTCTGTGATCGGCGGCCTGGACGGTGGCGGCAAAGCCTGCCAGCGCCGTCAGCACCATGGCATTGAGAAAGGTCTGTTTCATGTGGACTCCCGAGGGTAAGCGCGGCCTGGCTCCAGAGGCACGCGGTGGATATTGCCGGACAAGGGTAAGGGGAGGGGGCTGTCAGCCCCATGACGGGGAAATGACAATGCTGTCAGTCAGGTGGTGGCCTTGGCCTGGATTTCTGACACGGCTGTCAGCTCGCTGTCAGGGGAATGTTGGTAACGAATCAATAGGATGTGGCAATACGAAGTGGTCTTCGTCACCCGTCTGGTCATAAAAGGAGTCTCTTATGGAGAGCAAACCAGCAGTGTTTACGCCCGATGCACCCGCGATGCCGGCGCGACGCAAGTTGCTGATCGCGGGGGCCGGCATGGCCGCGGCCTCGTTGATCCCCCAGGTCAACGGGGCTCAGCCATCCCCACAGTCCCATGGCGCAGGCGCAGGTCAGCCCGTTGCCGGGCCAGGAAGGCGCAAGCTGGGCGGACTTGACGTCTCTGCCATTGGGCTGGGGGTGCAGAACATGAGCCGCAAATATGACACCTCCGTCCCCTGGCGCCCTGAAATGGTCAACATAGTGCGCAGGGCCTTTGATCAGGGGGTGACGTTCTTTGATGCCGCCGAGGCCTATGGTCCCTTCGAAGTGGAGCGGATCCTGGGCGAGGCCGTGGCACCCTTCAGAGACAAGATCGTCATCGCCACCAAGTTTGGCTGGAACATCGATCAACAGACCGGTGAGCGGCGTCCCGGGCTCAACAGTCGGCCCGAGCACATCAAGCAAGTCGTCGAGGGAATGCTCAAGCGCCTGCGCACGGATCGTATCGATCTGCTCTATCAGCACAGGGTCGATCCCCTGGTGCCTATCGAGGATGTTGCCGGCGCGGTGAAAGATCTGATGGATCAAGGGAAGGTGTTGCACTGGGGCCTGTCTGAAATGGGGATCGACACCTTGAAACGCGCCCATGCAGCGCTCCCCGTCACGGCGGTTCAGAGTGAGTACTCGATGTTATGGCGGGGGCCGGAACAGTCTGTGCTGCCGACCTGCGAAGCGTTGGGGGTAGGGTTTGTGCCGTGGAGCCCGCTGGGGGTGCAGTTCCTGACTGGCTGGATCGACAAGAATACCCGCTTTGCCCCCGGTGATTTCCGGGGGACGGAGTCGCGCTTCGCGCCAGAAAATCTGGAGCATAACCTTGGGCTCGTGGCCGTACTGAAAACCTGGGCTGAACGCAAGAGTGCGACGCCCGGGCAGATAGCGCTGGCCTGGTTGCTGGCCAGGAAACCCTGGATTGTGCCTATCCCGGGCACCACTAACATGGACCACATGCTGCAAAACACGTCGGCAGCGGCGATCCAGCTGAGCGCTGCCGAGATGACGGAGCTCACCCTATCTCTGGATGCCATCGTCATCAAGGGACAGCGTCTGCCGGACGCGGTGCAGGCCTATTCCGATGTGGACGCGCCGCCGAAGCGCTGACTTGCTGGCCGATGGCGGGATGAATGGAGGTAGGGCCCCGTCGGCACCCTGTTCATGCTGTCATGAGCGCGAGCCCTGGATATAAGGAGGTGGATGCCATGCGTCTGTTGTTGGTAGAGGACGAAGAGAAGACCTCGTCATATCTTTGTCGCGCACTGGGAGAGTCTGGCTTCATGGTCGATGTCTCCGCGGAGGGGCCCGAAGGGCTCCATTTTGCGCTGGAGTACGAGTATGACGCCATCATTCTGGATGTGATGTTGCCTGGCATGGATGGCTATCGGGTGCTGGAGGGGCTTCGCGCGAGCAAGCAGACACCGGTGCTGATGCTCTCCGCGCGCGGATCCGTGGACGAGCGGGTCAAGGGGCTGCGTCTGGGGGCCGATGACTATCTGCCCAAACCCTTCTCGCTCATTGAACTGGTTGCCCGTATCCAGGCCCTGGTGCGTCGTCGCGGGGCCGATGGCGCGGACATCACCCAGTTGCAGATCCACGATATGCATCTGGATCTGCTGGCGCGTCGGGTGTCGCGCGCCGGCCATCGGCTGGAGCTCACCGCCAAGGAGTTCTCTCTGCTCAGCCTGCTGGCCCGCCATCAGGGGGAGATCCTCTCGAAGATGATGATTGCCGAGCAGGTCTGGGATATGAATTTTGACAGCGATGCCAACGTCGTGGAAGTCGCGATAAAACGGCTGCGAGCCAAGATAGATGCGCCTTTCGAGGTCAAGTTGCTGCACACGGTGCGCGGCATGGGCTATGTGCTCGAAGTCAGGCCGGACCTGCACCCTTGAGGGGAGGAAACAAGATGTTCACACGCTCCATCTCCGGACACCTGGCGCTGATGTTTGCCCTGAGTGCCGTCCTGATCGTCTCGGCATCCGGTCTGCTGCTGAGGAGTTCGCTCCATGACTCCTTGCAAAAGCAGATGCACAACGAGCTGTCGTTTCGTGAATCCTTGATGAGCCCCTGGATCAGTGCCCGCACCTCCAGCGAAGGGTGGTCAGTGCTCGCCAGCAAGTTCACCAATCTGGCCAGCTCAGAGGGGAACCGTGTTCACTATTGGATTGTCAGCGACGATCCCCGCTTCAGCGTGGGAGGCATACCGCCATCGGGGGTAGCCTGGGACGATCTCAAGGAGGGGTTCAACAAACTGCCCGGGGCCTCGGAGGAGGCCTGCTCGCTCTTCCTGCTGGTGAAGACCATTCCCGCCAATGGGGAAAGGCCCGAGCTGCGCTATGTGGTGTCCATCGACTCGACCCCCTATATGAGCACACTGGACGCCTTTACCCGCACGCTGCTGATCATCACTCTCCTTGGCGTGCTGATGGTCGCCTTGCTGGGGTATGGCGTTGCCCGGATTGGTCTGCGCCCGGTAGGGGCCTTGAGTCAGCAGGCCCATCGACTGGCGCCGGGAGACCATGGTCAGCGGCTGGACACAGACGCCTTGCCCGAGGAGCTGCAGCAGTTGGCCTCCTCGTTCAACGGCGTCTTGGCACGTCAGGAGGTGGCATGGCGGCAACTGGAGAGCTTCAATGCCGATGTGGCCCATGAGCTGCGGACCCCACTCACGAATCTGATTGGCCAGACTCAGCTGGGATTATCCCGCAGGCGTTCGCCAGAGGAGCTGGGCGACTTGCTCGGCTCCAATCTGGAGGAGCTGGAGCGGATGGCTTCCATCGTCAACGACATGCTGTTTTTGTCCCATGCCCATGCGGGGGAGCATGCCTCCCAATTGGAGCGGGTTTCGCTGCGGGAAGAGACCCTCAAGACGGTGGAGTATGTGGAGCCCTCCCTCGCCGAAAAGCGGCTCTCATTGCAGCTGGAAGGGGATGTGATCGCACATATCGACCGGCGTCTGTTCCACCGTTCACTCGCCAATTTACTGGAGAATGCGGCAAGGCACTCACCGCCCCACGGAACCATCACCGTCAGACTGAGCCAGCGCGAGGAGCAGGCCTGGGTCGCTGTCTCAAACCCCGGCGATCCCATTGCCCCTGCCCATCTGTCTCGCCTGTTTGAACGCTTTTATCGAGTTGACTCAGCCAGGGCCCGCAGCGACACCCATCATGGCCTGGGGCTGTCCATTGTCCGGGCGGTGGCGATCATGCACAGGGGAGAGGTGTTTGCCCAAAGCGAGGAGGGGGTCAATACCTTTGGACTCACTTTTGCTCTGTCCGCACAGAGGGGACGGGATCATGAGTCAGCTCCCGCGCTGGAGAGTCGATTGGCGCCTTCCATGCCCGCTATATCCTGACGGGAACGTCAGCCTGGGGTCAGCCTGACGACATCTCGTGCTTGCTAGCATGGCAGTGGTTTAACCCCAGGCTCACTCACTAAAGGGATCTCGTTTCATGTCAGGAAAAATGCGTTATTTCGCACTGCTGCTGCCGCTTATGAGTTGCGTCGCCATTGCGGCGGAGCAAGGTGCAGCCACCGGCATCGCCGTCGCGGGCAGCCAGGCGGCGGTGTACGGTTCGGCGGACAACTTTACCGGCCGGGTCCGGGTCGATCCGCTTTTCACGGCCGACCAGGCTATCCCGGTATCGGGTGCTCAGGTCACCTTCGAGCCCGGGGCGCGCTCGGCCTGGCACAGGCACCCGGCAGGGCAGCGGCTCATTGTGACCTCGGGGGTCGGCTTGACCCAGCAGGAGGGTCAACCGGTACAGATCATCCGTCCCGGTGATGTCGTCTCCTGCCCACCCGGGGTCAAGCATTGGCATGGTGCCACCCCCGGCAGTGCGATGACGCATCTGGCGGTGACCGGCAATGTGGACGGCAAGAGTGTTGAATGGATGGAGAAGGTGACAGATGAACAATACCAGGCACATTAAGGCGATCACGGCAGCAGTGCTGTTGCTTCTTGGCACTGGACTGCCCTACGGGGTGGCCGCCAATGAGGGAGCCACCCAGGTGAGCCAGCAAGGATCCGTGACCGACACCCTGACCACGCGCCAGCAGGCCATACCCTTGATCGCCTCGGCGATGGCGACCAGCAACATGGAGAGGCTACGAGATGCCCTCAATCGGGGTCTGGATGCCGGGTTGACGGTGAATGAAGCCAAGGAGGTGCTCGTTCAGCTCTATGCTTATGCCGGTTTTCCTCGCAGTCTGAATGCCTTGAATGAGTTGATGAAAGTTGTCGAGGCTCGCAAGGCTCGGGGCATCAACGATCCTCTGGGAAAAGAGCCCGTCACCCCCATCCCGGTCGGTGAGGAACTGCGCCGAGTGGGGACTGCCAACCAGACCAGGATCTCGGGCGCACCGGTACAGGGTCCGCTCTTTGAGTTTGCCCCAGTGATCAACCAGTACCTGCAGACGCACCTGTTTGGCGATATTTTCGCTCGCGACAACCTGGACTGGCAGAGCCGTGAACTGGCGACGGTAGGGGCATTGGCTTCCATGCCAGGGGTGGAGGCACAGTTGCTGTCCCATATGCGTGCCAGCCAACGGGTCGGCCTGAGCGCCGGTCAATTGCATCAGGTGGTGCAACTGCTGCGCGAACAGGGCGAGGTCGATGCCGCCACCCGGGCACAGAAGGCACTGCAGCAGGCGCTGGCCGCGACCAAATAGGGCAGTGGACGTTACCAAGGAGCAGGCAGCATGTCAGATCACCATGACCCCACCCGAAGGAAGCTGCTGGCGGCGCTGCCGGGCTTGACGCTGGTGAACCTTCCCCTGGGGCAGGCCATCGCCAGCGCGCAGGTGCGACAACCCAACGGCAGTATTCTGGTCGCCTATTTCTCCCGAAGCGGCAATACACGGGTGATCGCGGGGGTGATCCAGCGCACGCTGCAAGCCGATCTGTTCGAGATAGCGCCAGCGAGCCCGTATCCGGCGGATTACTTCCAGACCGTCGCGCAGGCACAGCGTGAGCGGGATCTTGGGCTGACTCCCGCACTGAAACAGTCCGCCACCATGGCGGGCTATCACACCCTTTATGTCGGCTTTCCCGTCTGGGGGATGACGGTTCCCCCCGTGGTCAAGAGCTTCCTGAGCGGCCATGATCTGGCGGGTAAGCGACTCGTGCCTTTCATCACCCACGGTGGCTATGGCATCGGGGATAGCGAGGCGGTACTCACCAGACTGGCGTCAGGTGCCAGGCGAGATGCGCCACTGATCATGGAGTGCGATCAGGAGAGGCGAACGACCGAGACAGTCGCCCGGTGGCTGGAGGCCGGAGGGAGTTGATCTCATCTTTGGGCGAGGCAGACAGGTCATCGTCGTGAGGGCGACAGGTGATGTTCATCCATGTAAACAGGATTGAGGCCACAGGCCAAACAAGGGAACACAACCATGAAGAGACTCAGTAAATCATTGCTTTTTTGCATGCTGGCGGGGGTGCTGGTGGCCCCCGCTCATGCCGATCCCCTGGTTATCCAGGAGCAAGGCAGCTTTGCCGCAGGGGGCGCCGTCGTCACCGCACCCGGCACCTTTGACCCCAGGAAACCACTGGACCCTGCCGGTCAGACCTACCATGGGGATCACGCCAGCGTCTTCTATCAGATCCCGTCCAACCCGCACCCGTATCCGATCGTCATGCTCCACGGCGCTGGCCAGTCTTCCCGTACCTGGCAGACCACGCCGGATGGCCGGGAAGGTTTCCAGACCCTGTTCCTGCGCCGGGGGTTTGCGACCTATCTGGTCGATCAGCCCCGCAGAGGCAGCGCGGGTCGCAGCATGGTGGAGGGGGCAGTGGCCCCCAATCCGGATGAGCAGTTGTGGTTCAATCAGTTCCGTCTCGGCGTCTGGCCGGATTATTTCAAAGGCGTCCAGTTCTCGCAGGATCAAGCTGTGCTGAACCAGTATTTTCGCCAGATGACCCCCAACACAGGGCCCTTTGATGCCAACGTCATCGCCGATGCCATGGCGGCGGTGCTGGACAAGAGTGGTCCTGCCATCCTGTTCACCCACTCCCAGGGGGGCGGACCTGGCTGGCATACCGCCATAAAAAGCAACAAGGTGAAGGCCATAGTCGCGTTCGAACCAGGCAGTGGCTTCCTCTTCCCTGAGCAGGCGTTGCCAGCCCCCATGCCGAGCGCGTTCGATACCCTGAAGGGGGAGCCGGTGGCGATGGCGCAGTTCATGAGCCTGACCAGGATCCCGGTGCTGATCCTGTATGGCGACAACATCCCGGACAAACCGACCGCCATGCCCGCCCAGGACAGCTGGCGAGTCAGGCTGGCGATGGCTCGCCAGTGGCGGGATCAGGTCAACCAGCATGGGGGGGATGTCACCGTCGTTCACTTGCCCGAAATCGGCATCAAGGGTAACACCCACTTCCCCTTCTCCGATCTGAACAATGTGCAGATCGCCGATCTGGTCAGCCAGTTCCTGAAAGAGAAGGGTCTGCAATAACCACGGGAGACAGCAAGGGTAATGACGCGATTCATGAATATTGCTAATAAACCCTAGCAAGATCCCGGGTCTAATCTCGTCAATCCCCTTGCGTTATGCTGGGTACACACTATCGGAAGGATATAGTCATGCACACAGTCAGACTCAATAACGGTATAGAAATGCCCCTGCTGGGGTTTGGTGTCTTCCAGATGACGGACGCGGCAGAGTGCGAGCGCGCCGTCATCGAGGCCATAGACACCGGCTATCGGCTGATCGATACCGCCGCCTCCTATCAGAATGAGACTCAGGTCGGGAACGGGATCAGGCAGAGCGGCATCGGGCGCAACGAGCTCTTTGTCACCACCAAGCTCTGGTTGCAAGACGCCAGCTACGAGGGAGCCAAGGCGCAGTTCGATCGCTCCTTGAACCGCCTGCAGCTCGATTATGTGGATCTCTATCTCATCCATCAGCCCTACGGGGATGTCCACGGCGCCTGGCGGGCAATGGAGGAGTTGCAGCAAGCCGGCAAGATCCGGGCAATCGGCGTCAGCAACTTCCAGCCGGATCGGCTGGCGGATCTCATGGCGTTCAACAAGGTGGTGCCTGCCGTCAACCAGATAGAGGTGAACCCCTTCAATCAGCAGCTGCATGCCGCCCCCTGGATGCAGAGTCGACAGATACAGCCACAGGCGTGGGCCCCCTTCGCCGAGGGCCGAAATGGTCTGTTCCAACACCCGGTACTGACCGCCATCGGCGCGAAACGGGGAAAGAGCGTGGGACAAGTGGTGCTGCGCTGGATCTTCCAGCGCGGCATAGCGTCGCTGGCCAAGTCGGTGCGCAAGGAGAGAATGGAGGAAAACCTCGACATCCTCGACTTCGAACTCAGTCAGGACGAGATGGTGCAGATCGCCGCGCTGGATACGGCGACCAGCGCCTTCTTCTCTCACCGCGATCCCGCCATGGTGGAGTGGCTGACCCAGCGCAAGCTCGACGTCTGACCAGGGCAATCAGCAATGGCGTCGGGAGATGACAGACGGTGGGTGGCGCGGTTCGCCGCCAACCGTTTTTCCTGCTGAGGGAACACAGTGCCCACGGCCGGAGAGGGGCGGCATCATGCCCGCAAGCGCACGGCGTCCAGGAACAGCCGAAAGGCGGGAGAGTTCTGGCGTCGGCTGGGGTAGTAGAGGTGATACCCGGGGAAGCGTGGGCAATAGGGGGCCAGTACCGAGATCAGCGCCCCTGTGGCCAGATGGGGTTCGGCCATGTCTGAAGGCAGATAAGCCAGACCGTGGCCTGCCAGTGCGGCGTGCAGTACGGGCGTGCCTGTGTTGAAGATGCACTGACCCTGTACATGGGCCTTGATGGGTTGGCCATCTTGCTCAAACTCCCACAGCATCAGGTTGTCATAGGTGGGCAGCCGCAGGCCGATGCATTGATGAGCCGCCAGATCCTGAATGGTGTGGGGGGCCGGGTTGCGGGAGAGATAGTCGGGGGAGGCCACCACGACGATCTGCATATCCTGGCTGATACGCACCGCAATCATGTCTTTCTCCACCTGTTCCCCCAACCGGATCCCCGCATCAAACTTCTGCTCGACTATGTTGGTCAGGCCGTAGTTGATATCGATTTCTACCTGAATGTCCGGGTACTCCTTGAGCAGCGGCGATATGCGCGGCCACAGGTAGGTGTCTGCCGCATGCTCGGCGGTAGTGATACGGATCAAGCCCGCGGGTTTGTCCTTGAGCTCGTTGAGCGCCGAGATCTCATCCTCTATCCCCTCAAAATGCGGCTGCAGGCGTTCAAGCAGCCGCTCGCCCGCCGGGGTTGGGGAGACGCTGCGCGTGGTCCGGGTCAACAACCGAATGCCCAGTCGCTCCTCCAGCCCCCGCATGGCGTGGCTCAGGGCGGACTGGGATACCCCCAGGTGAGCCGCCGCGCGGGTAAAGCTGCCTTCTCTTGCCACCGCCATGAAGGAGATCAAGTCGTTGTAGTTGGTTTTTGCCATGAGTTGCCCTGCCGAAGGTCTTGATAGAGGGAGGTGCGTGCCGGCAGGGTAACCGCCGACTCGGCATCATTACTAGCGTAAATTAATGAGATTTTCTCATAAACCCATTCTGATTATCCCGTCTAATCACGTTATCCAGCAACCAGTACACTGCCGTCACTGAACACCAGTCGGTGCTCACCGCATTGCCGCCATCGACGCCGCCAGGCTGCGGCTGCGACCCATCTTGATGACCTCGCTGGCTTTCATCATGGGGGTGCTGCCCCTGGTGCTGGCAAGTGGCGCCGGTGCCGAGATGCGATCGGCCATGGGAGTGGCGGTCTTCTCCGGCATGATAGGGGTGACCCTGTTCGGTCTGTTCCTGACCCCGCTCTTCTATGTGCTGCTGCGGCGCCTCGCAGGCAATCGCCCGCTGGTGAGCCATGGAGACCAGAACATGGAGTAGTGAGCCTGGCTGCTGAGCAATGAACCTATATAAAGAGGCCCAATGGGCCTCTTTTGACTGGGAATACTACCGCCATAAAGTATGGGTTTACTCTGGCCTGAGTTCGAAACGACAACCGCCCGATATTGAGCCAATGTGCAAATGGATGTCTGAATTGCCCCGCTTTTCCTTTATGCGCAAACGAGGTTTGTTGCGCTTGAGTTGACTCTGTCTGTTACGGATGGAGCCCGAAGTTGGATTTGTCACGGAGTTGTATCGGCTGAGAGCGCCCGGTATCTGTGCGAATGCTGTGACAAGTGGTGTGCAATGGGGGATGGCGAGGTGCCAAAGGCTTTGTCAGACATCATCGATGCAGCCCTCAAAGCAAAATGTTGCGAACCCAGGCTGCAAAATCAATAGCCACCTCACGGGTAATTTCATGCCCAATTCCATAATTCAGCAGATGAAATGGGATGCCATGTGACTGAAGCAACTCAGTGCTTTTCTCGGCCCAGAAATACGGCAGTCGATCATCGTTTTTACCATGTATCACAAGCGCAGACAGGTGTTGCAGATCTTCAGACCGGGCGATGAGAGGCTCAATTTCCGGCAGGATGCGCCCAGAAAGAATGGCAAAGCCACGAACGCATTTGGGGGCGGTCAGTGCAAGGCTGGCTGACATTATGCCCCCTTGGCTAAATCCGGCAATCAGGGTTTGATCAGATGCAGTGCCATAACGTAGTTGCAGCTCGGGAATAAACCGGAGGAGCCGTTGCCGGCTTGCTTCAGCCGCTGCTGTGTCGATTTTGGGGCCGTTTGCCGTGAAACTGACCGAGAATGCGGAGTACGCCCCAGGCGCCATGGTCAAAGGGGAGCGAACCGAAACGACAGAAAGGTTTTCAGGAATGAAGCTTGCGAGGCCAAGCAAGGAGTCCTCATTGCTGCCGACCCCATGCATCAGTATCACCAGACCAATTGGCTGACCCACGGCAGGACGGTAGCGATACGCGAGGGGGAGATCGTCTATCAGGGGAGAAAAATCTATGTTCATGGTTGTGTCTCTATTCCAAGATGCTGCGTGGCAACGACACCGAGCACCCAATCCGAATTTCTAGTGCAAGCCGGCTGCAAGACTGGCCATCAATGCTCTTCCGGGTCGTTGCGCCAGTTTCTTATTTACACGGTGCGACCATTTGATCGCACCGTCATCGTCAGCCTGAAAAGGTTTGGTGTCAGCTGCCGAACAGTTTCCCTTCACCGGCCCAATCAGATGGCGCCACGTCTTCGAAAATCACGTAGATGTACTTCGGGTCCGTTCCTGTATTGCGGACAATGCTTTCCGTAATCTCAGCGGCAACGACTTGTTTAGTGGCGGTTTCTTTACCTTCAAACCAGGTAACACGTACGACGGGCATAAAATTCTCCTTAGGGTGAAAAATGGATGTTTGCTTAGCGGTTGACCCACCGGGGGAGCCGGAGAGTCATGGTTGGCTTAACGTTCAAGAAAGGCATGCAGGTCCTGCGAGAACTTGAACGGGTTCTTGAACATGAGGAAGTGGTCGCCTTGCTCAGACCGGGTATAGGCATAGAGCCTCGCATTCGGTATGACGGAAGCCATCCAGCGTTGACTAGGCAAGTTGTTGCTGTATTCGCCAGAGAAGATGGCTGTCGGTATGTCGATCTTGTGGCGGATCACGTCGCGCCAGTCATTCGTGGTGTGATCGAACAGCACCTTGGCGGTGTACTTCGGATCGGTTTTGACAAACTCGTGCGCGAAAGCGGTCGAGTTCTCGTAGTACGGCGAATCGTTGACCATGGCTCGCTCGACAACCTTCATATCGACCACCAATTGGTTTGTCGGTGCTCCGGTGGTGAAGGTTGCCACCATGCGTTCAACCGATGACGTCATGCCGCCAGCGTCGAGCCGTTCCTGTTCGGTCCAGTCGGCATGAGAATAGATGGAAACCGGTTCGTCGACGAAGACCACCTTTTGAATACTCTTCGTGCCGAAGAGGTCGATATAACCCCACAGGACAGCCGCGCCCATCGACCAGCCACAGTAATCCGCTGTCTGCAAACCGAGGTGTTCAGTGAACTCCTTTAGGTCGACCGAGAGGCGAGTGATGCGACTGCCGTATTCGACGTGCTGCGACAGTCCCTGATTACGGGGATC
The DNA here is from genome assembly GCF_965119515.1 of Aeromonas sp. Marseille-Q7275. Classification (NCBI taxonomy): domain Bacteria; kingdom Pseudomonadati; phylum Pseudomonadota; class Gammaproteobacteria; order Aeromonadales; family Aeromonadaceae; genus Aeromonas; species Aeromonas sp. Marseille-Q7275. The sequence goes on from NZ_CBCPLW010000004.1 coordinate 118,636, forward strand.
AAGCACATAAACGTGGTAACGCTTGCTGAGCAGATAGAGCACGTTGATGTATTCAGCGCCGCTGGCCGACCAGCCTGGAATGAACACCAAGGGTTTGCCCGAACCAGCCTCCCAATAGCGCAGTTTTACGCCATCGCTGGTTGTGAAAGCGTTGATTTGCAAGTCCCGGAAGTCTGATAGCTTGGTTGGCAAGCCTACCAGCTTGTGGGGGAAGCTGTAGTCCTTACCCAGAACCTCTATGGCCGGAGCTGCGTTGACCAAGCCGTGCGAGATGAGCAATGACAGCGTAATCAGTGCCGAACGAATGAAAGGTTTCATCATGACCCTTGTCGGGATGCCAGGGTCATTCCAACGCTGGCCATGGCATCCCGATGAGTAACTTATACCTGTACCCAGGCCGGTGCCACGGTCGGGCCTTTGCCGAGGAAGTAGCCAAAGTGAATGTTCATTTCACCAATAGGCTCGATAAACCGGCTATTGCTCAACGGGCCAGCATTGACCGCCTCGAAACCCATCGATTGAGCCAGTGCGGACACCTGAGATTTGGCCGCCTCGTCATCGCCAGCGATCAACACCTGGAGCATCTTGCCTTGGCGGGCCTCGGACGGCAGCAACTGGGCAAAGATAGTGTTGAATGCCTTCACGACATTGGCCTTAGGCGCTAGGGCCTGGATTTCTTCGGCGGCGGAGGTGGTGTGGCCGATCACCAGCTCCTTGTAGTCGGCGCTGATCGGGTTGCTGATATCGACCAGAACCTTACCGGCAAGATCCCCTGCCTCCTTGAGGGCATCGGCAGCACCGCCGTAGGGAATGGCCAGGATCACTATGTCTGCCAGCCGGGTTGCGACAGCAATGCTGCCACCTTGGGACTCCTGTCCCACTTTTTCTGCGAGTGCGGCGGCTTTGGCCGGATCGCGGCTGCCGATGACGACATTGTGGTTGGCTCCTGCCAACGTATTTGCCAGGCCGCTGGCCATGTTTCCGGTACCGATGATGGCAACTTTCATTTTGCAACTCCTTGAACTTGAGAGGGCTAGATCAACTGTTGCCACTATACGACTTGAGCTTTTGTGGGATAAATTGTCAAAATTCACCAATACCTGAAACAGGGTGTTTCTAATGGACAGGTTGTTAAGCATGACGGTATTCACCAAAGCCGTCGAACTCGGCTCCTTTTCTGCGGCAGGGAATGCGCTTGGAATGTCCTCCCAACTGGTCGGAAAACATGTGCAGATGCTGGAACAACATCTGGGAGTTCGCTTGCTCAATCGCACCACGCGCCGGCAACACCTGACCGATATTGGTCGCGAGTTTTACGAGCGGACTAAAAGCATTCTGGCGGACGTCGAGGCGGCAGAAGGACTGGCGGCAGAAACCCGGGCAACCCCCCGTGGGCGGCTGCGAATCAACGCCCCGGTGACGTTCGGCATTCATGCGCTTTCACCAAAGCTTCCCGACTATCTGAAGGCCAACGCTGAGGTGACGCTGGAGTTATCCATGACCAACCGGCTGGTCGATGTTGTTGATGAAGGATACGACGTCGTCTTTCGTATTGGTGAATTGACGGATAGCGGCTTGATTGCTCGGCAACTGGCACCCTATCGACTGATCCTGTGCGCAGCCCCCGGTTATCTGGCGGCGCGAGGGCCAATCAATACGCCGCAGGATCTTTCACGGCAGGAGTGTCTAGGTTACCTGCACCCAGAATTGAGTAAGCGGTGGACCTTGATCGGGCCTGAGGGAACGGTGACTGTCCCTGTCTCAGGCCGTTTGATGGTGGATAGTGGAGAGGCTTTAATGGCTGCTGCAATCGCCGGCGTAGGCGTTTTGCTGCAACCCTTTGAAATTGTTCAGCCATATCTCGCATCCGGGCAGCTGGTCACATTGCTGCCTGAATACCACGCACCAACATTGCCAATGCACATCCTGTATGCCCCGGATCGTCGCATGACCCCCAAACTCCGCAGCTTCATCGAATTTGCCATTGCGAACTTCGGACCGGATGCTTAAGGCTCTCTGGCGCGAGCCACACTGTAGTCAGCGTTAGGGATGATATGGGGGCATTACCAGTATCTTCCCACTGGGAGAGATGCCGCAGTATCTCTGGGGCGAGGGGAATCGACCCTTACTGGTTTGCGCGCCTGACCCTTGATCTGGCGGGGCATGCTGCTGTGCAGGCCCCTTCGCCTGGAGACCACTGGGCAGGGGACATGGCACGCGCCCAGTGGCCGTCTCACTCATGGTTAGTGACAATGGGGATCTGCCGCTTGAAGGGGGTGGGCTTGCCGGCCTTGCGCTGTTCCGAGACCAGGATCAGCAGGCGCTGCAGGGCGATGAAGCTAAACAACAGCAGGCCTATGATGATCTTGGTCCACCAGGAGCTGAGGGTGCCGTCGAAGTTGATGTAGGTCTGGATCAACCCCTGGATCAGCACCCCGAACAGGGAGCCGAAGACGGTGCCCACGCCGCCGCTCAGCAGGGTGCCGCCGATGACCACGGCGGCGATGGCATCGAGCTCCACCCCGACGGCGGCGAGCGGATAACCCGCCGAGGTGTAGAGCGCGAATACGATGCCCGCCAGGGTCGCCAGGGTGGTGGAGAGCAGGTAGATGCGAATGGTGGTGTGGCGCACCGAGATCCCCATCAGGGCCGCCGAGGTGGCGTTGCCGCCGATGGCGTAGACGTTGTTGCCAAAGCGGGTGCGGTTGGCGAGCAGGATGCCGAAGACCACCACCGCCAGCATGATGAGGGCCAGCAGGCTCAGGCGTCCGCCCCCCGGCAGCTTCCACGACAGGCTCGACAGGTAGGTGAAGCTGGGGTGATCGATGGGCAGGGACTGCTCGGAGATAAGAAAACTGGCCCCTCGCAGGAAGAACATGCCCGCCAGGGTGATGATGAAGGCGGGGATCTTCAGGGTGTCGATGAGCCAGCCCATGAGGGCGCCAAAGCCCGCTCCGAGCACCAGCACCAGGGGGATGGCCAGCATGGGGCTGACCCCCAGATCCCCGATGAGCTTGGCCAGCAGCACGCCGGTGAAGGCGATGACGGCTCCCACCGACAGATCTATGCCCCCCGAGAGGATGACGAAGGTCATGCCCACCGCCACTATGCCGAGGAAGGCGTTGTCCGTCAGTATGTTGCAGATGATGCGGGTGGACATGAAGGCCGGGAAGGAGGCCAGGCAGAGCAGATAGCCCAGCACGAAGACCATGATGGTCACCATCAGGGGGAGGTTGCGTTTAAACATGGCGAGTCCCTCGCTGGAACAGGTGGTTGAGGGCTGGCGACTGCATGACCAGCACCGCCAGCACTACCATGGCCTTGACGATCTGGTTCCATTGGGGCTGGTAGCCGGAGAGCAGGATCCCGGTGTTCACCCCCTGGATGATCAGTATGCCGACCAGGGAGAGGGCGAGGTTGAAGCGCCCCCCCATCAGGGAGGTGCCCCCAATCACCACCGCCAGGATGGCGTCCATCTCCAGCCAGAGTCCGGCGTTGTTGGCATCGGCCCCGCGGATGTCGGCGGCGACTATCATGCCGGCGACGGCGGCCATGATGCCGCTCAGCAGGTAGGTGGCGATCACCACCATGGGGGTGTTGAGCCCGGCGTTCTTGGCGGCCTTGATGTTGATCCCCACCGCCTCGATGAAGAGGCCGAGGGCGGTGCGCTTGGTCAGCAGCCACAGCAGCAGCGCCATCCCCAGAGTGATGATGACGGGGGTGGGCAGATAGCAGAGGGCGCCGCTGCCGATCCAGGCCAGGGCCTCGTTGTTGAAGGTGATGATCTGCCCTTCGGTGATGAGCTGGGCGATGCCCCGGCCCGCCACCATGAGGATCAGGGTCGCGACTATGGGCTGGATCTTGAACACCGCCACCAGCAGGCCGTTCCACAGGCCGCACAGCAAACCCACCCCAAGCACGGAGGCGACGATGACCGGCAGGCTGTGACCGCCAGTGGCCAGGCTGGCCATGGTGGCCCCGCTGATGGCCATGACGGCCCCCACCGACAGATCGATGCCGCCGGTGGCGATCACCAGGGTCATGCCGAGGGCGAGCAGGGCCACGGGGGCGCAGCGGTTGAGGATGTCGATGAGGCTGCCGAACAGCCGCCCATCCTGGATATGGATGGCGAAGAAGTTGTCGGCGACCAGGGCATTGATGAGCAGCACGCAGAGCAGGGCGGCGCACTGGGCCGAGCCCGTGGGCAGCGCTCTGCGGGGGGGCGTCGGCCCGCCAGGGAGGGGGAGGGTGGATGACGTCATATCAGGCCTCACATGCAATGGCGTTCATGATGGCAGGGACGCTGAGGGCGTCCGTCGCAAGCTCTGCCACCTGCTTTCTGTCGCGAAGGACGATCACCCGATCGGCATAGCCCACCAGCTCCTCGAGCTCGGAGGAGATGACCAGCAGGGCCAGCCCGTTGGCGCAGAGGGATTCGATGAGGCGGATGATCTCGGCGTGGGCCCCCACGTCTATGCCCCGGGTGGGTTCGTCCAGGATCAGGAACTGGGGCCTGGTGAGCAGCCAGCGGGCCAGCAGCACCTTCTGCTGGTTGCCCCCGGAGAGAAACTGGATGGGCTGCTCCGGCCCCGGGGTCTTGATGGCCAGCTGCTCGATGAGGCGGGCGGTGATCTCGTCCTGCTCCTTGCGGGGCAGGGGGCGCAGCCAGCCCCGCTGGGCTTGCAGGGCCAGCACCATGTTCTCGCGCACCGAGGCAGAGGCGATGATGCCGGCGCTCTTGCGATCCTCCGGGCAGAAACCAAAACCGTTGGCGGCCGCCTGGCGCGCAGAGCGGATGGTCACCGCTTTGCCCCGCACCCGGCACTCGCCGCTGTCGCTTGGCACTATGCCGAACATCAACTCGGCGGTCTCGGTGCGACCAGAGCCGAGCAGGCCGGCGAGGCCCACTATCTCCCCGGGCATGACATCGAGACTGAAAGGGGCCAGGACCCCGCGCTTGCCGTAGCCCCTGAACGACACCGTGGGCTGGTTGCTGCGCAACGTCTTGCCAGCCCGCTTGAGGGCGTTGTCGTCAAGCTCGCGCCCCAGCATCATCTTGACCAGCTCGCCGTTGCGAAGCACTGTGATGCGATCGCTGATGGCGTAGACCTGATCGAGAAAATGGGTGATGAAGATGAGGCTCACCCCCTGATCCCGCAGGCTCCCCATCAGGGAGAAGAGCATCTGCACCTCGCTGGCATCCAGGCTGGCGGTGGGCTCGTCCAGGATCAGGATCCGGGCGGACAGGGAGATGGCCCGGGCGATGGCCACTATCTGCTGCATGGCGACCGAATAGTGACCCAGAGGCAGGGTGACATCCATCTCGAAGCCGTAACCCGCCATGATGGCCCTGGCCTGCCGGGTCATGGCGGCTCTGTCGATGAGCCCGAAACGGCGGGGTTCGTGGCCGATGAAGAGGTTGTCCGCCACCGACATGTTCGGCAGCAGGTTGACCTCCTGATAGACGGTGCCGATCCCCAGGCGCTGGGCGTGGGCTGTGTCCGTCGGGGAGATGGGGACGCCATCGAGTTCGATGCGCCCCCCGTCGGGCTGGTAGACGCCGGTGAGGGTCTTGACCAGGGTGGACTTGCCGGCGCCGTTCTCGCCGAGCAGCGCCATGATCTCTCCCCGGCGCAGGGAGAAGTCCACCTGATGCAGGGCACGCACCCCGGGAAAGATCTTGCAGATACCGCGGGCGTTCAACAGCACATCCTGAGTATTTTCTGACATGAATAGGGGCTCTCCGATATAACGCGCCATATCGCAACGTTGCCGATATGGCGTGTTATTGAACAGGCTGGCTCAGCGGGCGAGCGGCATTAATAACCCATGTCTTTTTTCAGCGCGAGCTGGGCCTCGGCACTTTCTGGCTCGAACAGAATAGACTCCGTCTTGATAAGTTTGGGGGGCTGGGTGCCGTCCTTTTTATAAGCCAGCAGGGCATCGAAGGCGGGGCCTGCCATATTCGGCGTCAATTCCACCGAGGCATTGGCTTCACCTGCCATCATCGCCTTGAAAATATCCGGCACGCCATCGATGGAGATGATCTTGATATCCGTGCCCGGTTTCAGCCCGGCTTCTTTAATAGCCTGAATGGCACCGATGGCCATGTCGTCGTTGTGGGCGTAGACGGCGCAAATATTCTTGCCGTTATTCTCCGCCTTGATGAAGCTCTCCATCACCTCCTTGCCCTTGCTGCGGGTAAAGTCCCCTGACTGGGTGCGGATGATCTTGATGGTGGGCACGGCCGCGACCGTATCGAGGAAGCCTTTCTTGCGATCCAGCGCCACGCTGGCCCCCACTGTGCCTTGCAATTCCACCACATTGCAGGCCTTGCCATCCTGCTGCTTGATGAGCCACTGGGCCGCCACGGCCCCTTCGTGGACGCTGTCTGCGGCGACCCCCGTCATGAAGAGGGCATCATCTTTCACCGTGATATTGCGATCCAGCAGGAACACCGGGATCTCGGCCTCTTTTGCCTCCTGCAATACCGGATCCCAGCCGGTCTGCACCACGGGGGCAATAAAGATGGCATCCACCCCCTGGGCAATGAAGGAGCGAATGGCCTTGATCTGGTTCTCCTGTTTCTGCTGGGCATCGGCAATTTTCAGGGTGATGCCGCGTTTTTGCGCTTCGCTCTTGGCGACCGAGGTTTCCGCCGCCCGCCAGCCGGACTCAGAGCCTATTTGAGAGAAGCCCACCGTCATCTCGGCAGAATATGCAGAGGCAGAGAGAATGAGGGTGCTGATAATGCCCGCCAGTTTCACTTTCTTATACATGTGACACTCCTTTGTGATGCATGGTGAAATAAACCGGAACGCGTCAGGTTTTTATTGTTCGGGTCAAGGTTATAGGCTCTTGGGTTTAACGACGGGAGGTGGCTCACAGAAAATTTTCAGCAGCACGATGCTTCATACAAACAGCAGACAAGTTCATATATGGCGCGAGGCTTATGCTGATTTCTCTGCATATTTATTTATTCCGGCAGCCATGGTGTCCAGAGCCGGCGCCGTGGATGCCACCCGGCTTGGCCATAAATCAGGCCAAGCCTGGTGCACAGGTATGGAGAAAGGAAAGGGCGAGGGACCCTTGTCTCAGGGGCGCACCGCCGCCAGCAGGTAATCCACGAAGGCCCGCACCCGGGCCGAGAGGTGGCGATGCTGGGGATAGAGGGCGTAGAAGGGGCGGGATCGCCCCGCAAAGGGGGTCATGACCTCCACCAGCTTGCCCTGGCACAGCGCCTCTGCCGCCACGAAATGGTAGATCTGGAACAGACCCCCGCCAGCCACCGCCCAGCCAAGACCCGCCAGCACATCCTCCAGCACCCGCTGCCGACTGTGGAGACTGACCTCGACCGGCAGCCCCTTCTCATCGATGAAGCTCCAGGGGAAGGGGCGCCCCGTGCTGGGGGTGATGAACTGGATCAGATCATGTTGCGACAGCATTTCCAGGGAGGTTGGCGCGGGGCGGCGAGCGGCATAGTCGGGGGAGCAGAAGACCCCGACGCTGGCCTCCTCCAGCTTGCGGGCGATCACCCGGGAGTCGCGCGGCTCACCCAGACGAATGGCGAGATCGTAACCATCCTCCACGAAGTCGATGTTTCTGTTCGAGACATTGAGTTCCAGCTCGATCTCGGGATAGGCGGCCATGAAGCCGGGCAGCAGGGGCACCAGGCGATGGTGTGCATAGACGGTGCCCACGCTGATGCGCAGCAGCCCCTTAGGGTGGTGCTGGCGTCCGGTGATGGCCCGCTCGGCCTCGGCGATCTGATCGAGGGCCTGCTGGCACTGCGCCCGATAGAGCTCACCGTCGTGGGTGAGGCGCACGCTGCGGGTGGTGCGATTGAAGAGTTTGACGCCGAGCCTGGCTTCGATGCGCTGGATGGAGCGGCTCACCGAGGCCGGCGTCACCCCCAGCACCTGCGCCGTGGCGGTGAAGCTGCCAAGCTCGGCCGCCTTGCAAAAGAGCTCTATGCTGCCGAGCTGAACGGGGTCGAAGGCGCGGGACATATGTTCATCCATGTAAATAAACAAGTTCAATGGCGTCAGTTTATCCGCAGCAAGGTAATAGGTAAATTCTTCATCCAGCGCGGCGCCCTTGCCGCCCGAGCGATCACTGTCCATTCCAAGGAGTATCAAGATGAAGAACACCCTCAAGGCCCTGCTGGCGTCACTGCTGCTGGCGACCTCGGCCGCGGCCAGTGCGGCGTCCAAGGGAGAGATCCTGGTTTTGCTCTCGAGCGAGACCGCACTGCCGCTGCAAGGGGGCAAGAGCCTGACCACCGGCTTCTACCAGAATGAACTGGGGGTGCCTGCCGCCGCCCTGCTGGAGGCCGGTTACACCCTGACCCCGGTGACCCCGAGAGGGAACCGGCCCGTTGCCGACAAGAGTTCCGTCGATCCCCAGTACTTTGGCGGCGACCCGCAGGCGATGGCGCGCATCGGCGCCGTCGTGGAGGGGCTGCTTGGCGCCGGCAAGGTGCTCTCCCTGAAGGAGGTGCTGCAATCCGGCCCCGAGCGCTATGCCGGCCTCTTCATTCCCGGCGGCCACGCCCCCCTCATCGATCTCGCCACGGATCCGGAGGTGGGCACCCTGCTGCGCTACTTCCACGAACACCAGAAGCCCACGGCGGCCATCTGCCACGGCCCCATCGCGCTGCTGGCGGCGCAGGGGGATCCGGCCGGGTTCGAGCAGTCGGTCATCGCAGGCAAGGCGGACGGCGCCAGGGAGTGGATCTACGACGGTTACAGGATGACCATCTTCTCCGACGAGGAAGAGGCGGTGTTTGAAGGCTCGCTCAAGGGCGACAGGCTGCGCTACTACCCGGCGCAGGCCATGGCCCGGGCCGGTGGCAAGATGCAGTTTGTGGCCCCCTGGCAGCCCGGCGTGGTGGTCGATCGCGAACTCATCACCGGCCAGAATCCCTTCTCGGACCACGTCCTGGCAAGCGCCTTCATCGCGGCGCTGGACAAGGGCACCGAGGCGAACTGAACACGATTTGCGCAGCCCGGCCCGTCATGGAAAAGGGCTGTCATTCTCTTGCGGGGTCGACCGCCCCGGGGGAGTGAAGTACCGCCAGGAGAGGGAAGGAGAGCCCGGTCGGTCGGAGCCTAAAATGGGATTCGTTCAGGGTTGAAATTACGCAGCACGCCCCCTACACTGCCCGCCCCAAACAGCCTGGTAGAGAGGAGGATAGAAGATGAGAAGAGTCATTCTCACACCCTTGCTGGCCCTTGCCATGAACGGATGCGGGGGTGGAGAGGGCGGGAAAGACGATGCCATTCCCCCCACGATAACAACGTATTTCGAGGCATCCACCCAGAGCACCCAGGGTGGACAGTTGAGCCCGGCCAGCCTGCGCCTGAGCGCCGGTGAGCAGGGCAGTTTCACCGTCGCACCCGACGCAGGCTATGTGTTGGCGCAGATTGTGGGTTGTGAGGGGACGCTGGACGGCCTCACTTATACCACGGGCCCCATGCGCGGCGATTGCCAGGTCTCGGCGAGCTTCACTCAGGAGACGGCCCCCGTCTATTTCGAGGCCACCACCCGCAGCAGCCAGGGTGGACGGCTGACCCCGGCCAGCCTGCGCCTGAGCGCCGGTGAACGGGGGCGTTTCACCGTAGCACCCGACGCCGGCTTCGTGCTGGATAGCATAGAGGGCTGCGACGGCACCCTGCAGGGTCACGACTACATCACAGCTCCCATGGGCGCCGATTGTCAGGTGTCGGCTCGCTTCATCAAGCATGCCGCCCATGCCATTGACCATGAGGATCACGCCCTCGCCAGCGAGATGGAGCTGATCGCCCATGCCCGTGGCGCCATCGCCGACAGTGAGGCGCGTCGCACCGAACTGGTCAGTACCCTCTATCGGGGTCTGGATGCCATCAGCTGGAACCCGAGCCACGACTCCATCACCTTCTCCAGCTTCCAGCCCGAACACACCGTGTCCCTGCTCCCTTCCAACATCAATGGCAAGGGGGAGAGCGAGATCCGCGGCCTGGTGATGGTCTCCGAGCAAGATGACTATCGCCGGGCAGCCATGGGGGCAAACCTGTTTGCGGTAGATCGCACGCCCCAGAGCGAGGCGCTGCTCAGGGGGCTGATCGGCTGGCTGACCCGGGGGAGGGATAGTGATGACGATGGTCTTCGCATCCTGACCGCCCAGATGCCGAGTCGCGCCGACAGCTGGTATTTCCCCCATAACGAGGGGATCCGGGACTGGCTCAAGGCCATGTATCCGGACGCGCACAGCATCAACCAGGCCGATGAGTGCGATTATCAGGCCCTCGGCGCCTGCATCGACCGCATGGCGCCGGATCTCATCGTGATAAGCGACCTCGATCGCCAGGGGCTGGGGTACCAGGGCATAGCCCAGGTCATCGCCAAGGCGAAGGCCGCCGGGATCCCGCTGCTGCTCTCCAACTACCGGCGAGAGGCGAGCCCCCTGCTGGCGCCCCTCTATCTGGAGATGGGGCTGGTGCCCTGGGGCAACTACTGGTCGAAGCTCAAGGTCAGCAATCTGGCGGCGAGCACCATCATGGCGCCAGATCCCCAGCTGATGGCGGTCGATACGCTGCTGAGCAACCTTAAGGAGGGGAAATTCAGCACCCAATGGCTGGATGCCTGCAGCGGCAACTTCCTCAACTGCGGGGGGGTCGATGAGTTCAATGCGCAGTTCAAGAATGGCGCCGACTGGCTCAGGAATGCCGCCATCACCCTGGACAAGGCGGGGATCAGCCCCTTCGCCCAGGGCGGCTTGGCGCTGTTGCCAGCCAGCCTGCTGCTGGCCGACAAATACCGCGTCGCCATCGATTACCCCATCGCCTGGGACGAGCATCAGGCCTGGCAGCGGGCGATGTTTGCCGACTGGCTGGTGAGCTATGCCCGTGTTCGCAACCCGGCCCAGCCCGATCTGGGGGAGTACGTCGTCGATCGCAGCCAGGTGTTCAAGGGAGATCAGGCCCATTACGCCTATCCCGCCGTCATCAGCGACAGCCGCCGCATCTCGGTGCCCTATTCCGGGCAGTGGACCTCGACGGGCTGGTATGCCCTGCCGGGGCAACGTATCACCCTGAGTCGCACGGATACTGCGGATGTTTCCGCTACCATTCGGCTCAATTACCACAGACCCAACACCAACAGGGCCTATGAGCAGAAGGTCTATCGGGCGCCGCTGGAGTTGGCCAGCGGGCGGCTTCCTCTTAACAAGGGCGGCAGCGTCAGCTTCACCTCCCCCTATGGGGGCCCTGTCTATCTCTATCTGGAGGGGGGAGACGGGACGCTGCAAGTGGAGGTGGCCGCCACCGGCGTGACCCGCCATCCAGCCATTCTGGACTTCAGTGATGAGCAGCAGATCCGGGACTTCAACGAGCGGCTGGAGCAGACCGAGCTGCCCCATGTCGATCTCAGGGCCGATGGCGCCGAGCAGCATCTGCGCCGGGATCGCTTCACCGGGGCCATCGGGGGGGCCATTGCCGACACCGATGCCCTGCTGGACAGCATCTCCCGGGATCATATCAACAGCGTCTACACCCTGGCGGGTTTCAAGATCCAGGGCAAGCGCCTGGAGGAGTCGCTGCCCGACGAGGTCAGGCGCGCCTGTGTCGCGCTGCTGGGGGATCAGTGTCTCGACGAGTCACTGCATACCCGTACCATCATCCAGCATGCCAACTACGACCAGAATGCCCATTGCGGGGTCGGCTGCAGCGGCAACCCCTGGGACTCTTCCGGCAGCATCAGCCCGACCGGTTGGCTGGACAATCACGAGCTGGGCCACAATCTGCAAACCCAGCGCCTGAATGTGCATTACGCCGCCGCCAGCGATGCTGACAACTGGCGCGGCTATGGCAGCCGGGCCGGGGAGAACTCCAACAACATCTTCCCCTATGTGGTGAAGTGGCAGGCCCACTATCTGCGCGACGGCAACACGGCGCCCATCAAAGATGGTCACATGAATCACAAGGATCTGTTCTACGCCTTCATGTCCGACGCGGCCGGGGTGAAGGATAAGAGCGGCAACCGGGTGGTGCTGGGGGCCAACTGCAAGGTGCTGGATGCGGGGGAGAGTCGCTACGAGGCGCCCTGGCAGAGCAATGCCTATGCGGTCCACAACGGCTATCGCATGGCGTTTTATATCCAGATGGCACTGCGCGCCCACGGCATGAGGCTGGCGGACGGCACCCGCCTGAACAACGGCTTCAATATCTTCACCCTGCTCTACCAGCATTCACGGATCTTCGGCGCCGTTGCCGACAACGAGAGCGACTGGAATGCCAACAGGGACAGGCTCGGCTTTGGCCTCTTCCCCTTCCAGGGGCATGGGGTCTATGGCGGCAAGCAGGTGCGAGACATACCGGGCAACGACTTCATGCTGGTCGCCCTCGGCAGGCTAACCGGCCTGGACTGGCGCAGCCACTTCGATCTGCTGGGTCTGCGCTACTCGCGCCTCGCCGCCGATCAGGTGGAGGCGAACCAGCCCTCGGGCGTCCTGCCCATGGGGATGTACGTGCTGGAGGACGATCTCCCGCCCGCCAACATGAGCGAGGGGCTGACATTCCTGCCCCTCTCCAGGACGGATGGGAGCACCCTCTGGCCTCGCGACCATGGATCGCCGGCCAGCTGTCCTATTCCCTAATAATGAAAAAACGCCCTCAGGGGCGTTTTTTCTTGGTCAGCGCAGGCTTGCTGGAGAAGGCGGGCGGTACTCGTATTGAGACTCGTAGCCCTGCGGGGTGACTCACTCCTGCAGCAGGGCGAGAAACGCCTTCATGGCCGGGGTGACACTGTGTTTTCGGGTGATGAAGGCGATGGTGCCGGCGCTCGCATCGACCAGGGGGTGGCAGGGCAGCTTGAAGAGCTGCTGGGCGGTGGCGGCGATGCCGGCGCTGACCACGGCGCAGCCGAGCCCGTGGCTCACCCCGTTGGCCAGGTGGAACAGGGAGTCTGTCTCCAGCACCACCCGCAGGCTGAGCTGCTGGCGGGCGGCGGCCTCGTCGAAATAGCGGCGAAACTGCATGGTGGCGCTCGGCAGGATCAGGGGGAGATCCTGCAAGTCCGCCAGCCTCAGAGGCTGGCTCGGGGCGAGGTGCGGGGGCAGGGGCCCCAGCAGGGCCATGGGGTTGGGGTGGCGAAGCTGGACGTCGAGGGCGCGGCGCTGATGCTCGGTGAGCAGCTCGTCAAAGCCAAGGCCGATGTCGGTCTGGTGCAGGTCCAGCTGCTCGAGCAGGGTGCCGTGGGTCATCACCGACAGGCGCAGGCTGACCTTGGGGAAGGCGTCGTTGAAGCGCTTGAGCAGCGGCATGATGTCGATGCTCGACTGGGGCACCATGCCGATGCGCAGGACCCCCGACAGCGCGCCGCCAAACAGGCTCAGCTCCTGGCGCATGGCGTCCTGCTCCAGCAGCATGCGCTCGGCGTGGCGCAGCACCACTTCCCCCGCCTGGGTCAGGGCCACGAACTGGCTGTTGCGCACCACCAGCTCGGTGCCGAGGGATTTTTCCAGGGCGGTGATGCTGGCGGACAGGGTCGGCTGGGTGATGAAGCAGGCTTTGGCCGCCTTGGCGAAGTGGCGGTGCTGGGCCAGCTCGTAGAAATAGTGCAACTGCTTGATGTTCATCGAAGAGGAAGCGCCTGGCGTGGAGGATGGCTGACAAAGTTAATCAATCGACATCGTCATGGCAATAGAGGTTGTCTATCAGTGAATAGATTTGTTTCATTGGTTTTGGGGGAGCGACTTATCTAAACTTGAGGCCCGAATACACGTTATAAGCGTCTCGCATGATCCCATTCAATTCACGGTTGCCCAGGCTGGATGAGCTGGTGGAAGAGGTGGCCGTGTCCGTCAACATCAACGGCATCAACCACGCCGTCATGATGGCCACCCCGGATGATCTCGACGACTTCGCCATCGGCTTCCTGTTTGGCGAGGGGATCATCGGGGGCAACCACGATGTACACGACATCCAGAGCACCCCGTCCGAGCAGGGGGTGGTGCTCGACATCACCATCGCCAACCGCTGCCTGGCCGAGCTGGGGCGACGCAAGCGCCGCCTGGCCGGGGCGAGCGGCTGCGGCATCTGCGGGGTGGAGGCCATAGAGCATGCGCTGCCCGAGCTCGCCCCCCTGACCCCGGGCGCCCCCCTGGATACCGAGCGTTTGCGGGACTTGCGCGAGCGCATCGCCCCCTGGCAGAGCAAGGCCCGCCAGAGCGGCGCCCTCCATGCCGCCCTGGCGCTGGACGAGCGCGGCGAGATCCTGGCCTGCCGGGAAGACATAGGCCGCCACAATGCCCTGGACAAGCTTATCGGCATGCAACTGCGCCAGCCCGCGCAGGCCGCCACCCTGGTCATCACCAGCCGCTGCGGCAGCGAACTCATTCACAAGGCGGTGCAATTTGGCGCCGCCCACCTCATCAGCCTTGCTTCTCCCAGCCAGCTCGCGGTGCGACTGGCCCTGAAATACAACCTGACCCTCATTCATGTGCCCAGATCCGATGCCCCGGTCTGCTATGCCAGCCCCCGCGCCCAGGATCACGTTGGAGACTCCCATGTCCAGTCATATTGAGAAACCGGCAAAGGCCGGCGGCTTTTCCTCCCTGCAGTCCACCTTCAAGCAGGTGCTGCAGAGCCAGAAGACCCGGCAGAACATCAAGAACCTGCTGCGGGTCAACCAGACCGACGGCTTCGACTGCCCCGGCTGCGCCTGGGGTGACAACAAGCAGGGTGCCTTCCAGTTCTGCGAGAACGGCGCCAAGGCGGTGGCCTGGGAGTCCACCGGCAAGACGGTGGGTGCCGCCTTCTTTGCCGAGCATTCGGTGCGCCGCCTCTCTGCCCAGAGCGACTACTGGCTCGAGTACCAGGGACGACTGACCGAGCCCCTGCGCTACAACCCGGCGACCGATCACTACGAGCCGATAAGCTGGGATCAGGCCTTTGCCCTCATCGCGGACAAGCTCAAGCGCCTGGCCAGCCCAGACGAGGTGGAGTTCTACACCTCGGGCCGCGCCAGCAACGAGGCCTCCTACCTCTATCAGCTGTTCGGCCGCCTCTATGGCACCAACAACTTCCCGGACTGCTCCAACATGTGCCACGAGGCGAGCGGGGTGGGGCTGATCCAGTCTGTCGGGGTGGGCAAGGGCACAGTGGTGCTCGATGACTTCGACGCCGCCAAAGCCATCTTCGTCTTCGGCCAGAACCCGGGCACCAACCACCCGCGCATGATGAACGCCCTGCGCAAGGCGGCGCGCCAGGGGTGCCAGATAGTCACCTTCAACAACCTGAAAGAGGTGGCCCTCGAGCGCTTCGCGAGCCCCCAGAGCCCGGCGGAGCTCCTGACCCCGGCGGCCACCCGCATCAGCCACCAGTACCTCACGCCAAAGCTTGGCGGCGATATGGCGGCCATTCGCGGCATGGCGAAATACATCCTGGAAGAGCAGGGGGGACGCATCGATCTCGCCTTTATCGAGCAGCACACGGCGCACTTTGACGACTACCTGGCCCAGGTGAAGGCCACCGGTTGGGATCAGATCGAGGCGCAATCCGGGCTGGATCGCGAGGCGATCACCCGGGCGGCGCAGATCTTCGCCCAGAGCGAGCGCGTGATCAGCTGCTGGGCCATGGGGATCACCCAGCACAAGCACTCGGTCGACACCATTCGCGAAATCGTCAACCTGCACCTGATGTGCGGCCAGATTGGCAAGCCGGGGGCCGGGCTCTGTCCGGTGCGCGGCCACAGCAACGTGCAGGGCAACCGCACCATGGGGATCAACGAGAAACCCAGCGCCGCCTTTATCGATCGCCTGGAGCGCCGCTTCCCGGTGGGCCTCAAGCGCACGCCGGGGCACAACGTCTACGAGGCCCTCAAGGCCCTCCATGGCGGCAAGAGCAAGGTGCTCATCTGCCTCGGTGGCAACCTGGCAGCCGCGGCGCCGGACACCGACTTCACCTATGAGGCGATGCGAAGGAGCGAGCTCAACGTGCAGATCAGCACCAAGCTCAACCGCAGCCACCTCATGGTCTCCAAGGATGCCCTGATCCTCCCCTGCCTCGGCCGCACCGAGCTCGACACCCAGCGCGCCGGGGTGCAGAAGATCACCGTGGAGGACACCTTCAGCATGGTGCACGCCTCCACCGGCATGAACGAGCCAGTCTCGCCGCTCTGTCTCTCTGAGATCGACATAGTCGCGCGCATGGCCGAGGCGACACTCGGCCGCGATCTCGTGGACTGGCTGGCGCTGCGGGATGACTACGCGCAGCTGCGCAACCTCATCGCCGAGACCATCGCCGGCTTTGACGACTTCAACCGCCGCATCGAGGAGCCCTGCGGTTTCCACCTGGAGAACAGCGCCGCCCTGCTGCGCTGGAATACCGCGAGCGGGCGCGCAGAATTTCGGGCGAGCCGCTTGCCGGACTCCATCCTGCCAGAGTGCACCAGCCACGCCGAGCAGATGGTGGGCGAGCCCGTGCTGCTGCTCCAGAGCCTGCGCTCCCACGATCAGTACAACACCACCATCTACGGCATGGACGATCGCTACCGCGGCATCAAGGGGCGGCGCAACGTGGTCTTCATGAACGAGGAGGATGCCCGTCGCCTGGGGCTGGCCGAGGAGCAGCAGGTGGACATGACCGCCATCTGCAACGACGGGCGCGAGCGGGTGGTGCGCGGCTTCAGCGTCATCTTCTACGAGATCCCCAGGGGCAACATCGCCGCCTACTACCCGGAGACCAACCCCCTGGTGGCCATAGAGAGCATAGGGGAGGGCTCCTTCACCCCCACCTCCAAGTCGGTGCCCGTGCTGGTGACCCCAAGCCAGCCACAGGCCGCCAGCCTCGCCGT
Organism: Aeromonas sp. Marseille-Q7275; assembly: GCF_965119515.1. Classification (NCBI taxonomy): domain Bacteria; kingdom Pseudomonadati; phylum Pseudomonadota; class Gammaproteobacteria; order Aeromonadales; family Aeromonadaceae; genus Aeromonas; species Aeromonas sp. Marseille-Q7275. The sequence continues at coordinate 135,469 of NZ_CBCPLW010000004.1, forward strand.
CAATCTGTAAGCATCCGCGCACGAACCCCTGCCCAGGCAGGGGTTTGTTCATGCCAGGTATTCGCCCGGGCCTCTCGTTTGGCGAAGCTGTACGGCGATTGTATGGCGCACCATCTTGCTGTGGTCGGGGCCTGGGGATGCCGCTATGCTGCGGCCCTCTTCCGGCCCCTGATGCAGGGCGGCCGGCAACCTGAACCCGGACGCGCCTGCCAGGCAGGGTGGCCAAGCGCCGCCGGTTTGCCGTGCGCTACCCTGTGCGGAACCCACACATGCGCAATGCAATCTCTCCCCTGATGACCGGCCTGGCCCTCACCCTGGCGGCCAGCCCCGCGATGGCGGCGGATCCCGCCAAGGAAGAGGCGCAGCCGCGCCGTGACGAGCGCGAGGCAAAGGGGGATGAGCCGCCAGGCGAGCGCTCCCCCTGGCTGTTCGTGCCCCTGCTGAGCTCCAGCCCCAAGCTGGACACGGCGGCGGGCCTGATGGTGGGTTACCTGCACCGGTTCGATGAGGGCTCGCGCCCGTCCCTGTTCACCCTGTCCGGCAAGTACACCACCTCGGACTCCCTCATCACCAGCGCCTTTGCCAAGACGTCGTTCGGCGCGGATCACCACCGCCTCGTCGGTGGGGTTATCTTTGGCGACATCAACAACAGCTATCAGGATTACCTCGGCACCGGCCGAGCCCTCGAGACCGAGGACCACTTCCGCTCCGCCTTCCTGCGCTACCTCTATCGGGTGGAGGGGGACTGGTTCGTCGGCGGCATGGCGGCCTACTCCAACTACGAGATGCAGGGACAGGATCTGCAATCGGATCAGATCCTGGAGGAGCTGGGGCTGGAGGGGTTCACCTCGGGGGGGCTCGGGCTGGCGGTGCAGCACGACTCCCGGGACAGCGACTTCAGCGCGACCCGGGGCTGGTATTTGAACGTCAACAACCTGGCCTACCGGGAAGAGCTGGGGGGAGAGGGGGACTTTGACATCTACCGGGTCGACTACAGGGGCTACTGGCGCCACGGGGATGACCATGTGCTCGCCTGGCGCAATCGCAACCAGTTCTCCCACAACGCGCCGAGTGGCTCCTATTCCCCCATCTACCTGCGTGGCTACACCCCGGGGGAGTACCTGGGTCAACACATGTCGGCGGTGGAGGTCGAGGAGCGCTACAAGCTTGCCGAACGCTGGACCCTGACCGCCTTCGCCGGGGTGGCCTGCCTCTACGGGGACGCCGTGAACGGGGAGTCCCTCGACTGCTCCGACAGTGCCAACATCTATCCCGCCTGGGGGGCTGGCGTCCAGTACCTGCTCAAGCCGGAGGCGGGCATAGTCGCCAACCTCGAGTATGCCATGGGCAAGGACGACAACGGGGGCATCTACCTCAAGATGGGCTACAGCTTCTGACGCCGGGGGGCCTCAGGCGCCGGCCACCACCACGCAGTTGCGGCCCCTGTGCTTGGCCTGATAGAGCGCCTTGTCCGCCTGCTTGAGCACGGCACCGAGATCGCTGGCATCCCCAGGCCAGTGGGCGACCCCGAGGGAGATGGTGATGCGCCCGGCCTGATCCATCTCGTGGCCTGCCACCGTCATCCGCAGCCGCTCGGCGATCCGCTGTGCCTGCACCAGGGAGACCCCGGGCAGCAGCAGCAGGAACTCCTCGCCGCCGCTGCGGCACAGGGCGGCATCGGCGCGCAGATCCCGCTGCATCAGGGTCGCCAGGGCGACGATGACGGCGTCCCCGACGTCGTGGCCGAAGTGGTCGTTGATCCCCTTGAAGTGATCGATATCGAGGGCGATGACCGCCAGGGGCCGGGACTGTGCCTGATAGTCGTCCAGCATCTGCTGCATGGCCCGCCGGTTGAAGAGGCCCGTCATGGGGTCGGTGTGGCTGTCGGTGTGCAACTGGTCAATCTTGGTGTTGAGCAGCCCCAGCCCCTTGAGAATGGCCTGCTTGAGCTGGGCCGCCTCGAAGTACCAGGCGCGGATGCTGGAGATGTTGGAGGCCGCCTCCTGCTGGTCCATCAGCCTGGCCCGGTTGGCCAGCTGCCGCAGGGGCCGGGAGATGATGGTAGCCGAGAGCCAGATGGCGAAGAGGATGAAGAGGGTGACCGGGATCATCCCCTTCAATATGTCGAGCATCTGCTGATCCAGCCCGGCCAGGGTGGCGCTGCGGGGGCGCTGGGCCACCACTCCCCAGCCCGCACCGGCCACGGGGGCGAAGCCCGCCAGCATCTCGGTTCCCCGGGAGTTGAACACGCTTTGTGCCCCCTGCCGCCCCTGCAACACCTCGTCCACCACCGCATTCTCACCTATCTTCTGGCCGATGCGCTTGGGGTTGGGGTGGTAGATCAGGGTCTTCTGCCGGTCGACCACGTAGAGGTAGGAGCCATCCTGGTAGTAGTGCTGACCCAGCAGGCTGGAGAGCACGCTGGCGGATTCCAGGTAGATGCTGCCGGCGACATAGCCGAGGTAGCGCCTGTCCGTCGAGAACACAGGGTAGGAGAGGCTGATGAGGTAGTTGCCCGAGAGGGAGACCAGGGGATCCGAGATGGTCGGCTGCTGGTTGGCGAGGGTCTGGCGGGCGCTGCGGGAGGTGAGCTTGGCCCCCTTCACCTTCAGGGTCTCGGGGGAGACGGCGACTATGGTGGACTCGGTGTTGACTATGGCCACCGAGTTGAAGGTGTTGGTGCGCTCGCGCAACTGGGTCACCTCCTGCTCCAGCCCCTTGACGTCGTTGGCCTGCAGCAGCGGCGCCAGCAGGGTGGCGCTGTAGGCAAGCTGCTCCTGGGCCGCATTCAGCATGGCCTCGGCGGAGGCGGCCAGCTTGGTGGCATAGACACGGTTGGCCTCCAGGGTACTGTCGATCAGCAGTTGTCGCTGTGCCTGATGGATGGCGTAGAAGCTGTTGCCGAAGGTGGCCAGCACGCCGAGCACGGCCAGGGCCAGGATGAGGCGATGGAGATCAAACCTCAGCAGCCAGTGAGATAGCATCGGAGAAACAAGTCCTTGTCGGTTGGCGCCGGGAGCCGGGGCCATGGTGCAATTTTACGGGGGCTGGCTGCTCAAAAGCTACCGTTAATGTGGTTCTCGAACGATTCCGTGTCGTGAATGACGGCCATGGCCGCGTCATGACTCTGCACCGCCCTGATCACCCAGGGCGGTGAGGGCGGGATCACCGAGCTCGGCCACCGTCTGCCAGAAGGGGGCGATGAGGGGGTTATCCCCTCCCGGCGGGCGAATGAGCCCTATGATCCAGCTCGCCTCGGCCTCCCCTAAGGGCAGGGTGATGACGTCCGGGTGCTCTATGGTGGTGGAGGAGGGGACCAGGGTCCAGGCGATGCCCGCCGCCGCGGTGGCGATGCCGGCGGCGAAGTCGTTGACGTACTGGATATCCCCAAAGCGCAGCCCGCTCTGGGCCAGGTAGTGCACGAACTGATCGTGGAAGGAGGGAGCCTTGTCCCGGCGCAGTATGGCGAGCGGCTTGTCCAGCAGATCCGAGAGCCCCGTCACCCCCTGGTAGCCGGCGGGCAGCACGGCGACGAAATGGGCGCGCACCACAGGCAGCACCGGCCAGCCCTTGGGGGCGGGCAGGCGGCAGAAGCCGAGATCCAGCCTGCCTTCACTGAGTGCCAGCAACTGGTGATGGGTGGAGAGATCGTTGAGCTCTATGCCGACCCCGGGGCGGCTGGCCCGAAAACGGGCGATGGCCGCGGGCACCAGCAGCTTGGTGGCGACCCCGAAGCCGATGCGCAGGGTGCCGCCATTGCCCGCCAGCACGTCGCGGGCGGTGCGACCGAGCTGCTCGCTCTGGGCCACCAGGGCGCAGGCATCCCCGTAGAGGGCGCGCCCGAGGGGGGTGAGCCGGGTGCTGCTGGCGTTGCGCTCGAACAGCTCGCCGCCAAAATCCGTCTCCAGCCGCCGGATCTGCTTGCTCAGGGCCGACTGGGTGATGTGCTGGCGCGCCGCCGCCTGACCGAAGTGCAAGACCTCCCCCAGGGTGACGAAGGCCTTCAGATCCCGCAACTCCATCACGACTCCTTCATTCCTGCTTGGAATATTGAATGGCAAAAATTGTCATTGGACGGAATTCTAGAACTGTTCGATGCTGATGCCAATTCGTTTTGACGCCCGCCAGTGCCCCCAGGGGGAGAGGCGGCACCATCCTCAAGCAGCAGGAGACAAGCCAGATGCACCATCCCAAGTTCAACGATTTCCCCGCAGATTTCCTCTGGGGGGCCGCCTCTGCCGCCTACCAGGTGGAAGGGGCCTGGAACGAAGACGGCAAGGGCCCCTCGGTGTGGGATCTCTTCACCAAGTTGCCGGGCAAGACCTTCGAGGGCAGCAACGGGGACGTGGCGGTGGATCACTACCACCGCGTGGAAGAGGACGTGGCGCTGATGGCCGAGATGGGGCTCAAGGCCTACCGCTTCTCGGTGAGCTGGCCGCGCATCTACCCCAATGGGCGCGGTGAGGTGAACGAGGCGGGGCTCGCCTTCTACGAGCGGCTCATCGAGGCCCTGCTGGCCCACGGCATAGAGCCTGTGCTGACCCTCTATCACTGGGACTTGCCTCAGGCGCTGCAGGACGAATACGGCGGCTGGGAAGACAGGCGCATCATCGACGACTTCGAGCGCTACTGCGTCACCCTCTATCGGCGCTTCGCCGGCAAGGTGAAGTACTGGGTGTCGCTGAACGAGCAGAACTACAACCTGACCAACGCCTACCAGCTCGGCACCCATCCGCCCGCGGTGCAGGACAGGAAGCGCTTCTTCGCCGCCAACCACATCGCGTTCCTGGCCAACGCCCGTGTCATCAAGGCGTTCCGCCAGCATGTGCCAAACGGCCTGATTGGCCCGAGCTTCGCCTACTCCCCCGCCTATCCGGCCTCCTGCGCCCCGAGCGACATGCTGGCGTTCGAGAATGCCGAGGAGTTCACCAACCTCTGGTGGCTGGATGCCTACTGCTTCGGCCGCTACCCCCAGGCGGCGCTCGCCTACCTGAGAGAAAGCGGCGAGGCCCCCGAGATACTGCCAGGGGATCTCGAACTGCTGCGCGAAGGCACCCCCGACTACATAGGCGTCAACTACTACTACACCCTGACCTTCACCGATAATCCCCTCGGCGGTCAGACCATGCAGCGTATCAACACCACGGGGCAGAAGGGCACCACGCCGTCCAGCGGCGTCCCCGGTCTCTACAGGACCACCCCCAACCCGCACCTGGAGACCAGCAACTGGGACTGGGCAATCGATCCCACCGGGATGCGCATCGCCCTGCGCCGCCTCTCGTCCCGCTACGGCCTGCCGCTGATGATCACCGAGAACGGCCTCGGCGAGTTCGACAAGCTGACCGCGGACGGCCGGGTGCAGGATGACTACCGCATCGCCTATCTGCACAGCCACCTCAAGGCGTGCCAGCAGGCGATGCAGGACGGGGTCGAACTGCTCGGCTACTGCGCCTGGTCCTTCACCGACATCCTGAGCTGGCTCAACGGCTACCAGAAGCGCTACGGCTTCGTCTATGTGGAGCGCGACGAGCAGGGTGGGTCGCTTCGCCGCATCAAGAAGGAGAGCTTCCACTGGTACAGCCAGGTGATCGCCTCCGGTGGCAAGACGCTGTAAGGCGCCCATGCGCCCGGTGCGCAGCGCATGTTCTACCAAATAACAGAAGGCCCCCTCAACCGAGGGGGCCTTCTGTTTTGTGTTGTTGGGGCAAGGCGGCCTAGATAAACATGCCCCCAGAGGCCTCGATGCGCTGGGCGGTGATCCAGCGGTTGTCGTCGGAGAGCAGGGCGGCGATGACACCGCCGATGTCGTCGGGCTGGCCGACCCGGCCGAGCGCCGTCTGGCTCGCGAGGAAGGCGTTGACCCCCTTGTCGTCGCGCACCACGCCGCCGCCAAAGTCGGTCTCGATGGCGCCGGGGGCCACCACGTTGACGGCGATGCCCCGGGGACCCAGCTCCTTGGCCAGATAGTGGGTCAGCACCTCCACCCCCCCCTTCATGGCGGCATAGGCGGCGTAACCCGGCATGGCGAAGCGGGTGAGGCCGGTGGAGAGGTTGATGATGCGCCCGCCATCACGAAGCAGCGGCAGCAGCTTCTGGGTCAGGAAGAAGGTCCCTTTGAGGTGGATGTTGAGCAGGGTGTCAAATTGATCCTCCGTGGTCTGCTCGAAGCTGGCGTGAATGCCGATGCCGGCGTTGTTGACCAGGTAGTCGAACTGCGGCCGTTGCCACTCCCGGGCGAGCAGTTGCGTCACCTCCTCTGCGAAGGCGGCAAAGGAGGCGCTCACCCCCACATCCAGCGCCAGGGCATGGGCCTGGACCCCGAGCGCCCTGGCCTCGGCCACCACGGCGGCAGCCTCGTCGGCCTGGCTGCGGTAGGTGATGATGAGATCCACCCCCTTGGCCGCAAGGGCGAGGGCGCTGTGTTTGCCAAGGCCACGGCTGGCGCCGGTGATGAGGGCTATGGGTCTGGTCATGGTGTGACTCCTGTGGGTGGCAAGGGCTCGGTGCGAGCCGACCGGATCACTGTATTGTTCCTTTATTGCCGGATAAATAGCGTGATAATGAAATCACTGTTCCGCTTGAAGAGACAATCAGCTCATGGATCAACTGGATGCGATGAAATTGTTCGTGCGGGTCGCCGAGCTCGAGAGCTTTACCCGCTGCGCCGAGCAGCTGGGCATCCCCAAGGCGACCCTCTCCGCCGCCATCCGCCGGCTGGAGGAGCGCATGGGCACCCGGCTCCTGCTGCGCACCACCCGGCGGGTGCAGCTCACCACGGATGGCCAGCTCTGCTACGCCAGGTGCCGGGATCTGCTGGCGGACATGGAGGAGTTTGACGGTCTGTTTCGCCAGGGGGGCCAGATCTCGGGGCAGTTGCGGGTAGACATGCCAAGCCGGATGGCGCGCCATCTGGTGATCCCGGCGCTGCCCGCCTTCCTGGCGCAGCACCCCGACTTGCAGCTGATGCTGAGCAGCACGGACAGGCGGGTGGATCTGGTGCGCGATGGCTTCGACTGCGTGGTGCGGGTGGGGGCGCTGGAGCCCTCCAGCCTGGTGGCGCGGCCCCTCGGCCACTATCGCCAGATCAACTGCGCCAGCGCCGCCTACCTGGCCCGTCACGGGGTGCCGCAGACCCTGGCGGATCTGGCCGGGCACCGGCTGGTCCATTATGGCTCCGGGCAGGGGCGCAGCGAGCCGGGGTTCGAGTACCAGCGGGAGGATGGCAGCCGCGCCCTCCTGCCGATGGCGGGGGCCCTGATGGTCAACGACAGCGAGACCTACCTGGCGGCGGCGCTGGCGGGGCTTGGCATCATACAGATGCCGAGGGTGGGGGTGGAGGCGTTGCTCGGGCGCGGCGAGCTGGTGAGCCTGCTGCCCCAATGGCAGGCACCGCCGCTTCCCATCCACGCCCTCTATGCCCATCGCCGCCAGCTGGCGCCCAGGGTCCAGCTCTTCATTCACTGGCTGGCGGCGCTGCTCGCCCGGGCCCTGGCCGGGGAGTCAGAGCCGGCTGCGCCTTGAGCGGTATTCGCTGGGGGAGAGGGCGAACGCCTCCTTGAAGAAGCGGGTGAAGCTGCTCTGGCTGGCAAACCCCAGGCGCCCGCCCACCTCCTGCAGCTGGAGACCGGGATCCTGCAGCAGCCGGCAGGCCTCCTCCTTTCTTACCTGCTCCAGCAGGGCCGAGAAGTGGCACCCCTCCTCGCGCAGGTGGCGGTTGAGGGTCCAGCGGGTCAGCCTGAGGGCCTCGCAGATCCCCGCCAGCAGGGTGGGGGAGTCGACGCTCTCCTGCCAGAGCCGCTGGCGGATGAGCCCGAGTACCCGCTCCCTGTAGTGGCTGCTCGGGCGCAGCAGCCGCATCTGGCCGTCGAGCTCCCCGAGCAGCAGGGGTTGCAGGGGGCCGTTGCAGCCTCCGTGGGCGAGATCGAGCAAGGCCGCGGGGAAGCGCAGCTCAAAGCCCTCTCCCCGTTGCAGCCGCTCCCCCAGCCAGGCCCCCAGCTCGCGCCACAGTCTGGGCCGCACCGGGGTGGGCAGCACCAGCTGGCCCTGGCCGGGGTGGTAGAACTGCAGCAGGGCATAGAGGTGGCCGAGATTGGCCAGGCTGCTCATGGCGATCACGTCCGGGTGATCGGACTCCGAATGGTAACCGAGCCTGGCCTGCCCCTCTTCCTCCCGCAGCACTATCCGATCGCACTCGCCGATGAGGGGGCGGTAGGCGAGGAAGAAGTGCAGGGCCTGGCGCAGGGTGGCGGCGTTGCAGCACAGGCTCGCCAGCGGCAGGTAGTCGGCAAAGAGCCCCGAGAGCGAGGGGGGCGACCACTTGTGGGTCATGTCCATATGGGGGGCGACCTGGGTCAGCAGCCGGAAGTGGCGCTGGGCGTCGATCCGCCCCTGGGGGAGCAGCAGCTCTTCTCTGGCAATCCCGGCAGCTTGCAGGAGCTGGGCCGGATCCCGGCCCTCTCTCTGCCAGTGGTTGAGGCAGTGCAGGGCTATCCGGTTGGAGACTGTCTTCACGGCGAAAATCCTTGTCGGCGGTGGCCCACCATCATCCGCCAACGGCCATGAATTGCCGTGAGCCAGGTTCGGCTTCATGTTTCAGAAATGTAACCAAGGGTAACCCTGCAACCCTTTTCACACTTTTCGAACTTGCTCCCAACCGGCAATTCCCTGCACCCGCAGGGCAAGTGAGGCGGGCCGATTTTGCATACAGTGGCCACTCCTACACACACAAGGAAGATAACAATAATGAAATACCACTCGCTCTCCCGAACCCGCGTCGCCCTCGGCATAGGGGCCCTGCTGCTGGCAGGGTGCAATGACAACGACTCCACCCCCAAGCCGGAGCAGCCCACTCTGGGCCACCGCACCGTCAGCCTGATCGAGCAGGATGGCCTGCAATTCAAGGATCTCGATGGCAGCGGCACCCTGACTCCTTATGAAGACTGGCGCCTTGGCGCCGCCGAGCGGGCCCGGGATCTGGTGGGCAGGCTCTCCCTGGCCCAGAAGGCGGGCCTGATGATGCACGGCACCCTGGTGCTGGACGCAGACGGGCGGGTCAACCTCACCGCCATGGACAAGATGCTGCGGGAAGACGGCGTCAATACCTTCATCACCCGCATGGCGGGGGATCCGGCGGCCATCGCCGACGACAACAACCGGCTGCAGGCCCTGCTGGAAGGGGTGGGGCTCGGCATCCCCATGACGGTGAGCACGGATCCCCGCAACCACTTCACCCATGATCCCAACGCCACCAGCATAGGTGCCGGGGCCTTCTCCCAGTGGCCCGAGACCCTGGGGCTCGCCGCCATCGGCGATGCCGCCCTGGTGCAGCGCTTTGGCGACATCGCCCGCCAGGAGTACAGGGCCGTCGGTATTCACGAGGCCCTCTCTCCCCAGGCGGATCTCGCGACCGAGCCGCGCTGGGGCCGCATCAACGGCACCTTCGGCGAGGACAACCTGCTCGCCAAATCCCTGGTCAAGGCCTACATAGAGGGCTTCCAGCAGGGGAGCGACGGCATAGGCAAGGAGAGCGTGGTCACCGTGGTCAAGCACTTCGCCGGAGCCGGTCCCCAGAAAAACGGCCTGGATGCCCACAACCCCTGGGGCAAGGAGCAGGTCTACCCGGGCGGCCAGTTCGCCTATCACCTGGTGCCCTTCGAGGGGGCCTTCGAGGCCAGGGTGGGGGCCGTGATGCCCTATTACGCCCTGCCCGAGGGGCTGACCTATGAAGGCCAGGCCATCGAGGAGGTGGGCTTTGGCTTCAATCGCCAGATCCTCACCGACTTGCTGCGGGGCCACTTCAAGTTCGACGGCGTGGTGCTGAGCGACTGGGGCATAGTCAACGACTGCGACAGCCGCTGCGAGCAGGGGCTGACCCAGGATGAGGTGACGGCGGGGGTCAGCCCCTGGACAGTGCCCTTTGGCATGTCCTGGGGGGTGGAGAAGCTCACCAAGGCCGAGCGCTACGCCAAGGCCATCGACGCCGGGGTGGATCAGTTCGGCGGCGTGGAAGATCCCGCCCCCTTGCTGGCGGCGGTGCAGAGCGGCCTGGTGACCGAGGCGGCCATCACCACCTCGGCCGAGCGGATCCTGGAACAGAAGTTCGCCCTGGGGCTGTTCGAGAACCCCTATGTGGATACCCAGGCTGCGGTGGCCCTGGTGGGCAAGGCCGAGTTCCAGCAGGAGGCTCAGGCCGCCCAGGCGGCGTCCCACGTGTTGCTGAAGAACGAGGGACCCCTGCTGCCGCTCAAGGCGGACGGCAAGCGGGTCTACCTGCATAACGTCAACGCCGAGGTGGCCGCGGCCAACGGCTACACCGTAGTGACCGAGCTGGCCCAGGCCGATCTCGCCATAGTGCGGGTCAACGCCCCGGGTGAGCAGGATCCCCGCTTCCCGTTTGGCAGCATCCACTTCGGTCAGCTCGGCTTTGCCAGCGCCGATCAGGTGGTGCAGGAGACGGCCCACGAGGGGGTCTACCGCGGGGCGGACGAGTACGCCGCCATCCAGGCCATCACGCAGGCCGGGGTGCCCATGGTGCTCTCCGTCTATCTGGACAGGCCCGCCATCCTGACCGAGGTGGCACCGGCGGCCCAGGTGCTGCTCGCCAACTTCGGAGCCCTGGATCAGGCGCTGTTCGACGTCATCAGCGGCAAGGTCAAGGCCAGCGGCAAGCTGCCCTTCGAGCTGCCCTCCAGCTGGCAGGCGGTGCAAGACCAGCACCCGGACGTGGCGAAGGACTCCGCGAACCCGCTCTACCCCTATGGTGCCGGCCTGGCCTATTGAGGGCGAGCCCTGCATCCATCATCAAGGCGCCTGCGGGCGCCTTTTCCATGACGAGAACTCGGCGACGGCCTGCTCACCATGAGGTCACGACCATCGAGGAAGAAGTGAAAGCGTCGCCTAGGCGCGCCTTGTCCTCGCCCCTTTGCAATGGCACGCGATAACCATTGCATCGACCTCTAGTGTTGAAGTTGTTTTTATTGGGTCGTTATTTATCCGAAAAATGATGTCCCACAGAACAAGCGTTCCAGTTCCCACATGGTTGTTATACTCTTGAGCAAGAAAATATGGATACATAGAAAATGGTTATCTGGACTCTTGGCTGCTGCGGATCAGAGCAAGGCCAGGCTCTCATAATAAAATAGTGCGAGGTCGCCATGCACAATCAAAATAATGAAAGAAGTTTTGATCCAAACTTTTTATCCAATATCGGTCCAGGCCAGAAGATCACCATTCCCGTTTCATTTATTCAAGATCTGACCCAGGCGACCTCGCTTCAAGATGTATTGAATGTGATGGCGAATTGGATTTTTTATCTTTTTTCTGCCGAGAGGGCCAGCATCACCATCAAGGAGAATGATGCCTCCTTGAAGCTCTATTCGGTGATGGGGAATAATGCAATTCCCATGGAGTCTCTGGTTCCCATTCATGGCTCCATGGTGGGCAGGGTCTTTTCGACCAGCATGCTGACGATCTGTGACGACTTGAGCCAGTCCCCCGATCTGGACTGCAAGATCTTGTCCCGGCACGGCATGGGGTGTTGCATGGATGCGCCCATGATGCAGGGCTCGGTCTGTATCGGGACCCTGAATGTTGCACACCACCAGAGAGCCTATTACAGCGCCGAACATGCGATCTTGTTGCAATGCCTGGCCAACTGGCTTGCCCTCAATATACAGCTGCACCTGCAGGTGACGGAAATGGAGCTGCAGGCATCAACAGACTATCTGACGGAAACCGCCAATAGAAGGGCATTCATGAACGAGGGTGAGCGCAGATTAATAATGTCGAGATTGGCTGATACGCCAATTTTTGTCGGTATATTGGATCTGGATCACTTTAAAAATCTGAATGATAAATATGGGCATGATGCGGGTGATTATGTGCTAAAGGCGATTGCCAAGCTGGTAAAAAGAGAAATCAGGGCAGACGATATATTCGCCAGAATAGGTGGAGAGGAGTTCGCAATTATTGTGAATGATTGTCATCCTGATAATGATTCATCCATATTTGACAATATTCGCGCGCTCATCGAGCAGCAGATCATCGAGTACGAAGGGGAAATAATAAGGCTGACCGCCAGCATCGGGTTCTCGGCGTCCTCACGTCAGGATACGGAGCTCAGTTCAATACTCAAGCGGGCAGACGCTGCCCTCTATGCCGCGAAGCGAAACGGCCGCAACCGGGTTGAATGCAACCATGGGTAGTACTTTGGCTGCCGATGGGGAGCAAGAGCAGGGATGAGCCTGCGGGCGCCTTTTCCATTGCCGCCATCGACAATCCCGGTTTGGCGCAAGGGGCGGGCTTGGGCATAATGGCGCCCCATCAAGGGTTGCCGCGCCTCGCAAGGCGGGCGCACCCAGCAAGCGCGCAGAGGAGATGAGATGAAATTTATCGGAGCCCACGTCAGTGCGGCCGGCGGGGTGGAGAACACCATAGCCCGTGCCCAGGCTATCGGGGCCAACGCCTTCGCCCTGTTCACCAAGAACCAGCGCCAGTGGCAGGCGGCGCCCCTGTCGGATGCCAGCATCCGCGCCTTCAAGGCGGCCTGCGACAAGGGGGGCTTTCGCCCCGAGCAGATCCTGCCCCACGACAGCTACCTCATCAACCTGGGCCATCCCGACCCCGACGCCCTGGCCAAGTCCCGGGATGCCTTCCTGGACGAGATCAGGCGCTGCGAGCAGCTCGGGCTCTGCTACCTGAACTTCCACCCCGGCAGCCACCTCAAGCAGATCCCCGAGGCGGCAAGCCTCAAACTCGTGAGCGAGTCCATCAACTGGGCGCTGGAGCGAAGCGAGGGGGTCACGGCGGTGATCGAGAACACCGCCGGCCAGGGCACCAACCTCGGCTGGTCGTTCGAGCACCTGGCCACCCTGATCGACGGGGTGGAGGACAAGCGCCGGGTCGGGGTCTGTTTCGACACCTGTCACGCCTTCGCCGCCGGTTACGATCTGCGCACCCCAGAGGGGTGCGCGGCGGTGTTTGCCGACTTTGACCGCATCGTCGGCTTCGAGTACCTCAAGGGGATGCATATCAACGGTGCCAAGTGTACCTTCGGTAGCCGGGTCGATCGTCACCACAGCCTGCGGGAGGGGAACCTCGGCGAGGCGGTATTCCACCACATCATGAACGATCACCGTTTCGACGGCATTCCGCTGATCCTCGAGACCATAGACGAGACGATCTGGGGCGACGAGATAAGCTGGCTGCGCAGTCTGGCCAGGACCTGATCCGCCGGGCAGCCTGAACAGAGGCCGGTGCCGCGCCTTCCCTCGCCATAAGGGGGGAAGGACATTCATACGAGGAGACGAGATGCAATCACAGGGAAGCGCGCCACTGCTGCGCTGGGGGATAGCCGGGGCGGGAGCCATCGCCAGGCGTTTTTGCCGCGACGTCAATCAGTACGCCAGGGGCGGGCGCGTGGTGGCGATCGCCGCCCGGGATCAGGGGCGGGCCGACGAGTTCGCCGGTGAGCTGGGACTGGGGCTGGCCTTTGGCAGCTATCAGGCCCTGGCCGAGAGCCCCGAGGTGGACGCCGTCTATGTGGCGGTGATCCACCCCGAGCACGCCGCCCTGATCAGGCAGATGCTGCTGGCGGGCAAGCACGTGCTGGTGGAGAAACCGGCGGTGACCCGGGTGGCGGATTGGGACGCCCTGGTGGCGCTCGCCCATGAGCGCGGCCTGCTGCTGCTCGAAGCCATGAAGGTGATGTGCTTCCCCGCCATGCGGGCCCTGTTGCAGCGACTGCCCCTGCTGCCCGCGCCTCGCAGCCTGCGCGCGGCGTTCGGCTCGGCCCCGCCCCGGGTCGGCAAGCTGTTCGATCCCGCCCTCGACGGCGGCGCCGCCTGGGATGTGGGGGTCTATCCGCTGTGGCTCTATGCCGCCCTCTGCGAGCGGCTGGGGCTTGCGACCCAGGCCCCCGAGGTGGCGCTGGACAGGGCGCCGGGGGAGGTGGATCTCGCGGCCCGCTTCCGCTTCGGCGGCCCCTTCCCGGCCGAGCTTGGCGCCTCCATCATCGAGGATCTCGATCGGGACGCCTGGCTCTCGGGGGAAGCGTGGACCCTGGTCATCGAGGGCAAGTGGTGGAACCCCCAGCACATTCGCTGGCAGGGGGATACGCCCCCTGCCGCCTGGCCGGCGGACATCTACCTGCCGGTGCAGGGGGGCGGCATGCAGCACGAGGCGGATCACTTCGCCGATTGCCTGCGTCACCGGCTGCTGGACTCCCCCTGGGTGCCCCATGCCCTGACGCGGCGGGTGCTGGGCTGGGTGGAGGCGGGGCTGCACCGGGGGGGCTGATGGCGTTGCATGTCATCCTGCAATAGATCCCCGAAATCTCTTCCTTAAACAACAGAGGGCGCCACGGCGCCCTCTGTTGTTTGACCCGGATCGCCCCTCAGGGGGCGGGCAGGGTCTGGGCGCGGCAGAAGGCGAGGAAGCGGCGCAGGGCCGCGGAGTGGAACTTCTGCTTGTGCCAGACGAGGGAGAGCTGGCGGGGGAAGCTCTGGCTCGGGGTGAGCGCCACCAGGCGGCCGCTGTGCAGCCGATCGGAGACCGCGAGGCGGGAGATGAAGGAGATGCCGAGCCCCTTCTCCACCGCCAGCATCACCGCCTCCAGGGTGTTGAGCTCGAGCCCCGCCTGCCAGCGCGGCAGATGGGGCTGGATCTGCTGCTCGAACTGCTCGCGGCTCCCTGACTGGGGCTCGCGCAGCACCCAGGTCTCATCGGCGAGCAGACGAAGGGACAGCTCCAGCTGCCCCGCCAGGGGATGGTGGGGGGGGGCGACGATCAGCATCTCGTCTTCGAGCCAGGGCTCGCTCACCAGATCCGGGTGATGGTTCTCCCCCTCGATGAGGGCCAGATCCAGCTCGAAGTGGGCGAGGGAGTGGCACAGCAGGTGGGTGTTGGCGATGGTCACCCTGGGGGCGGATCCCAGCGCCTGGGCCCCCCCCGCCAGCAGGGCGGGCAACAGGTAGTTGCCTATGGTCTGGCTGGCCCCCAGGCGCAGCTGGCCGCTAGGCTCGGCGTCCGGACCAAACAGCTGCTCTATCTCCTGCATCCGGGTCAGCAGCTCCTCGGCGGCCGGTTGCAGCAGGCGCCCCTCGCTGTTGAGCTGGAGTCTTGGATGCACCCGATCGAACAGCGGGGTGGCGAGCTGGCGCTCCAGCTCCTGCAACGACTGGGAGACGGCCCCCTTGCTGAGGCAGAGCTCGCTGGCCGCGCCCCCCAGGTTGCCGTGGCGGGCTATGGTGGCAAACACCTTGAGTTGTTGCAGGGTCAGCTTCATGTCGTTTGATTTTCCTAAACGCTTAGTTCAATTCATTTAGATATCGTAAACGATAGACCCTCTTTATCCTATACACATCGTCATCAACAAGAGGGTACCACTCATGATCGCACGCACCCGTCGCTCCCTTGCCGCCGCCCCGACCCCCATGGCCGGGCTGGCTCTCGGGATCGCCAGCCTCGGCTGGTGTTGGGAAAATGCCGGTCAGTTCGATGGCCGCCTGCAACTGCTGGGGGCCGCCATCGCCGCCGTGCTGCTCCTCGTCCTCACCTTCAAGTTCCTGCTGCACCCGCGTCTGCTGTGGCAGGATCTCGCCCACCCCGTGGTGGGCAGCGTGGTGCCCACCTATGCCATGGGGACCATGGTGGTCTCCAAGGCGGTGGGGCTGCTGGCCCCGACCCTGGGGCAGGGGCTCTGGCTGTTTGCGGTGGCCATTCACCTGGTGTTCCTCGCCACCTTCGTCTGGCACAGGGCCAAGGCGTTTGAAATTCACCACATGGTGCCGAGCTGGTTCGTGCCGCCGGTGGGGATCATAGTGGCCGACGTCGCCTATCCGGGCGGCCCCTTCGCGGCCCTGGCCAATGGCCTGCTCTGGTTCGGCATGGCCTGCTACGGCCTGATGCTGCCGCTGATGCTCTATCGCCTCATCTTCAGTCACGAGGTGCCGGATGCCGCCAAGCCCACCATCGCCATCCTGGCGGCTCCTGCCAGCCTGTCGCTGGCCGGCTACCTGACCGTGAGCCAGGATCCCTCCCTGCTGCTGGTGGCCGTGCTGCTGGGGATAGCCGTGCTGATGACAGGCATCATCTACCTGGCCTTCATCAAGCTGCTGCGCCTGCCGTTCTCGCCAGGTTATGCCGCCTTCACCTTCCCCCTGGTGATCGGCGCCACCGCCCTGTTTAAGGTGGGTCAGCTGCTGTCGCAGTGGCCAGAGGCGGCCCACTATGCGGCGCAGATCAATCAGCTGGCCTATCTGGAACTCGGTGCGGCGACCCTGATCGTCGGTTATGTGGCGCTGCGCTACCTGATGTTCTTCCTGCCGCTGGGCCAGATCGGCATGCGGGAGCAGCCTCAGCAGCCCCTGCGCCGCTAGGATCGCAACCCGTCTCGACCAAGAGCAGACCCCGCCAGGCGGGGTCTGCTGCATCCGGGATGGGGACAAGGGGTGAGTAGGGGGCACAGCCCGGGTGTCAGGGGGCGCTGTCAATCCGTGAAAAGGCTCAAATTGTCACTGATTCAGGTGACATTAAGTTAGCTTTAACTGGTAATACCTGTCAGGATTGCCGCAATTGCCCACTTCTACCTTTTGATAGTACCCATGTCCTCCCAAGATCCCGTGTTTGACTCCGCGTTCCAGACCCGTTTGCTGCACCCGCGTTACTGGGTTAGCTGGCTTGCCCTCGGCGTGCTCGGCGTGCTCGCCTATGTGCCGCCCCGTTGGCGCGACAAGCTGGCGGACGCCCTGGCGCCCCTGGTGCTCAAGATCTCGAAAAAGCAGGTCTATATCGCCAGAACCAACCTCGCCATCTGCTTCAAGGCGCTGAGCGAGGCAGAGCGGGACGCCATACTGATGACCTCGATCCGGGTCGGCCTCAAGAGCCTGCTGGGGTTTGGCGAGTTCACGGTGCGCAGCCCCGAGTACCTGATGAAGCGCATCCAGGTGAGCGGATGGGAGCACATCGAGGCCGAGCAAGCCGCCGGCCGCCCGGTGATCCTGGTGGTGCCCCACAGCTGGCCCATCGATGCGGCGGGCTACTACTTCTCCCAGCGGGGCCTGCCCATGTGCACCATGATGAAGAGCGCCCGCAACCCTGTGTTCGACTGGCACATCAACCGCGAGCGGGCCAAGAATGGCTGCCGCGTCTATGAGCGCAGCGCCGGCATCAAGCCGGTGATCAAGGCGGTGAAGTCCGGCCTGAGCTTCTTCTACCTGCCGGATCAGGATCATGGTCGCGAGGCGAGCCTGTTCGTGCCCTTCTTCCAGCATCCCAAGGCGACCCTGCCGGCCCTGCCACGGCTGGTCAAGCTGACCGGTGCCCGCGCCGTGCCGGTGCTGGCCTGCTATGACGAGGCGGCGCACTGCTACCGGCTGGAGATAGAGGCCCCCTTCGCCGACTACCCGAGCGATGATCTGGTGGCCGACACCTGCCGCATGAACGACTGCGTGGAGCGGCAGCTGACCCGTCACCCGGGCCAGTACATGTGGTTCCTCAAGATCTTCGATACCCGCGAGGATCAGGAGGGGGAAGACGGCCTCTACGAAGAGGGGATACGTCGCATCCGCAAGGGACTCAGCCCTCATTCCTGAACCGCAGCTTGATGCGCATTCATAAGTGGCTCCATATGGGCCACTTTTTATTTCTAACTAGTCGGATCAGTGACTTGGAAACCCCGCTTGGGGGATACCGGGTAGAAAAAATTGTCAGGATCACTAAAATGACGGTCTGTTTTGATGATTCGATGGCGACCATGTCCGCACAAGATCCGGTGTTTGACACCTCCTTTCATCTGCGTCTGCTGCACCCCCGTCTGTGGGGCAGCTGGCTGGCGCTTGCCCTGCTCTCCCTGCTGGCCTGGATCCCGGCCAGGTACAGAGACAAGCTGGCCGATGCCCTGGCCCCCCTGTTGCTGCGCTTCTCCAGGAAGCAGGCCTACATCGCCGAGACCAACCTCAAGATCTGCTTCCCCGCCCTTGACGCGGCCGGGCGCGAGCGGCTGTTGCTCAAATCCATCCGGGTCGGCCTCAAGACCTTCATGGGCTTTGGCGAGCTCACCTGGCGCAGTCCTGCCTTCCTGAAAGGGCGCATCAAGGTGCGTGGCTGGGAGCATATAGCGGCGGAGCTGGCCGCCGGGCGCCCCATGATCTTCGTGGTGCCCCACACCTGGGCGGTGGACATGATAGGCCGCTACCTGACCGATGAGGGGGTGCCCCTGTGCACCATGATGAAGAGCCCCAAGGATGCGGTGTTCGACTGGTACATCAACCGCGAGCGCAGCAAGGGCGGGCGTGTCTATGAGCGCAGCGTCGGCATCAAACCGGCCATCAAGGCCCTGCGCAGCGGCGGCAGCTTCTTCTATCTGCCGGATCAGGATCACGGCCGGGAGGCGAGCATCTTCGTGCCCTTCTTCGGCCACCCCAAGGCGACCCTGCCGGCCCTGCCCAAGCTGGTCAAGCTGACCGGCGCCCGGGCGGTGCCCATCCTGGCCTGCTATGACGAGGATCTGGGCTGCTACCGGCTCGAGGTGGAGCCGCCGTTCGACCCTTATCCCACCGCGGATCTGGAGGCGGACGTCAACGCCATGAACCGCACCGTGGAGCAGCAGCTCGGCCGCTTCCCCGAGCAGTACATGTGGTTTCTCAAGATTTTCGAGACCCAGGCGGATAACGAAGGGGAGGATGGCCTCTACGAGGAGGGGATCCGGCGCATCCGCCAGGGGCTGCCCCCCGAGCCTTGATGGACAGGGCCTGCTTGCGGGTTGTTGTGAGAGCCAGGGAGAGGCGGCTGGCGCGGGGCACACCAGGCCACCCCCGGCAAGGGGCAGATGGGGGAGCAAAGCGGGGCCCTGTCTGGCCTCCCGCCACGCGCAAACAAGGTGCAAACAAGGTGCAAATAAGGTAAAAGGGCGGTCATGAAAATTCCAAATCGAATCCAACCTCTGGTTGATGACGGCCTGGTCGACGATGTCATCAGCCGGCTGATGAGCGGCAAAGAAGCCGACGTCTATGTGGTGCGCTGCGGCGACGAGATCCGCTGCGCCAAAGTCTACAAAGAAGCCTCCAAGCGCAGCTTCAAGCAGGCCGTGGTCTATCAGGAAGGGCGCAAGGTGCGGGGCAGCCGCGATGCCCGCGCCATGGAGAAGGGCTCCAAGTACGGTCGCAAGCAGCACGAAGAGGTGTGGCAGAACACCGAGGTGGATGCCCTGTTCAAGCTTGCCGCTGCCGGCGTGCGGGTGCCCACCCCCTATGTCTGCCTGGACGGCGTGCTCCTGATGGAGCTCATCACGGACGCCGACGGCAACGTCGCACCCCGCCTCAACGACGTGGCGCTCTCGCCCGAGCAGGCCCTCATCGATCACGGCAAGGTGATCCGCTACGTGGTGCGCATGCTCTGCGCCGGCCTCATCCACGGGGATCTCTCCGAGTTCAACGTGCTGGTAGACGAGCAGGGGCCCGTCATCATCGATCTGCCCCAGGTGGTGAATGCCGCCGCCAACAACCAGGCCAGGGCCATGCTGGAGCGGGACGTCAACAACATGCGCAACTACTACGGCATCTATGCCCCCGAGCTGCTCAAGACCCGTTATGCCAGGGAGATGTGGGCCCTGTTCGAAGATGGCAAACTCGGCCCGGAAACCGAGCTGACCGGCCTGTTCGAGGAGAGTGCCGAGGTCATCGATCTGGACGGGGTGCTGCACGAGATCGAGAGTGCCCAGGAAGAGGCCATGGCCCGTCGCGCCCGCATGAAGGCGGAGCAGGAAGAGGAGTTCTGATGCGCACTTGAGGCGCGCCTCCTGTCTCCTTTCCCTGTGTCAGGGCACCGACCTCTATCAGGCTGGTAGTGCAAAGGGGTTGCAATGACGAGAGGGGCTATGTGCCCCTCTTTGTTTAAGTGGTGGATCAGCCGGGAACATGGCTGCCACTTCACAAGCCGGATCCGCAAGTCTGCCTGCTGGTTCGGCGTGCAACCACAAACACCAGTGTACACACGGCGATCGGCACCAGAAAATCCAGCACACTCCCCAGTTCCCAGACGCTGGGATCGAATCCTCCCCACCAAGGCATGTTGATCCTTCGCCCCTGCCCGAACAGCGCTATCCATCTATATTCTGCCTGTGTCTGCTCTCGTGCGACAAACCATATACACCCCATGAGGCCGCCATATCCCCAGTGCCCAAAGCGGTATCCGATCAGTATCTGGACGCAGACAGCTGCGCTGGCGTGATAGAAGGGTGATAAATCCATAAACAATCCTTGCTGCTCACCAAGAACGCCCGCTACCGGCCGTGTTGAAACGATCGATTCCCCCCCTGGCAGCTCTGCAGGCAGCTCTCGATTCGATATGTGCCGTTACGGTAAGTCTGTCTTGTCGGGCTCAGAGCCCGGCAAGGGGCGGAGCGACTAGGCGCGGCCCAACGTAACCCACCACCTCGCCGAAGCGGGGGGCGCCGCTCTCCCAATCCGCGGCGGCGGTGCGAATGGCCTCTCTGTCAAAGCCGACGAAATTCCACCAGATCTGCAGCGGCTTGGCCAGGGGCTCGCCGCCGATGAGCAGCAGGCGGGTGCCAGGATTGAGTGTCACCGCCAGCTCCCGGGTGCCAGGCGGCAGATAGAGGAGCTGCTCGGGGGCGAGCGCTTCCCCTGCTATGATCGCCTCTCCCTGCAAGGGGAAGAGCCCGTGCTCGAAGGCCGGGTCCAGCGGCAGCACCATGTGCCCGCCTTGGGGCGAGTGCAAGTCCAGCCCGAGGATAGGGGAGAAGTGCAGGGTGGGGGCCCGGCGCCCGGCATGCTCGCCGATGAGCAGGGTCAGGGTGGTCTCGCTCTCCTGCCAGCGCGGCAGTTCAGGGTAGTGATCAAAGCGGGGCCGGGTGTCCTGATCGCGCTCTGGCAGTGCAATCCAGAGCTGGGCGGCGTGCAAGTCGGGGTGGCCCGCCACCGACTCTTCGGTGTGGGCTATGCCCTGTCCTGCCGTCATCAGGTTGACCTGGCCCGGGCGGATCACCTGCTCGCTGCCGAGGCTGTCCCGGTGGAGGATTTCCCCCGCCAGCATCCAGGTGAAGGTCTGCAGGGCGATATGGGGATGGGGCCCCACGTCCAGCCCGGGGGCGCCGGGGGCGAAGCGGGTCGGCCCTATGTGATCGAGAAAGCACCAGGGCCCTATGGTGCGCCGCTCCTTGACCGGGAGGGCGCGGGCCACCGGGATCCCGCCCACGTCGGTGAGGCGGGAGGAAATGCGTTGCCACTGTTGCGTCATGTCGTGCTCCTTGCAATGGGTTGATGGCGTACGGGCTTTCGCCCTAACGGCGGCGGATCGCCGGGAAGCTTCTCATGGGGGTGCAGCCGGGTCTTATCGCCGGTCTGACGGTGGGGGGGCGCACCGGCGTGGTCATGGTGCGGGGGAGGTGGGGTCTGGCATCCACCCTGGGCTGAGTGGAGGGTGTCAGCAAACCGCTGTCGGCCTTGGGCAGCGCCCCGGGGGCCAGCAGGCCGTTCTCGGCCCTGGGGAGAGTGCCGCCTCTGTCGTCCAGCACCGAGCGCGGGCCCTTGTCCGGGTTGCTGATGCTGGGTCGGTTCTGTCGGTTGTCACGCAGGGCCTGTTGCTGCTCCGGCGACATGGCATTCCAGCGGGTCGCCAGATCTCCCCGCAGGGCGGCCACGTCTGGCTGGCCAGGGTTCTCCTGCCAATCCTGATACTTCTCCTTGATCTCTTGCTGGCGCTCCGGATCGAGCCCGCTCCACCACTTCTTGATCAGCTCGTCGAACTCCCCCTGGTTGTCGCAGCACCAGGGATAGTAGTCATCCCAATAGCCGTAATAGTCGTCATACCACCAGTAAGAGGCGCCATAGACGCCACCAGTGCCGGCCCCCGCATCGCCGCCTGACGAGGAGGTGTTGCTGCAGCCTGCAAGGCCCAGGGCCAGCAGGGGAATGAGGAGGGCGATGCGCATGATGCTCCCGGTGCCATGAAAGGACGCAATGGACGGATGATAACCTGACTATGCACCAATCCGGCCCCGGATGGCAGACTCGACCCCCATAAGGCGCCGGGCCGCAAGGGGCACGCCGTCACGACCGACATCGCGATGTGACTCTGGAGCGCCCTGGGGCCGGATAGAGCTGCTATCCCGCCTCGGCACACTCGACCAGATGACGGCGCCAGGTGGCATTCGAAACGGGTCGGCGCTGGTGGGTGCTGCATCTTGAGGGCGGTGCCGGCCATCTAATCGGCTGCCACGCTCGGCAATGCCATGACGCAGGCCTCTCGGCCCAGATGGGTCAGCAGACGACGCACATCGTCGAGGCGGATGATCAGGGTGGCGGTATTGACCAGCGGATGGCACTGCACCTGCTCGGCCTGCCAGATACGTTCGTCCACCACCAGCTCCACGACATGTTCGCTATCGCGCACCATGGCGAGCAGGGTGACCGAACCCGGGGTGAGGCCGAGCACGGCCTCGAGCCGTGCGGGGGAGCCAAAACTCAGCCGCTTGACCCCGAGCCGTGCCGCCAGCGCCTTGAGATCGACCCGGCTCTCCTCCGGACTCACCACCAGAAACAGCCGCTCGCTTTTCGGATCGCGCAAAAAGAGGTTCTTGGTCTTGGCGGCGGGCAGGTCGGGCAGCAGCCTGCTCGCCTCCTCGCAGGTGAAAACGGGGGGGTGATCGATACGCTGGTAGGGGATGGCGAGCCGATCCAGCAGGGAATAGATTGCCACAGTGACTCCTTTTGTCTTTCGTCGGCGACGCGCAGTAATAAAGAAGCGCGGTAATAAAAGGGTTGATGGGAATGACGACGGGATCGAGCTTACCAGTGTGGATGCCACCCCGCAGCCTGGCGTGACGATTGCGAGCAGGCACCGTATGAACGTACAATAGTCCCATCCCAAGGCCGACCCCTACTTCTTCATGACTGCGACCAGCCCCCGTTCCCGCCACCCCGCCCCTTGACGGCTTTATCCTGACCCGCCACGGTCGGGACGTGCAGGGCCGCAACGGGCAGGCTGCCACGACCGAAATCGTGATGTGGCTCTGGAGCGCCCAGGGGCCGGTGCGGCTGGTGGTGCCGGGGCAGGAGCCGGTCTTCTTCCTGCCACAGAGCCACATGGCCGAAGCCGCCGAGTTGTTCAAGGGCGCCGGGGTGAGGGGGCGGTTTCGCCGCCTGCCCATGCACACCTTCGATGGCCGCCCTGTGGTGGGCTGCTATTTTGCCACCCTGAGCGCCTTTCACCGGGCCATCGAGCTGCTGCTCATTCGTGGACTGGAGCACTTCGAGGCGGATATCCGGCTGCCGGAGCGCTTCCTGATGGAGCGCTTCATCACCGCGGGCGTGCGCTTCGATGGCCGGGCGGTGAAGAAGGGGGGCAGGCAGGGCTACTGGGAGGTGAACGAGGCGCGCTGCGCGCCCCAGGCGGTGACGCCGACCCTCTCCTGGGTATCGCTCGACGTGGAGTGCGCCATGGACGGGGCGCTCTTCTCGGTGGGGCTCTACAGCCTTGAGGATGCGCGGGTCATCATGATAGGCACCCCGGAGGCGGATGCCGACAGCTGGGGTACCCAGGTCGAGTGGGTGGCGGACGAGAATGCCCTGCTCGGCGCGCTGGAGATCTGGTTCCAACGGCACGACCCGGATCTGGTGATCGGCTGGAACGTGGTGAACTTCGACTTTCGCCTGCTGCTGCGCCGCGCCGAGCTGGGCAAGCGCCGTCTGCGGCTGGGGCGAGGGCGCGAGCTCTGCTTCTGGCGCTCGTCGCGGGGGGATCCCCAGACCGGCAACGTCATCATCCCGGGGCGCATGGTGCTCGATGGCATCGACACCCTCAAGAGCGCCACCTGGCAGTTTGCCAGCTACAGCCTGGACGCAGTGGCGAGCGAGTTGCTCGGCCGCGGCAAGGATATCGAGGACGTGGCAAACCGGGGGGAGAAGATCACCGAGCTGTTCCACTCCGACAAGGAGGCGCTGGCCCGCTACAACCTGGAAGATTGCAAGCTGGTGTGGGAGATCTTCGACTACTGCCACCTCATCCCCTTCGCCATAGAGCGAGCCTCCCTCACCGGGCTGGAACTCGACAGGGTGGGGGGATCTGTGGCCGCCTTTACCAACCTCTACCTGCCGCGGCTGCATCGCGGCGGCTACGTGGCCCCCAATCTGCCTGCCGATGGCGGGCTGGCGAGCCCGGGTGGCTATGTGATGGACTCCAAGCCCGGCCTCTATCGCCACGTGCTGGTGCTCGACTTCAAGAGCCTGTATCCCAGCATCATCCGCACCTTCTGCATCGATCCCATGGGACTGGTGGAGGGGTTGCAGCACCCGGATCAGGCCATTCCCGGCTTTCGCGGCGCCCTCTTCTCCCGCAGCCGGCACTTCCTGCCGGATCTCATCGCCACCCTGTGGGCGGCGCGGGATAGGGCCAAGGCGGCCAGCAACAAGGCGCTCTCCCAGGCCATCAAGATCATCATGAACTCCTTCTACGGCGTGCTGGGCTCGGGGGGCTGCCGCTTCTACGATCCCAGGCTGGCGTCATCCATCACCCTGCGCGGTCACAGCATCATGCAGCAGACCCGGGAGTGGATAGAGGCCAAGGGGTTCGAGGTGATCTATGGCGACACCGACTCCACCTTCGTTCACCTGAACAGGGAGACCAGCCCGCAGCAGGCCGAACAGACAGGCCGCGAGCTGGCCACCATGATCAACGACAACTGGACGGCGCTGATCAGGCGCGAATTCGATCTGCCCTGTTATCTCGAGATCGAATACGAGACCCACTACCGCCGCTTCCTGATGCCCACCATCCGCGGGCTGGAGAAGGGGAGCAAGAAACGGTATGCCGGCCTGGTCGGCGGCGAGGGGCAGGAGGGGAGTGAGCAGCTGGTGTTCAAGGGGCTCGAATCTGTGCGCACCGACTGGACCATGCTGGCCAAGCAGTTTCAGACCCGCCTCTATGAGCTGGTGTTTCACGATGAAGATCCCAGCGGCTATCTGCGCACCATGGTGGACGAGACCCGGGCCGGCTTGCACGACGAACTGCTCATCTACCGCAAGCGGCTGCGCCAAAAACTCGAGGAGTACCAGAAGAACGTGCCCCCCCATGTGCGGGCGGCGCGCCTGGCGGACGAGGAGAACCTGCGCCGCGGCCTGCCCCAGCGCTATCAGCACAGGGGCACCATCGCCTATCTGATGACCCTGAACGGCCCCGAGCCGCTGGAGTACAGGCGCAGCGCCATCGACTACGAGCACTACATCGACAAGCAGCTCAGGCCCATCGCCGACGCCATCCTCCCCTTCATCGGCGAGTCGTTCGACCGGATCTGCGGCCAGCAGCTGGATCTCTTCTAGCGAGCCAGTCCCCGCAGTCGGGCTGAGCCGGGTCAGGATGACCGGAGGGCAGGGCAACGTCAGAATGCAAAAAGCCCGCTCAAGGAGCGGGCTTTTCCGATTTGGTGCGTCCTAGTGGATTCGAACCACCGACCCCCACCATGTCAAGGTGATGCTCTAACCAGCTGAGCTAAGGACGCAGGGTGCGCAATGCGGCTTTTTCTTTTGCAGGGGAGTGGTGGGTTTAATTGGATTCGAACCAACGACCCCTACCATGTCAAGGTAGTGCTCTAACCAACTGAGCTATAAACCCACATCTGTGTTCAACTGGATTCGAACCAACGACATCACCTACGCCATGTCAAAGTACTGTTCTAACCAACTGAGCTATAAACCCACATCAAATTTGCATCTGCAATTTATTCAAACTGTTATGGTGCGTCCTAGTGGATTCGAACCACCGACCCCCACCATGTCAAGGTGATGCTCTAACCAGCTGAGCTAAGGACGCATAACAGTGTCGTGATGGTGCGTCCTAGTGGATTCGAACCACCGACCCCCACCATGTCAAGGTGGTGCTCTAACCAGCTGAGCTAAGGACGCATCGCGAAAAGTGGTGGGTTTAATTGGATTCGAACCAACGACCCCTACCATGTCAAGGTAGTGCTCTAACCAACTGAGCTATAAACCCGCTTTTCATCACGCAAGCGAACACGACGTCGCTTGCGTGGTCGGCATACTACCCATGCCCCCAAAGGCTGTCAACAAGGGACATGCACAAAGGAGACTGTTTGCCCAGTTCTTGCGCAGCCTGTTGATTTTGCAGGCGAGCCGCGCCATTGAGCGGCGTCGTGGTGCCCTTTATTGGGCCCGGGAAAGCGTGGTGCAGGCCTCGGGGCTCGCGAAGCGGCCATAGATGAGACGCAGCCGCGCCCCCAGCATCAGGGCGGCGCCGGTCAACCCGACGATGAAGCCGACCCAGAAGCCCTGGGGCCCCATGCGTGGCACCACCCAGTCGGTCAGTCCCAGGATCATGCCGGTGGGCAGCCCCATGCCCCAGTAGGCGACTATGGTGATGTAGAAGATCGCCTGGGTGTCCTTGTAGCCGCGCAGGGCGGCGGCGGCCACCACCTGCACCGAGTCGGAGATCTGGTAGATGGCGGCGAAGAACAACAAGGTAGCCGCGAGGGTGATCACCTGGAGATCATCGGTGTAGATCCCCGCGATGGGCTCGCGCAGCAGCACGGTGAGGGCGGCGGTGGCGGCGGCCACCCCCATGCCCAGCATCAGGCCGGTGCGGGCGGCGACCCGGGCCTGATCCGGCTGACCTTCCCCTATGCTGTGGCCGACTCTGATGGTCACGCCGACGCCAATGGAGAGGGGCAGCATAAACACCAGGCTGGAGAAGTTGAGCGCTATCTGGTGGCTCGCCACCGTCTCGGCGCCGAAGGGGGCCAGCATCAGGGCCACCACGGTGAACAGGGTCACCTCGCAGAAGATGGCCATGGCGATGGGGAAGCCTAAGCGAAACAGGCGCCAGATCCGGCTGCCGTTGGGGCGCGCCAGCTGGGCGAACAGGTTGATCTTCTTGAAGTGGGGGGAGAGCTTCACGTAGGCGATCATCGCCAGCAGCATGGCCCAGAGCACGATGGCGGTGGCCACGCCGCAGCCGACCCCGCCGAGTTTGGGCATGCCGAAGTGGCCGTGGATGAAGATGTAGTTCGCGGGGATGTTGACCGCCAGCCCCACGAAGCCGATCACCATGGTGGGCATGGTGTGGGAGAGTCCCTCGCTGAAGTTGCGCAGCACCTGGAACAGCACGAAGGCGGGCAGGCCCCACAGGATGGCGTGCAGGTAACCGGCGGTCTTCTCCGCCATCACGGGATCCACGTCCATGAACTGCAGCGCCAGCGGGCTGAAGTAGAGCGCCAGCATGGCGATGGGGGTCACCATCAGCGCCAGCCAGAAGCCCTGGTGCACGGCCGGGCGGATCTCGTCCCGTTTACGGGCCCCGTTGAGCTGGGAAACGATGGGGGTGAGCGCCATGATGATGCCCTGCACCAGCAAGATGATCGGCAGCCAGAAGCTGGAGGCCACCGACACGGCGGCGAGATCCACGGCGCTGACCTGACCCGCCATCACAGTATCGACGAAGTTCATGGCGATCTGGGCCACCTGGGCCACCAGTATGGGGCTGGCTAGACGAACGAGTTGCTTCGCCTCGGTCCAATAACGTTGCACTGACACCTCCGAGTGGATCAGATAAAAGAGAAAAGAACGGGTAAATGAGAGGGGCTTTTATCTCCTGCCGGGAGGAGACAAAACGCGGGGGTGTCATTCTAGCCTGAAAATCCGCCAACGGGGAAGGTTGGCGGTGCATTTCTACCCGGGATCAGGCGTCCTCGTGATCGCTGATCAGCAGGTTGGCGGCGGCGTAGGCGGCCTGCTCGCGCAGATCCGCGGGCACCCTGTCGTCGCTCGCCACGGCATTGAGCGCCCGTATGCTGGCGGCGATGGCCTGGGGCACATAGCCCTGTTCGCCGGAGCCTATCTGGTTGTAGGCGATGCGAATGGCTTCACAGCATTGATATACCTGCATTTTTGTTTCCTCGTTAAGCCTGGATTGAATGGGGTCACTATAACGATCGGGGCCCGCCTTGTCAGCCGGCACCCTTGTCTTGCACTGTGGCCGGGGGTAACCTGCCGACAATTTTATTACAGCGTGGAGACGAGACATGTTCACCGGCATAGTACAGGGAACCGCCGAACTGGTGGCCATCGAAGAGCTGCCCAACTTTCGCACCCATGTGATCCGCATGCCGAGCCCGGCCTGGGGCGAGGGGCTGGCGCTCGGCGCCTCCGTGGCCCACAACGGCTGCTGCCTGACGGTCACCCGCATCGAGGGGGAGCTGGTCAGCTTCGATCTGATGCAGGAGACACTGCGCCTGACCAACCTCGGTGCGCTTGCGGTCGGGGACAAGGTCAACGTGGAGCGGGCCGCCCGCTTTGGCGACGAGATCGGCGGCCATGCCATGTCCGGCCACATCATGGGCACGGCCGAGGTGACCTCTGTCATCGACACCCCCAACAATCGCCAGGTGTGGTACCGCCTCGCCCCCGAGCTCATGAAATATGTGCTGACCAAGGGCTACATCGGCATCGACGGCATCAGCCTGACCGTGGGTGAGGTGCGTGAGAACACCTTTTGCGTCAACCTGATCCCGGAGACCCTGGCTCGCACCAACCTCGGCTGGGTCAAGGCAGGCTGGCAGACCAACATCGAGATCGATCCCCAGACCCAGGCCATCGTCGACACCGTGGAGCGGGTGCTGGCGGCGCGTCAGCCGGCCTGATCCATCCAGACTCGCCATTTTAAGCCGGGCCCACAGCAGTGGGCCCTGTTTTCTCCCGTGAATACAAGGTGGGGCTTAGGGCAAGAATCCATGCCGTCATGGGCCAGTGCCCCGCATCTTCCTGCGGCTGAGCCAAAAAGAAGCCCGTCGAGATGACGGGCTCAACGGCATGCGAGGATAAACGCCTTCCCCAGTGTGGCAGCCAACTCCTTGGCCTGCCGTGGCTGACGGAGCCTGAGCGTCAGAGGTTCGCCGAAGGATGAAACCGGGCCTACACTTCCTGTGTCTGGCACATCCATGAGCCGACAACCATCACATAAGCGACAAGGCCCCTTGGCGAACTTCAGGATGATTTGAGGTTCTCCGAGGGGCTTTTCTTTATGGGGGAATGGGGCGCGCAGTTAAGGGACTCAGGCATCTGGGAAGAGGCAAGCAGGGAGGGGCGGCATGGCGTCGCTCCAGTCCCCCTCGCTTGCCTGGTCAGCGAAAGGCAATCAAAACATCTGCTCGTCGTCCGCATCCACAAACAGCTGCAGACAGTCGCGTGCTTCGTCCTTATGCAGCCTCAGGTGAATGGGGTTGCAACAGGCCATGCAGTCCTCGTAGAACTCCTGATCCCCCTGGCTGGCATCCAGCTCGACCCGGGTGTGGTGGCCGCAGTGGGGGCAGACGATGCGCTTGCTGGTGTACTCGATCATGGTGACCTCCTCGGGCCCTTGGGCCGCCTCTGTTCCCTGATTCTAGTCGGCAAGAGGCGGCGCAACCGCGAGCGGGCGCACGTTTATGACAGGGTTCAGGGTTTGCGCCGAGCCCTGAAGGTCTGACCCGGCGTACCCCCGGCCCCTGTGGAATCAAGCCACCCAGCGGGCCAGCATGTCGGCATCCAGCTCGGCGAGCGAGGATAGCTGGTGATCGGCGATGGCGAGACGGGGATCACCGACCAGGGCCGGGTCCGGCACTATCAGCGCCTGCATGGACGCCGCCTTGGCTGCCAGCAGACCGGTGAAGCTGTCCTCGATGGCCAGACAGTGCACTGGTTCGACGCCTAGCTTCTCGGCGGCGTGGATATAGACATCCGGGTGGGGCTTGCCAAAGCGCTCCACCTCGGCGGAGTGGACCGCCATGAAGCGATCCTGGATGCCGAGCTTGCCGAGCACTGCCTCCACCATGGTGAAGGGGGAGGAGGTAGCGAGCCCGATCTTGAGCCCTTGTGCCTCGATGAGGTCGAGGGCTTCCAGCACGCCGGCCTTGGGCTGACCCTCTTGCAGGATGAGCGCTATCACCTGATCCAGGATGCGCTGCACCACCTCTTCCTGGGTTGGGCCGCTCCAGGGACGCAGGCGATACCAGTGGGCCACCAGCTGATCGATGCGCACCCCTATGGTGGAGTTGCAGTCTTCCTCGGTGTGGAAGTGGCCCAGCTCGGAGAAGACGGCCATCTGGGCCCGTTGCCAAAAGGGTTCCGAGTCGATCAGAACACCATCCATATCGAAGATCACGGCAGTTAACATCTTGTACTCCTGACAGAGGTGAAGGGGGGATTATAAGCCCGGCGCTTCAAGGGAAAAGGGGCAGTCGCCTGCCCCTTGCGCCGGATCACGCAGATAAACGTTTGTTTTGACGTGACAAAGAGAGCGCTCTAGAAGAGCACCTCGACCCGGGCGGCGACTGCCTTGGCCTTCTCCACCGCCTCTTCGCACCCTTGCCCACGGACCAGCGCCACCCCGAGACGGCGGCGACCGGCGATCTCGGGCTTGCCAAAGAGCCGCAGCTGGGCGCCCGGCACCAGGGCCAGCGCCTCGCCAATCCCCTGATAGCGGATGTTCTGGCTGTGGCCTTCCCGCAGCACCACGGCGGAGGCGCTCGGCCCGAACTGGGTGATGGTGCCTACCGGCAGCCCCAGGATGGCGCGCACGTGCAGGGCGAATTCGGAGAGATCCTGAGAGATCAGGGTCACCATGCCGGTGTCGTGGGGACGGGGAGAGACCTCGCTGAACCACACCTCGTCACCCCTGATGAAGAGCTCGACCCCGAACAGGCCATGGCCACCCAGGGCCTCGACCACCTTGGCCGCCACCTCTCTGGCGCGGGCCAGGGCCAGCTCGCTCATGGCCTGGGGCTGCCAGGATTCGCGGTAGTCACCGTCTTCCTGACGATGGCCTATGGGATCGCAGAAGTGGATGCCGTCCACGGCGCGCACAGTGAGCAGCGTTATCTCGTACTCGAAGGGGACGAAGCCTTCGACGATCACCTTGCCACGGCCGGCGCGGCCTCCCTCCTGGGCATAGGTCCAGCTCTCGTCCAGCCTGGCAAGATCGCGCAACAGGCTCTGGCCCTTGCCGGAGGAGCTCATCACGGGTTTCACCACGCAGGGCAGGCCTATGGCCTCGACGGCGGCGACGAACTCCTCCTTGCTCTGGGCGAAGCGGTAGGAGGAGGTGGGGAGGCCCAGCTCTTCGGCGGCGAGGCGGCGGATCCCCTCCCGGTTCATGGTGAGCTGGGTGGCGCGGGCGTTGGGCACGACCCTGACCCCTTCCTGCTCAAGCTCTGCCAGGGTATCGGTGGCGATGGCTTCGATCTCGGGGATGATGAGGTCGGGTTTGACCTCGGCCACCAGGGCGCGCAGGGCGGCCCCATCGAGCATGTCCAGCACGTGGGCTTTGTGGGCGACCTGCATGGCGGGGGCATTGGCGTAGCGGTCGGCGGCGATCACTTCGATGCCAAGGCGTTGCAGCTCGATGGCGACTTCCTTGCCGAGTTCGCCTGAGCCGAGCAGCAGGGCACGGGTGGCAGCGGGGCGGGTGGCGGTTCCAAACATCTGATCTCTCCTGATGTCCATGGTCAGGGTTGCTGACCCGAGTGAGTAAAAAAAGAGGCACGCATGGCGTACCTCAGGAAACGGATTTGTGGGCGCGCTGCTCCAGATGGGTCAGCAGCGTGATGGCGCCTATGATGATGGCGGCGCCGAGCCACAATCGGCCGGGAGGCGCCCAGCCAAACACCAGCCAGCCCGCGAGCACGTTCATGGGCAGCTTGGCAAAATCGAAAGGTTGCACGAAGGAGGCCTCGGCCACGCTGTAGGCGCGGGCGATGGACATCTGGGCCAGGGCCGACAGCACCCCGGAGGCCGCCACCAGCAGCCACTGGGTCTCGCTTGGCCACTGCCATTCCGGCAGGGCCAGCATGGCGTTGAAGGGGGTGCTGAAGATGAGCAGGTAGACCACTATGGTGTGGGACGATTCGCTCGCCGCCTGATAGCGCACCAGCAGGGAGTAACCGGCCCAGAACAGGGCGGCCGCCACCGGCAGCAGGGAGGCCCAGCTGAAGTCATCGGTCCAGGGGGCCAGGATCAGCATGGCCCCGACAAAGCCCGCCAGGGTGGCCAGGATGCGCGCCCGGCTCACCTGCTCCTTGAGCAGCAAGGCGGAGCCGAGGGTGGCGAACAGGGGGGAGGTCATCAGCAGTGCTATGCCCTGCCAGATGGGCACGGGCACCGCCAGCGCCCAGAGCCAGAACTGGATGCCGATGACCGCCAGGGCGACCCGCAGCAGGTGCAGCCGCAGCTGGTTGGTCATCAGGGATTGGCGCAGGCCGTGGCGGATGAGCCAGGGCAGCAGGCAGATCAGGGCGACCAGGTACTGGTGAAAGGCGACCTGGGTCGAGGGGAGGCCGAGCTTGAAGCTGACGAACTGGCTCAGGCTGTTGACGGCGGCAAAGCAGAGGCCTGCCACCATCATCCAGACTGCACCGGCAAAGGGGGAGTGCCTGCGGGAGGGTGCCATGGGATCCGGGTCACTTAAAAAAAGTGCGGCGGATCATAACGGCAATCGTTTGTTCTGCCAAGGCCGGGGTGCTTGGTGAGTACCTCGCTGGCGAGGAAGTGCGCAATCATCAAAATATTTGAATAACTTGAGCATCTATTTTCGCTATCCGCCTTGAACCTCAATCTTTATAGTGACCTCCATCGACAGCACAGCTGTTCAACCGACAACCAAATGGAGTTTCACCATGGCCAATATCCTCGTTCTCAAGTCCAGCATCCTGGGCCAGTATTCCCAATCCAACGCCCTGATCGACGGCTACCTGGCAGAGCGCCAGGGTGACAGCGTCACTGTGCGTGATCTGGCCACCCTGAACCTGCCGGTGCTCGACGGCGAGCTGGCCATGGGCCTGCGCGGCGGTGAAAACCTCAACGAGCGTCAGCTGGCCGTGCTGGCCCAGTCCGACGAGCTGGTGGCCGAGCTCAAGGGGAGCGATCTGGTGATCATCGCGGCCCCCATGTACAACTTCAACATCCCGACCCAGTTGAAGAACTGGATCGATCTGGTGGCCCGTGCCGGCGTCACCTTCCGCTACACCGAGACCGGCCCGGTCGGTCTGGTGGAGAACACCCGTGCCCTGGTGGTCAGCCCCCGCGGCGGCCTGCACCTGGGTAACCCCACCGATCTGGTGACCCCCTACATGCGCACCGTGCTGGGCTTCATCGGCATCAACGAGGTGGACTTCATCTACGCCGAGGGCATGGGCATGGGTCCCGAGGCGCAGGCCAAGGGCATAGAGCAGGCCAAGGAGCAGCTGGAAACCCTGGCATACTGATGCCGTGACGCCTGCCTGCTCAGGCAGCGCCAGAAACAACAACGCAGCCATCGGGCTGCGTTGTTGTTTTCAGATGGCGGGCGCCACTCTTCAATCCCAGATGAAGCGGCGACAGCCGCTGCCGACCAGCAGACAGACCACCACCAGGGATCCCAGCAGCAGGCTGCTGAGCCACTGCTCGGTACTCTGGGGCAGATGGGGGGAGAAGAGGCTGATCGTGAAGAGGGCGCTGATGATGATCAGGCTGGTCTGTCGGGTCAGGATCATGGTGTCGTCCTTGGCTGATGGTGAGCAAATTAAGGCTAACCGCCCTCTGTGACAGCCTGATGTATCCATACCTCAGGCTCATGGTCCAGCGCGGTTGCCTCTCACCTTAGCAGTTTTTGCCGCCACGGCCAGCGCCACGAGACAGCTTGTGATCCGGATCCCTATCTGAACTGCTTTTGATCAGGCTGGTAGTGGAAATCGCCGCCGGCCAGCCGCGCGATCAGGGCCTCCTTGTCGAGATCCTGCGCCCGGCAGAGATCGTCCAGATCAGCGTAATGATCACGCAGCTGCATGTTGACCAGGCTCAGCAGCATGTTGACGTCCATGGTGGCAAAACGGGTGAGTGTCATGATTGTTGCTCGCTGTCCAGCAGGTGGAGTTGTTCGATGGCGTCGCTCACGCTTTGCAGGTGCAGCCGTATGCTCTGGCGCGCCTCGGCGGGCAGATAGTCGGTGAGGGTGTGCTGCCAGCTGCCCGCTTCGGTCTTGAGCTGCTGGAACAGGGTGAGCCCCGCCGGGGTGAAGGAGACCAGGCTGATGCGCTTGTCCTGGGCGCTGCTCTCGGTGAACAGGATGCCCTTCTCCACCAGACGGTGGATCTCGCGGGAGATCCTCACCTTGTCCATCCCGCTTGCCTCCACCAGCTCTTTCTGGCTGATGGGGTAGTGGGGGCCAAGCACCATCATCAGGCGCCATTGAGGCACCGTCAGCTGGTACCGCTGCTGGTAAAACTGTTCAAAGGTATCGCGCACCATTTCAGCGGCATGGACCAGCTGATAGGGGGGATAGTGCGCGAGCAGCTCTATGATCTTCGACATATGACATCCTGCTGTGGCGGCTGCATCGGGTGCAGTTTCTCTTGATACTTTGACCTTGATGATACGTAACACAAGGGCATTTGTCTGAACGGGCACCAGAAAAATGTGCGTTTGCGCACGTGTTGCGTCACGGATCCGGCAGCCTGGGTCTCAACTGGCCTTGTTGTTTACACTTTTACGCAGCCAGATCAAGGCATTATGAGCAAGCCAGGCCTCGCGACTCTGGAGCGCATAGAGCGCGGCCTCGTCGCGACTTCCCCCCTGCCAGTGACGGGGCTCCTGCTTGGGCAGCCTGCGCTGGCCCAGCAGGGTGGCGGGCACATGGGGGTTGGCGTCAAGGGCGGCGGCCAGATGGGGCTGCGCCGCCTGCTCGCCTTGGGTGGCAAACACCATCAGCGCCTTGTTGTAGCGCAGCCAGCAGGAGGCTTCATTGAAGCGCACCAGCAGGCCCTGCAGGGCGGCCCAATCCCCTTGCCAGGCATAGAGGCTGGAGAGGGGATGACGACAGCCGGGCTCGTCGGCCTGACAACGCTCGAGCAAGGCCAGGTATGCGTGGCGCGCCTGCTCCTGCTGCCCCAGTCGCAGCAGGCAATCGGCCCGGCCCGCCTGGGCCGCGATCAGCGGACGGGCCTCTGGCGCGTGCCAGCCGCGGCCTGCGTGTTGCTGCCAGAAGGCCTCGTCGAACAGGGCGCTGGCATCGGCAATGATGCGGTCAAACCAGGAGAGACGGGCGAGGGGATCGCGGCACTGCGCCGCCTGCTCGAACCACTGCTGCCACTGGCGGGTCTGCTCGTTGTCGAGAAGCGGTTCTTCTTCATGCTGCGCCCCATCCTGATCCAGGGTCAGCAGGAGGTTGAGGGCTGTCTTCATCTGCTGGCGCTGCCGCTTGCAAAAATCGAGGAAGGGCAGCTCGCTGGCCGCGGCCTGGTGCAGCATCTGGGCCATGGGTCTGTCACGGAACAGGCAGAGCTCGGCCACCAGGCTGAAGCGGTAGCGGGTGGCGGGATCGTTCAGATCCGTCGGCGTGGGCCAGCGGGCCACTCCCTGACTGAAGCCGTAGCTCCACTGACCGAGGGGGTGGCTCTGCTCGAAGACCTGCTCCGGGGTCTCGCTAGAGAGGCGGCACTGGCTCGGCAGGGCCAGCTGGGCGTCGTCGGCCTGGGCCTCCAGCTCGGCGATCAGGTGATGCAGCGCCTCGGCACTCTTCTCGTCCTGGGCTGTGTCATGGGGCAGCAGCCCGGCCAGCGGATCTTGCCAGTCAGGGGCGGTCGGCCCCGTCAGGCGGGCGCAGAGGAAGCCATGCAGGGCCGGGTAACTCATGTCCTGCTGGCTGTGGCTCTGGATCCATTGATTGAGTTGACGGGTACGAGTGGCTGGGTTCATCGACGCTTCCTCTGGATTGGACGGCCGCGAAGTCTACCTAAAAGTGGGGTTATTTGCAGCCAAGGGGCGACCGAGTGCTGCTATTATCGCCAGTACGGGGGCGCCCGGAAGTGAAAATCCTGCGCGGGAACGGGCAAGGGACTAGGTCCTGTCACGGCTCTGGGGTAACATGCGCGCCTGCATGAAAAACCTGAGCCCTTGTCCTCCCTCAGCCGGCGACAGGGGCGATGCGCACTATTACGGGCCATGAACTGCAGGCCCATCCGGATATTGAAAGAAGAGATCACCATGTTACAGATTGGCAAGATGAACACCCTCACCGTCGTTGAGCTCGAAGACAGAGGCGCCTGGCTGGCCGCGGGGGAATATGGCGAGCTGCTGTTGCCCAGGCGTCAGCTGCCGGAAGGCGTCGCCGAAGATGGCGAGGTGTCCGTCTTTCTCTATCTGGACGCGGATTGTGAGCCGGTGATCACCACCGACAAGCCCTTTGCCATGGTGGGTGACATCGTGGGCCTCAAGGTGGTCAACGCCAACAAGATCGGTGCCTTCCTCGACTGGGGCATGAAAAAGGATCTGTTCGTGCCAAGCCGCGAGCAGAACAAGCCGATGCAGGTGGGCCATGTCTACCTGGTGCACCTGATGCTGGACAACGAGGGGCGCATGGTGGGCACCAGCCGCCTGGAGCGCTTCCTGCGCGTCGATCCCCCCTTCAAGGCCGGTGACGAGGTGACTGCGCTGCCGGGGGAACATACCCCCCTCGGCATCAAGGCCGTGGTCAATGGCCAGTACTCCGGCATGCTGTTCAAGAACGAGGTGTTCGGCCGCCTGATGACGGGTCGACCGCTGACCGCCTGGGTCAAGCAGGTCCGTGAGGATGGCAAGCTGGATCTGACCCTGCAAAAACCGGGGCAGGATCGGATGGATGATGCCGGCGGCCGTATTCTCACCCGCCTGCAGAAGCAGGGCGGCAGCCTGGCGGTGGGGGACAAGAGCGAACCCGAGCTCATCTACAAGATGTTCAACATGAGCAAGGGCACCTTCAAGAAGGCCATCGGCGGGCTCTACAAGCAGGGCAAGATCGTCATCGAAGACAACTGCATCACGCTGGTCGCCGCACAGACCGGCTCGGCGCAGGACGGCGAATAAGGTGCCGAGTCCCTGCATCGGCGACTGCCGGGCCAAGGACGGGCTCTGTCTCGGTTGCGGCCGCACCCTGACCGAGATAGGCCAGTGGTCCGCCATGGACAGCGAGGCCCAGCTGGCCCGCATGGCCGAGCTGGATGGCACGCGCCGCACCCACCAGTGCCCGGGATGCGGCGAGCCGGCGTTTTGCGCCGTCTCCGCCGGTGAACCCATAGCGCGTTGCTGGTGCAGCCAGCTGCCCGCGCTGCCCATGAGCGAGGCGAGCGCCTGCTGGTGCCGCCGCTGTCTGGCCAAGGCCATCGCGGCTCGCCCCTGAAGGGATGAACCGCAGAGACGAAAAAGGCGCCAGGGGCGCCTTTTCTTATGCCTGTTGCTGGCGGTGCCAGCGAACATGGACCTCGTGTTCGCTCTGATCCCGCGGCAGCAGGAAGGTGGCGTAGATCACCTCGAACTCCTCCTGATGATCCAGCAAGCCGACCCACACCTCGGCCCAACGCTCCATGTCGACCGGCACACCGAGCTCGGTCGACCAGTCGGCGTTGGGCAGGGTCGCCTCGACGGCGCCACGCTGCTCGAATTCGAGGGTGATGTCGACGATTTGTTCGGGGGCCAGCATGTCGGCGGCCTGCTCCAGAAACTGATCATAGGCCCACTCGACCAGCTGATCCGGGCTACGTTGTTCCATGAAATCACTCCAGATACGTCCAGGTTCGCCACTTTACCAATTATTGGGGATGGCGGCCAGCGCGTGAGGCCGGCAATCCCGTGCTGTCAAATGGCCGAAACAGGGGATAAGGTTAACAGAGCCGCCGCCATCCGGCGGCATCAAGAGGCATGTGGGCAGCATGAAGCGACGACAGCACAGGCGGCAGATCAAGCGGCGACGGGAGACCTGGTGGTGGCACTATCTGCCGCTGCACCGGGAGGTCGTTGGCGGCCATCTGGGGCCGGCCTCCGATCCCGTCGACGAACCTAATCGGTCTCGTGTACCCGGTTCAGGGTGATCTGACCGAGTTGTCCCATCTGACGGCGGATCCAGGCCGAGCGCTGCTGCACATAGGGCGAGGGGGGCTTGACCCGGTAGCGCCAGGGATTGGGCAGGGCGGCGGCCAGCAAGGAGGCCTCGTAGCGGGTCAGGCGCGCCGCCGGTTTGCCGAAGTAGTGCCTGGCGGCGGCCTCGGCGCCATAGATGCCGGGCCCGAACTCCACTATGTTCAGGTACACCTCGAGGATGCGGGACTTGTCCCAGCCCAGCTCCATCAGCAGGGTGAACCAGGCCTCTATCCCCTTGCGCAGGAAGCTGCGATCGCTCCACATGAAGAGGTTCTTCGCCGTCTGCTGGCTCAGGGTGCTGGCGCCGCGCACCCGCCGGCTCTGCTGGTTGTGCTTGAGGGCCGAGCTGATGGCCTCCATGTCGAAGCCGTTGTGATCGGCGAAGCGCTGATCCTCGGCGGCGATCACCGCCAGCTGCAACTCCCGCGAAATGCGCTCGAGCGGCACCCAGTCGTGCTTGACCTGGGCCACCTTGGCGGGCGGAAACAGGGCCCGCTCGAGGCGCCAGGTCCACATGGGAGGATCGATGAAGCGCAGCAGCGCCACCGAGACGATGGAGCTGACCAGCGCCGCCAGCAGCAGCTTGCCGAGCCAGCCCAGCAGGCGGCGCCAGCGCGTCGGTCTCACGGGCTCAGGCTCTGAGTCCCACTCATAGTGACCGGGATCGTCGGGATCCGGAATTATTGGGGCAGCCATTCGATGTGGCAGAACTTCTCGTCGACACGGCGGGAGAGCAGCATGCGGGCGAACAGGTGCTCATACTCCTGCTCGGCATTGCCAAGGCCAACCCAGATCTCGGCGTATTCGGCATCGCTCACGGCAAACCCCACGTCCGCTTCCCAGTCATCGGCGGGGTCGGTCTCCGCCAGCAGACCGCGGTCGTTGAACGCCTGGTTGAACAGGGCTATCTCCTGCTCTGGCAGGTTGTCCGAGGCCAGCTCCATGAAGAGTTCGAGGGCGGTATCGAGCAGTTCCTCGACGCTGTGCATTTCGTCATTCAAAGGCATAAGAGCTGTGTTCCAGATGAGAGGGAGAGGTCCCGTCGGCAGGGCCGAGGGGGCGGGCAGTATTCTAGCTGGCCCCGCACGCCTTGGCGAGATGCCTCTGCGCCAGGCAATAAAAAACCGGATCCTGACAAAGGATCCGGTCTTCACTGGGGAAAAGGGTCACGCATGGGGCGTCAGCTCATCCCTTCTTCTGGTCGTCGGCGAAGGTGATGTTGAGCTCTAGCACCGACAGCTCGTCACTCTTCTGATCGAGCTGGACGGTGATCTTGTCCGGATCGATCTGCACATATTTACGGATCACGTCGAGGATATCCTGCTTGAGCTGGGGCAGGTAATCCGGCCCCCCTCTGGATGAACGCTCGTGAGCAACGATGATCTGCAACCGCTCTTTGGCCAGTTGTGCGGTGTTCTGTTTCTTGTTGGAACGAAAATAATCCAATAATGACATGTTTAACTCCCGAACAGTCGGCTAAAGAAGCCCTTCTTCTCTTCTTCCAGAAAACGAAAATCCTTGGTATCGCCCAGCAGGCGTGCGACGGCGTCCTCATAGGCCTGACCGGCATCGGACTCCTTGTCCAGAATGACCGGCTCTCCCGAGTTGGAGGCGCGCAGCACCGCCTGGGACTCCGGGATCACCCCGAGTAGTTTGATGGCCAGGATCTCCTGCACATCCTGCACGCTCAGCATGTCGCCACGGCTGACGCGGGTCGGGCAGTAGCGGGTCAGCAACAGGTGCTCCTTGATGGGGTCCTCCCCGCGCTCGGCGCGACGGGACTTGGAGGCCAGGATGCCGAGGATGCGGTCGGAGTCACGCACGGAAGAGACTTCCGGGTTGGTGGTGACGATGGCCTCGTCGGCGAAGTAGAGCGCCATCAGGGCGCCAGACTCGATGCCGGCGGGGGAGTCGCAGACGATGTAGTCAAACTTCATCTCCGCCAGCTGATCCAGGATCTTCTCGACCCCTTCACGGGTCAGGGCGTCCTTGTCCCGGGTCTGGGAGGCGGGCAGGATGAAGAGGTTTTCCGAGCGCTTGTCCTTGATGAGGGCCTGGTTGAGGTTGGCCTCACCGTTGATCACGTTGACGAAGTCATACACCACGCGCCGCTCGCAGCCCATGATGAGATCCAGGTTTCGCAGGCCAATGTCAAAATCGATGACCACTGTCTTGTGGCCACGCTGGGCCAAGCCGGTGCTCAGGGCCGCGCTGGTTGTGGTCTTGCCAACGCCACCTTTGCCCGATGTAACGACTATGATTCGCGCCATTCTCGCTTCCTTGTAACTCTATTTGATGCGGTCTATTCGGAGTTGTTCGTTGTCCAGCCGGATATGGACTGGCTCTTGTATCAGGCCTGCCGGCAGTGCGTCGCTGAGCTGGAAGGTGCCCGCGATGGAGAGCAGCTCGGCCTGCAATTGCTGGCAGTAAATGCGGGCAAGGGGATTGCCCTTGGCCCCCGCGATGGCTCGGCCACGCAGGGCGCCATAAATATGGATGCTGTCGTCGGCGATGACTTCGGCGCCAGGACTCACCGAGCCCAGCACCACCAGGGAGGTGCCGGCAGCATAGATCTGCTGGCCGGAGCGCACCGGCCCGACGTGGACCTTGCTCGGCTCCAGGGGGGCCTGAATCGGGGCGACCGGTGCCACCTCAACGGGTTCAGGCGCTGGCGCCACAGGCTCGGGGTCGGCCTTGCG
Source organism: Aeromonas sp. Marseille-Q7275 (assembly GCF_965119515.1). Lineage (NCBI taxonomy): Bacteria > Pseudomonadati > Pseudomonadota > Gammaproteobacteria > Aeromonadales > Aeromonadaceae > Aeromonas > Aeromonas sp. Marseille-Q7275. The sequence goes on from NZ_CBCPLW010000004.1 coordinate 176,093, forward strand.
GCTCTTGCCCGACACCATGACGGCCAGCCCGGCCGCCTTGGCCGCCGTCTTCATCACCTCATCCCGCGCCCCCGTGATGCCGACCAGCACGAAATCTTCCGACTCGACCAGCTCCCTGAGCTGCTCGAAATCGGGGATCTCGCTGAGGCGCTCCACATTGAGGACGAGGGGGGCACAATTAAAAAACTGGGGAGCCTGCGCGACCTTGGCCTCCAGCAGTTGTCGGATCCGGTCCGGATTGCCATCGCTGAGATGCAACACAGAAATAGTGAAGGTGGTCCCTTTCAATTCGTTATCGCGTTCAACCATGAATCTTCCCCGAACCGAGACGGTAATACGTTATTGTTATTCAATTCCTGATGTTATAGTTTGCCACCACCAGAGGCAATGAACCCGTCGGATTATATCAATTTCCATGTTGTGTGCAGTCTATAAAAGTCGCAAAAAAGCCGAGACCTATCTCTTTATTGAAAGAAGAGAGGACTTTTCCCGTGTGCCAGAGGCACTGATGAGTACCTTCGGACGCCCCGAGCTGGTCTTGATGACCAAGCTGGACCCGGCCAAGCCCCTGGGGATCGCCTCCACCGAGCGGGTGATGGCGGCCTTGCAGAGCCAGGGCTTCTACCTGCAGGTGCCCCCGCCACCGGAAAATCTGCTGGAGCAGCACAAGGCACAAATAAAGGGCACCCGCTGATGCAGGGTCGGCTGGCACTGTTATTGTTGAGCGCACTATTAAGTGCGCCCCTGCAGGCTGGCGTCGATTTTGACCATTATGTGACGAGTCTCAAACAGCAGGCTTTGGCGGCCGGCATCCAGCCTGCGACGGTAACGGCCGCCTTTGCCGATATTCGCCTCATCGAGGCGGCCATCAAGCACGACAAAAATCAGCCGGAATTCAAACTGACCCTGGATTCCTATATTCCCCGCGCCGTGCCCCAATGGAAAGTCAAGCAAGCCCGGGCCTTATATCGCCAGCATCTGCCGCTGCTCACGAAAATAGGTGATGAATATGGGGTGCAGCCCCGTTTTATTGTCGCCTTGTGGGGCATAGAAACCAATTTCGGCAAACTCACCGGTAATTTCCCGCTGATCTCCTCCCTGGCGACCCTGGCTTGGGAAGGGCGACGGGAAGCCTTCTTCAAGGAGCAGCTGTTCGATGCCCTGCGCATCATAGAGCAGGGGCACGTGAGCCCCGCCGCCTTCAAGGGCTCCTGGGCGGGTGCCATGGGGCAGGTGCAGTTCATGCCCTCGTCCTTCCTCAAATACGCGGTCGATCAGGACGGGGATGGCAGGAAGGATCTGTGGGGCAATCTCGCGGATGTGTTTGGATCGGCAGCCAATTATCTGCACCAGAACGGTTGGCGCGAGGATCAGACCTGGGGCCGGCGGGTGAGGGTGCCTGACGCCCTCAATCCTGCCCTGTTCGGGCTGGAGCAGCGCAAGCCGCTGTCGGCCTGGCAAGCTCTCGGGGTGCGGCAACTGGACGGCTCGCCGCTGCCGAAGGTCGATATGCAGGCCTCCCTCATCCGGCCCGATGACGTCCATGGCCGCAGTTATCTTGCCTATGACAATTATCGGGTGCTGCGCCACTGGAACCGCTCCCCCTATTTCGTGGTGGCGGTCGGCACCCTGGCGGATCGGATAGTGGAATAAAAGTGGAATAAAAGCGGAGTCAGAGCGGGAAAGGAGCGAAACAGGATGGCGGGGCAGGTCGCCGAACAAGATAGCAAAATTATCCCTTCAAGCTATGACATCCTGACGGATGAGCCTATCCCATCTGAATGAAATGCCCCTTCCTCCTTATTCTTCATGTCAGTGCGTCAGCCCTTGAGAAAATTCACAGACAAAAAAAGGCGGGAATTTCTCCCGCCTTGTTTGCATCTGCTGTCTGCCGCTTATTCGCAGGCAACCTGCATCACCTTGATGGCCAGGCCACCGCGGGAGGTCTCACGGTACTTAGAGTCCATGTCCTTGCCGGTGATGTACATGGTCTCGATCACCTTGTCCAGGGAGACACGGGGCTTGGAGGTACGACGCAGGGCCATGCGCGAGGAGTTGACCGCCTTCATGGCGGCGATGGCGTTGCGCTCGATGCAGGGCACCTGTACCTGGCCGGCGACCGGATCGCAGGTCAGACCCAGGTTGTGCTCCATGCCGATCTCGGCCGCTTCACACACCTGCTCCGGGCTGCCGCCCATGAGCTCGGTCAAGCCGGCGGCGGCCATGGAGCAGGAGACACCCACTTCACCCTGGCAACCCACTTCGGCACCGGAGATGGAAGCGTTCATCTTGTAGAGCATGCCGACGGCGGCGGCGGCCAGGTAGAAGCGGGTGTATTCGTCGCGGCCGACCGGCTGGATGAACTTGTCGTAGTAGGCCAGCACGGCCGGGATGATGCCCGCGGCGCCATTGGTCGGAGCCGTGACGACGCGGCCACCGGCGGCGTTCTCTTCACTCACCGCCAGGGCGAACATGTTGACCCAGTCAACGATGCTCATGGGGTCGTTGGAGAGATGCTCGTTGGTGGTCAGCTGACGGTAGAGGGGAGCGGCACGGCGCGGCACCCGCAGCGGACCGGCCAGGACACCCTCGGTTCGGCAGCCGCGCTCTATCCCTTCACGCATGGTGGTCCAGATCTTGCCGAGCTTCTTGTAGATCTCTTCCGGGGTGTTGAAGCACTTCTCGTTCTCCAGCATCAGGGCGGAGATGGAGAGGCCGGTCTGGCCGCAGTGGGCGAGCAGCTCGGCGGCGCTCTTGAAGGGGTAGTTGACGGTCATGTCGCCGCTGTCGGCCTTGCCGAAGCTCTCTTCGTCGACGATGAAGCCGCCGCCGATGGAGTAATAGGTCTTGCTGTAGATGGCCTCGTCTTCGATGAAGGCGGTCAGCTTCATGCCGTTCTCGTGCAGGGGCAGGGCCTCGTCATGGAACACCATGGCGCCTTTCGGGAAGCTGACGGTGTGGCAGTGCAGGCCGATGGGCAGGCGACCGGTCTGCTCGACCCGGGAGATGAATTCAGGAATGCCGTCGATGTCGACATTTTCCGGCAGGTTACCCGCCAGCCCCATGATGATGGCGGTGTCGGTGTGGTGGCCTTTGCCGGTCCAGGAGAGGGAGCCATAGACGTCAACCTGGATCCGGGTGATGTCACGGATCTTGCCGCTAGCACGCAGATCATCCACGAACTGTTTGGCTGCTTTCATCGGGCCGACAGTGTGGGAAGAGGAGGGGCCAACACCGATTTTGAAGATATCAAAAACGCTGATCATGTAACAATTACCTCAGGGTAGAAGGGGGCGCCATGCCCGCTCGCAGAAAGGGTGATCCATGGGACGGGTCTGTCGTCACAAAGGCCAGGAAACCAGATAACCGCAGTGTAACGGCTTCCTACCTAAAAAAAGTTGAAATAGATCTATTTTTGTTGAATTGACGGCGCGAGTATAAAATTTATTTTGATGGTTATCCATTTTGTTAAGCGCAAGGCAAACGTTTTGCGAAAAAATACCCGGCCAGGCCGGGTATCTGAGGGTCATCTGAGATCGTTTTTACCCAGGCTTAACATTCGGTGATGTTGACGGCGAGGCCGCCGCGGGCTGTCTCCTTGTACTTGGTCTTCATGTCGTTGCCGGTTTCCCACATGGTCCTGATCACCTTGTCCAGCGACACCTTGTGCTCGCCTGTGCCACGCAGGGCGAGGCGGGCGGCATTGATCGCCTTGACCGCTCCCATGGCGTTGCGCTCGATGCAGGGCACCTGCACCAGGCCGCCGATGGGATCGCACGTCAAACCTAAGTTGTGCTCCATGCCGATCTCGGCGGCGTTCTCGACCACGGCCGGGCTGCCGCCCAGCAGTTCGGCCAGGGCACCGGCGGCCATGGAGCAGGCGACCCCCACTTCTCCCTGACAACCCACTTCGGCCCCCGACAGGGAGGCGTTCTTCTTGTACAAGATGCCGATGGCGGCGGCGGTGAGGAAGTACTGCATCAGCAGCTCGTCATCCACCTTGCGCACGAAGCGATCGTAATAGTGCAGCACGGCGGGGATGATGCCGGCGGCGCCGTTGGTAGGGGCGGTCACCACCCGGCCACCGGCGGCATTCTCCTCGTTGACGGCCAGGGCAAACAGGTCCACCCACTCCATCACCATCAGGGGATCCTTGTTGAAGTTGGTCTCGCCGCAGAGCTGGCGATAGAGGGCCGGGGCGCGGCGCTTCACCTTGAGCCCCCCCGGCAACACCCCCTCGCTCCTGCAACCGCGCTCGACGCAGCCCTGCATCGCCTGCCAGATCTTGCGCAGGCCCGCCTTTATCTCGGCTTCGCTGCGAAACACCTTCTCATTGGCCAGCATCAGCCCCGAGATGGAGAGGCCGCTCTCCTGGCAGTGGGCCAGCAGTTGGGCCCCGCTCTCGAAGGGGTAGGGGACGGGATGGGCGGCATCGAAGCGGGCGGCCTCTTCCCGGGCGTTGGCGAAGTGGCTCTCCTCTATGATGAAGCCGCCCCCGATGGAGTAGTAGGTCTGCTCGAACAGCAGGGTGTCGCCCTCATAGGCGCGCAGCGTCATGCCGTTGGAGTGGGCGGGCAGGGTCTTGCGCCGATTGAAGAGGATGGCGCCGACGCGGGGGAACTCGCTCGGTTGCTCCCCCCCCAGACGCAGGGTCTGGCTGTGCTCCACCTGAGCGAGGAAGGCAGGGATGGCCTCGATGTCCACGGATTCGGGTTCGAAGCCCGCCAGCCCCAGGATGATGGCCTTGCCGGTGCCATGACCCTTGCCGGTCTGGCCTAGGGAGCCGTAGCACTCGACCACGACGCGCCCGGTGCGGGAGAGGAGTGCGCTCTGCTTGAGGGTATGCACGAAGGCGCAGGCTGCCCGCATCGGCCCCACTGTGTGGGAGGAGGAGGGACCAATCCCGATGGAAAACAGGTCGAAGACACTGATCATGACGTACTCCGATTATGGATTTCGTCTAAACATTGTAAATTTTTTGTAGTCGATGAAAAGGGGGGAAGCGACAGCCTGTGATGGCGGTGTGGAAATGGGGCAAAACAGGGGGATCAGGGGCGCCAGGAGGAGCGGATCGGCATCTCATGGCACCCCTGCGGGGCTATCAGTCGAGGAACTCGCACAGATAGGCGGTGGCTGTCTTCACTTCCAGCTTGAAGGAGGAGTGACCGGCCACGTCGAAGGACTCGCCCTGATGGTAGCTGTGCCATTCGTCTTCATCGGCCAGCTGGATGCGAAGGACACCCTTGACCACCGTCATCCGCTCCGGGGCGGCGGTGTTGAACTGGTACTCGCCCGCTTCCATCACGCCGACCGTGGCTTTCTCGCCTTTTTGCTCGAAACCGATGGATTTAACATTTCCGTCAAAATATTCGTTAACTTTCAGCATCTTTTCTTCCCTGTATGCACGTTTGCAGAGCCAAAGTAGCACATTATTTTGGCCATTGTCATGGTGAAACAGGGAAAAAACAGTGAGTTTCTTGTGGGTCTCAACTTTGTGAAAAACCATAAAAATTCGTTTCGTTCAGGGATCCCGATGTTAAACGGGTAATAAATATGAGATAAAGCGCGCCGCCAGAGCAATGGAGAGGATTTGACGCTCTGGGTGGTCATTTACGCTGCAAAAGTGTGAGTAATTGCTTAATAAAGGAACATTCTGTGTTGACAAAAGGATTAATTAAAAATATCGGCCTCCAGGTCGTGGTCGCCATGATCCTGGGGGCGCTGGTGGGTGCCCTCATGGGTGAGCAGGCGACCGTCTTCGCACCCCTGGGTACGCTCTTCATCCAGCTGATCAAGATGCTGGTGATCCCGCTGGTGGCGGTCGCCATCCTGTCCGGGGCCGCCAATCTGGGGGCCAGCCCGGCCGCGGGCAAGATAGGGGTGACCACGCTCGCCTTCTTCCTCGGTACCTCCGCCCTGGCGGTGCTGCTGGCGCTGGTGATGGGTCAAGTCTTCAAGCCCGGTGTCGGGGTCGATTTCGGCTCCACTGCCGCCATGTTCTCCGGTGACTACGCCGACAAGGGCGCCCTGCCGGATGCCGTGGCTACCCTGCTTGGGATGATCCCGACCAATGTGTTCAGTGCCCTGAACGAGGCGAACATACTGCAGATCCTGGTGTTCTGTATGTTCCTCGGCATCGCCCTGGCCAAGCAGCCCCGCGAGCGCGCCAAGCCGCTGGTGGATGGCCTCAACACCCTGGTGGACGCCTTCGTCTGGATGATCAACAAGGTGATGCTGATAGCCCCCATCGGGGTCTTCGGCCTGATGGCCGATGCCATCGGCACCTATGGCTTCGACGTGCTGACCCTGGTGCTCAAGCTGTTCGTGGTCTATGTCGCCGCCATCCTCATCTTCGGCTTCGTGGTCTACCCGATGCTGATCGCCTTCTTCTCCAACACGCCGGTACGCAAGTACTTCTCGGCGATGAAGAAGCCGCAGATAGTGGCCTTCTCCACCGCCTCGTCCATGGCGACCCTGCCGGTCAACATGGAGACCTGCGAGCACGATCTGAAGGTGACCAACGCCACCGCCTCCTTCGTGCTGCCGCTGGGTGCCACCATCAACATGAGCGGTAACGCCATCTATTACGGTCTGGTGGCCATCTTCTTCGCCCAGGTCTACAACATCGATCTCACCATGGGCGCCTGGGCGGCCATCATAGTCACCTCGACCCTGGGTGCCATCGGCCAGGCCGGCGTGCCGGGCCCGAGCTTCCTGGTGGTGGCCGTGCTGCTGGCGGCCGGCATTCCCATCGAGGGGCTGCCGCTGTTGTTCGCGCTGGATCGCCTGTTCGACATGATCCGTACCGCCCTCAACATCACCGGCGATGCGGCTTGCGCCATCATAGTCGATCGCTACAGCCCGGATTACGATCCGAATCGCTGGAGCAAGGAAGCCTGAGACCAGGCCCACTGCCATGAATGACAAGAGGGAGGCGCAAGCCTCCCTCTTTTTATTTGCCTCGGATTGGAATTGTCGGCCGACTCAGGGAGTCAGCTGGCCCAGTGCCTGCCGGCAGCGCTGCTCGGCCGCCTCCAGCTCCAGCAAGACCATCTGGATGTCTTCCAGCTGCTGCTGCAGCGTCTCCCGCTTGTCGGCCACCAGCCCCAGCATGGTCTGCAACTGGGAGCGGCTGCTCTTGTCCGCGTCATAGAGATCGAACAGCTCCCGGATGTCCGCGAGGCTGAAGCCCAGCCGTTTGCCACGCAAGGTCAGCTTGAGGCGCACCCTGTCCTGGCGGCTGTAGATCCGGGTCTGTCCCTGGCGCGTCGGGTTCAGCAGGCCCTGATCCTCGTAGAAGCGGATACTGCGGGTGGTCACATCGAATTCACGGGCCAGCTCGCTGATGCTGAAGGTCCGGGCGTCATCCTTGGATTTGGTCATAGGGCTGTCTTGGCTGTCATCTGGTTGTCAATGCAGGCTGGCACCTTACCCAAACGTCAACTTCCCCGCAAGTCTTGTTCCGGGGACGGCGGCGGCATATGTTATCCCAATGTAACAAGGAGAGTGCGATTGATGGATATAGTGATTGTGGCGGCCAAACGTACCCCCATGGGGGCCTTTCAGGGGGCCTTGAGCGCCTTGAGTGCACCCGAGCTCGGCGCCTGCTCCATCCGCGCCGCCCTGGCGGCGGCCGGAATAGACCCAGCCCGGGTCGATGAGGTCTATCTGGGCAATGTGCTGAGCGCCGGGGTCGGGCAGGCACCGGCCCGCCAGGCGGCGCTCAGGGCCGGGCTGCCGGACAGGGTGCCCTGCACCACCGTCAACAAGGTGTGCGGCTCCGGCATGAAGGCGGTGATGCTGGCGGCAGACGGGCTGCGGCTGGGGGAGGTGGATGTGGTGGTGGCGGGCGGCATGGAGAGCATGAGCCGGGCCCCCTATCTGCTGGACAAGGCGCGCAGCGGTTTTCGCATGGGCCACCAGAGCGTGCTGGATCACATGTTCCTCGACGGCTTGCAGGATGCCTACGAGGGCCACCTGATGGGCCACTACGCCCAGCTGAGCGCGGACAGGGCCGGGTTGACCCGGGCCGACATGGATGCCTTCGCCATCGCCTCCCTGGAGCGGGCCCTGGCGGCGCAGCGAAGCGGCGCCTTCGGGGCCGAGCTGGCGCCCGTGATGGCCGGGGACACCCTGCTGCTGGCCGACGACGAGCAACCGGGCAAGGCCAGGCCCGACAAGATACCGACCCTGAAACCAGCCTTCAGCAAGATGGGCACCATCACGGCGGCCAATGCCAGCTCCATCTCGGACGGGGCGGCGGCACTGGTGCTGATGCGGGCCGAGACCGCCGAGAGTCTGGGCTTGCCCGTGCTGGCCAGGGTGGTGGGCTACCAGAGCCATGCCGCCCTGCCGGCGGAGTTTACCAGCGCCCCCGTGGGGGCCATCGACAAGCTGCTGGCCAGGGTGGGCTGGTCGGTGGAGGAGGTGGATCTGTTCGAGGTGAACGAGGCCTTTGCCATGGTGAGCATGCTGGCCATGGCGGGGTGCCAGATCCCCCATCACAAGCTGAACGTGAACGGAGGCGCCTGCGCCCTGGGCCATCCCCTGGGGGCGAGCGGTGCCCGCATCCTGGTCACCCTGATCCATGCCCTGCAGGCGCGGGGCCTGCGGCGAGGGGTGGCGAGCCTGTGCATCGGCGGCGGGGAGGCGACCGCCATGGCCATCGAACTGGGCTGAAAAGTTTCCCCCGACGGCGCTGGCCGATAAACGCACAACGTCCCTCTAGCGGGGACGTTGTCATTTCCGGAGATGGATAGGTGAGCGCGGGGAGTGGGGTCAGTCCGTTCCTTCCATGGCCTGGAGCTGCTGATTGACCCAGGTGGTGGCGGCCAGATAGAGGTGGCTTACCTTCTCTTCATTGAGCCCCAGGCGGGCTGTGCTGGCGGCGATCCGCTGCCAGTTGGCCTTCTCGTACTCTTCACAGAAGGCGAGATAGAACCCCAGATTGCCCTTGCGCTCCAGCAGGGCGGCGCGGATCTCGGCGGTCAGGGGTATGGTGCCGAGCAGCTGATCCAGCGGTTGCCCCATCAGCACGTCCAGCAGGGAGAAGAGTCCGGTGATGAAGGCTTGCTGCGCCTGCTGGGTGGGGGCATGGGTCTGTGCCAGCAGCTCGCAGAAGCGGGCCCGGATGAGGGACATCTGGTAGAGCTCGGCACTCTTGTCGTGACCGGCGCTGGTAGCGGCGATCAGGGCCACGAAGCGCTTGAGCTGGGCGTGCCCCAAGGAGCTGGCGGCCTGGCGAAACGAGGCGATGGGCTGGGGAAAGCGCTTGAGGTGGTTGACGTAGCGCAGCAGTTTGAGGGAGAGGGAGAGATCCTGGTTGAGCAGCTGCTCTATCTTGTCCAGATCCGGCTCGGCCTGATTGACCACCTTCAGCAGTTGCATCACCACCAGCTGGGTCGGGGGCATGGTGGTTTGCTGCACCATCTGGGGCCGGCTGAAGAAGAAGCCCTGGAACAGCGACACTCCCAGCGCCTTCATCCGTTCAAACTCGTCCTTGTCCTCCACCTTTTCGGCGAGGTAGGTGAGCGGCAGGTGGTTATGGGTCCGCATGAACCGCTCGATGCTGGCGAGCGGTGTGGCCCGCAGATCGAACTTGATGATGTGGATGTAGGGCAGGAACCTGTCCCAGGCCGGGACCAGGGTGAAATCATCCAGCGCCAGCCGATAGCCCAGCCCGTGGAGCTGGATCACCTTGTCCAGCAGGGCATCGTCGGGCTCGGCATCTTCCAGTATCTCGATCACCACCTTGTCCTGGGGCAGGCACTCGGCCAGGCCGTCCAGCAGCAGGGAGTGAGGAAAGTTGATGAAGCAGGGGTGGCCGCCAAGCAGCTGATCGATGTTCTGTTGCAGGAATTGCTCCGTCACCAGTCGGGAGGTGGCCAGCTGGGCGGAGATGGGGGGAAACACATTATCCAGGCTGTCGCGAAACAGCAGCTCATAGGCATGGGTCTTCAATTCCCGATCCAGGATGGGCTGCCTTGCTACATAGGAATACATGCATTTCTCCAGCATGGGTGAAGGCTTGATTCTATGGTGAAGCGGATCACTATGCCAGTGCCGACCGGGTCGAAAGGGTCAGCAACTGGCATAGTGTTGCCAGGGGGGGCGGGATCAGAAGAGGTAGTTGAGCTGCAGACCGGCCAGCCAGGCATCTCCTTCCGAGGTGCCCTGGAAGGTGGAGGTGGTTTGTGCCATCCCGGGTTTGAGCTGCATGGTTTCGCTCACCCCGACTTTCTTGCCGTCGATCAGGGTCAGCCCCAGATCCAGCGACAGGTTGCTGTCTATCTGGTAACCCACCCCGGCGCTGTACCACACCCGATCCGAGTCCGGGATGGAGATGGTGCGGCGATCGGCGGGAACCGGGCTGCGATCGTAGGCCAGGCCGGAGCGCAGCTGCCACTTAGGAGCCAGCTGATAGGTCAGGCCGAGGGCGTAGCGCCAGCTGTCTTCCCAGTGCTCGTCCTTGATGTGCATGGTGCCATGGTGATCGAGCTCGGACTCGAGCTGGACGAACTTGCTCCAGTTGGTCCAGTTGATGCTTGAATGGATCGCCAGGGTCGGGGTCAGCTGATGGAACAGGGCCAGCTCCGCGGTGGCGGGCAGGGGCAGATCCAGGCTGCCGGTGTCGGTGAAGGTGCGGCCCAGCAGATCGGTGCCGACGGCATCCCCGGAGAGGGTCAGGTTGACATCATGGCGATAGGAGAGGCCGAGGCGGGTGGCAGGGGACAGCTCCAGCAGGGTGCCGAGATGCCAGCCAAGGGCCCAGCCATTCCCCTTGAGGTGCTTGGCAATCTTGTTGTTGGAGGGGAAGGTGCCGCCCACTTCCCCTTCGCCCTGAATGGCGGAGAGGCCGGCGCCGACCGACCAGTACTGGTTGATACGGTAGGCCAGGGAGGCGCCGAGATCCACCGTCTTGATGTCGGAGACGTTGCCGAAGTGACCGGCGTTGTAGTTGTCCGGCATCTGGACGCCGAGGCCATAGTAGGAGGTCGCCGCCAGCCCCAGCCACCATTGATCATTCAGGGGCAGGATGAGATAGGCGTTGGGCACCCAGGCACCGTCCGCGATGTCGTTGGCGCTCGCATCCAGGGTCACCGGGCCCTGGGTGGTGGGGACCCGGGTCACCCCCTCGATGTTGACGTCAGGCTGGATATGGATGACGCCGCCGGAGAAGGCGGTGCGCTCGAAACGGGTCATGGCGGCCGCATTGCGGGCGAGCACGCTGGCGTTGTCGGCGATGGCGGCCTCCCCGGCGAAGGCACGGCCCATGCCGGTGGCCGATTGTTCCGCCAGCTGGAAACCGGCCGCCAGGACCTGGCCAGGCAGCAAGATCAGGGCGATGAGGGAGGGCTTGATGGTCGACTGCATTGCTTTCCTCAGGATGAACACAGGGGTTCATTCTGTGATTCGGTTGAGGCAGGATTTTATATGGTATGACCAGTAAGGCAACGGGGGGCGGGGCCGAAAGGCGGGCAAAGCAAATGCTGGAGCGGTTACTTATAACAGCTTGATAAAAAACAAAAAGAGTACAGGTGTTTGCTACAGCTGTGCGCCGAAATGGGAATGTCGCATAAAAAAAGAGCGCCCGGAGGCGCTCTGTTTGATCGCGATGAAATCAGAATTTCATGTTGAACTGGGCGGAAGCCAGGAAGGCGTTGCCGTGGGAGGTGCCCTTCCAGCGTACCGGATCGGTATGGCTGGTCAGACCTTCGTTCACGTCCACTTCCTTGCCGTCCAGGTAGGCCATGCCGAAATCGACGCTCATGTCCTGATCGATGTGGTAGGTGGCGCCGGCGCTGTACCAGACACGGTCGGAGTCAGGAATGCTCAGGCTGCGGTATTCCGGCTCGATCGGGCTGTTGTCGTAGGCGAAGCCGATGCGGGCTTCCCAGGACGGGTTGACGTACCAGGTGCCACCGATGGCGTAGCGGGCGGAATCCTTGAACTTCTCGTCTTTTTGCAGGCAGACTCCACCGGCACAGGCGTTGCTGGTGGCCTTGAGCTCCTGGAAGGCGCTCCAGTCGGTCCAGTTGACGGAGTAGTGCACCGCGAACTGCTGGTTCAGGCGGTGGTAACCGGCGAACTCGGCCTGGGCAGGCAGATCCAGCTTGAGGTTGCCATCGACGGTCTGGTAACCGGAGGTCAGCCCCTTGAAGTCGCCGTCAAAGCTCAGATCTACCTGGGAGCGGTAGGTCAGGGCCAGGCGGTTGCTGTCGTTGATCTCGTACAGGGCGCCGACGTTCCAGCCAAAGCCCCAGGTATCACCCTTGAGGTGGGCGATGGCGGTGTCGCTGTTGTGAACGATACCGGTTCTGGCGGTCAGGCCCGGAGCCAGGGCACCGGCATAGCGGTTCAGCTCGGCCTGGGCATAGACGGCATTGACACCGGCACCCACGCTGAAGTTGGAGTTGATGCGGTAGGCGATGTTGGGGTTGATGTTGAAGGTCAACAGCTCGGTATCACCGGCACCGGCACCGGCCGGGAAGGTCTTGGAGTACTCGGTGGAGAGACCGTAGTTGGAGAAAAGGCCAATCCCCCAGGCCCACTGATCGTTCAGGGGCTGGATGAAGTAGGTGGCCGGCACGAAGGCATCGGGGGCGATGTCGCTCTCGCTGGCCGATGCCAGCTTGGCCGGACCGGCATAGATGTCACCCGCGACATCCACGTCGGGCTTGATGTAGGTACCGGAAACAGACAATGCCATCTTGTCGAAGGTGGTCATGGCGGCCGGGTTGCGGGACAGCACGGACGCGTTGTCGGCGATGGCTGCTTCACCGGCATAGGCGCGGCCCAGACCGGAGGCCGAGTGTTCGTTCAGCTGGAACGCGGCGGCGAAGGTCTGAGTGCTGGCCAGGGTGACGGCCGCGGCGATCAGGCTTTTCTTGAAAAAGGCAGTTGTCATAGTGTTCTCTCTTTGTAAGCAGATTTTCTGTCGATATCAGGGCTCTTTGGCCGCTATAGACGACAAGATCTGTTGTTATGTCAGCTTCTTCCCATTCACTTCTGGCGTGATTCTATGGATCTGGTAGGAGGTAAGAAATCAGACCAGTGACAGCAGAATACATAAAAGTTTCCATTGTGTTAATCATTTGTTTTAACTTGCCGTTTAAATAGTCTGTTTTATCCATTATCGGATGAATAACATACAATGAGTTCCTTTTGAATCGTTCAAAAAAAATAGTAAAAATGTGACTTCAGGTGGGTATCAAGCGGGAAGTTGTCGGGATTCTGAGATGAACAGGCAGACAACAGACGGTGTCTGCCTGTGATATGGAGGGGACGGGGGCCCGGTCAGCCCCAGTCAAGATCTGTTAAATGGACCAGTGCAAACGGGACTCAAGCTGCTGGGCAACCGGGGCCAGTGACTCCTGCATGTCTCCAATCAACACCATGTTTGCCCCCTTGAGCGGGAGTATCTCCCCCTTGAGGGTACCGTCTGCAAAATCGGGCTGGATCCTGAGCGGCACATGCTTGGGCACCAGGAACAGGGTGACCGGTCCCATCTTGCCCTGGATCACCATGTGCAGGGCCGGCCCCTGGTAAAAGGCACAGTGATTGACATAGGTGATCTTCATGCCGGACATGTCCATCAGGGTGGCGCCATATTTCTCCATCTTGGCGTTGATGGTCTGCAGGCTCACCTTCTCATCCACCCCCTGGATGAAGGGCTCCTCCCCATAGACGTGGGCCATGGCCACCTGGGCCAGCGACAGCGGCTCCGATGCCGGTGGCCAGCTGATCCAGCGGGTACTCATGCCGAGCAGGAAGGCAACCGAGGCCGCCATGGCGAGGGGGCGCCAGCCTCTGCCTTTGGCCGGGGAGGGCAGTGGCACCACTTCGTCGTCCGCTTCCATCGCCTGGCGGAGCAGGATCCGCTCGGCGAGACCGGCGGGCACCTCGACCTCCATCGCCCGTTGCAGGCTGCGATCGAGCTGCTTCATCTCGTCCAGGTGCTTGCGATTGGCGGCAGACGCCTCTGCCGCGGCGAGGAAGGCAGGATCCCTGTCCGTGGGATGGGTGATGGCCCGGCGGCGAAATTCAAGCTCATCCATTGGTGTGACCTCTCTGTTGCTGCGCAGCCTCCATGGCCTCTTTGATCTGGTTGCGAGCCCGGAACAGCCGCGTCATGACGGTGTTCTTGTTCAGGCCGAGCTGGGCGGCGATCTCCTCGCCGCTGAACCCCCCCAGCACCTGCAGCAGCAGGGGCTCCTGATACTCGTCGGGCAGGCGGGCGATGTGGCGCCTAAGCCACTCGTGCTCCATCTCCTGTTCGCTGTGCAGCGCATCCTGATCGCTTTGGGGATGCTCGTCGAGATCGACGAGATCGAACTGCTTGCGCTCGAAGCGCCGGGCATTTTCCCGCCGCAATATGGTGATGAGCCAGGCCTTGGCGGCCTTGTCATCGACCAGGGAGTCGAGCGCCTTCCAGGCTCGCAGGAAGGTCTCCTGCACCAGATCCTCGGCGACTTGGGGATCCCGGCACAGCCAGTAGGCGTAGCGGTAGATGTCCCCGTGCAGGGCGTGCACCAGGGCCTCGTATTTCGTTTGTTTGTCTGCCATATCCCCATAGACCGGGGTGGCCGAGGGATCCTTTCCCGTTCCTGCCTTTTTTTTTCTAAAAAAACCTAACGTCATGAATGCGATTCCTTTTTCATGAGTGGTTTGCCGCAGGCGTCAGGGACGTGCCCACGCCAGTTTTCTGAGGACATAGGCTATCGCAAAAGTCTCCCTGGCGCACAGCGCCCGGGCCAGCCCCTGCCAGTCGACCCCCTGGCTTGCAGCACCAGGGGCGGCGAAACAGGCCCTGTCCAGATCATCGAGTCGCGGGCCCATGGCGGGATCGCCATGCCAAGGCAGGCTGGCCAGGTGCTGGCAAGGCTGCCCCCGGCGCAGCGCTGCCCAGGCCAGCAAGGCCCCTCTGGCCAAGTCAGGCTCCCGGGTCGCCAGGGCCCGTTGCAGCCGATAGAAGGCGAGCCAGCGCGGCCCGCCTTGGCACAGGGCGCGCAGCAGCAGCGCCCACAGCACCCAGAGGAGGCTCTCTGTGCCGGGCGCCCTGGCGGGATCGGAGGGGGCGGCGTCGCCCTCGATGTGCAGGGTCTGCGCCGGCAGGCGGGCCTGCTCGATGCGCCCGGTCCGGGTGTTGAACCAGGAGAGGGTCACGGCGGGCAGGGTATAGCTGCCTGGGGCTTGTGCGGTCAGGGCCTGGCGCCACTGGCGTTCGAAGCGCAGCGCCCCCTTGGCCACGAAACGCTCCTGCTGCTGCTCGCCGTCCGGTTTCATCGAAAGACCCTGTGGCAATGCCGGGGCCGGGAGCTGTGGCAGGCGGTTGCCATCTCCTCCCTCCATCACCAGGGTGAGGGTGCGGATCACCGGCTCCCCGACGCTGGCTCCCCTGGCCGGACTGAACTGCTGGCGCAGGCTCAGGCTGCTCGCCACCGGCTCCAGGGGCGCCTTGTCCACCTTGACGAAGAGGGTGGCCGCCCTGGCGGAGAGCAGATCCCCTGCGTCGTTTTGCGCGGCGGTGTCCGGGTCCTGGGGCAATCGCCCCTGGAAACGGGGGGACTCCAGGGGATGCAGCCCGGGCTCCCTGGCCTGGAGCAGCCACTTGCGGATCAGGCGCCCCGGCATGCCGGGGCTGGCGGGGGACTCCCAGCGATCGTCGCCGAGGCGGCGTATGGTGAAGCCTTGACCGAGGGGCTCGCCGAGGTTGGGGGCCTCCATGTTGGCGGGCAGCCAGAGGCTCAGCTCATAGATGAAGGGTTGCCCCGGGTAGAGGGGGCCCTGATGCAGCACCCTGGCCTGCAGCTCCACGGGGGAGACTCGCGCCTCGGGCTGCGACATCAGGGTGCCCGTCCGGGGGCGCGCCGGAATGGGCAGCGCGGGCGTCTGCTCGGCGCCGAGGGACAGGGGCGGCACCTGGCGGGGGCTGGTCTCCAGCAGGTGAAGCGGGATCTGCCAGCGGATCAGGCTGCTCACCTCGGTGTTGACGCGACTGATGCTGACCCGGCCTACCGCAAACTGACGCAGCAGGGGGAGCAGGCTGAGCTCGTCGCCCTTGAGCTCCCCGTCGGCTTCGATGACGAGCAGCCAGTCGCGCTCGCTCTCCCCCGCCAGCAGCTCGGCGCGAGGGGGGGCCGCCTGCACTGGAGCGATCTGTACCTGGGCGGCCAGCAGCATGGCGAGCAGCCAGCCGCCGCTTGGCACCCGAATCAACCGGATGAGTGCACGCAGCCAGGGGATCACCAGGGCTCCTCCACCTTGATAAGGGGACGGCGCTCGGCCTCCTTGCGCAGCCGCGGCTCCAGCAAGAGCACCGGGGGCGCCGGGGGGCGGGGGTTGTCCGGGGTGGCAGAGGACTCGGGTGGCTCGCCGCTCTCGGGGGCCTGGGCAGAAGGGGCCGCCTGTGGCGGGTTAGCTCGCAGCAGCGCCAGGTTATGGAGGGCATCCTGGTGCCCGGGCTCCCGCTTGAGGGCGGCCAGGTAGGCCTGCTCGGCCCCCATGAGATCCCCGAGCCACACCAGCGCATTGCCCCTGTTGTAGTGGGCGGTGGCCGTGTCGGCGCGGCCATAGGCGGCGACGGCCCTGGCATAGTCACCGGCCCTGTACCAGGCATTGCCCTGCCAGACGGGGTCCTGGAAGGCGCGGGCCGCCTGCCCCTGGGAGAAGGCTTGCAGCGGCGCCTCCTGACGGGCCACCCCGGGGGGCGAGCCGCCTGCGGGGAGCAGGGGGAAGATCACCACCATGAGCAGCAGCAACCAGTGCGCTCCGGGGAAGAGGCGGGCCAGCAGCGCCAGGGGCAGCAGAGGGAGCAGCAACCAGGGGCCGAGATCGAGGGACTGGGCCCCGGTCTGGGTCTGGCTCATGGGCAGGGGGGCAAAGGAGGGGAGCCCGGCCTGCAACCATTGCAACCTTCCCCCTGTGCTGGCCGCGAGATCCGCCATGGCGGCGCCGTCCGGTGCCGGCAGAGTCTGCCCCAGGGCGCTGCCGAGTCGCCACCCCTCGGCGGGGGGCGGGGGCAGCGCAGCGCTCTCGCCGGCATTGGCCAGCAGGATGTCGAGTCGGGGGGACGGTGACTGTGGGCAGAAGAGGCTATCCAGACAGGGCCAGAGAGCGGCGATGCGCGTCATCTGGCTCTGTGATAGGCCGTCGGTGATGAGCAGCAGGCGCGCCTGCTGGCCCGGGGGGATCTGCGCCAGGGCCAGTGCCACGGCCCGCTCCGGTGCGCTGCCCTGAAGCGGCATGATGGCCGGGCGCAAGTCCGGCAGCAGCAGCGAGATGGCCTGATGATCCCGGGTAGGGGGCATGGCGAGGTAGGCATCCCCGGCAAACAGGATGAGTCCGAGGGGATGGGGCGCCTGCCGGGCCGCCGCCTCGGCCAGCATGTCCTGAAGCAGCAGCCGCACCCGGGTCGCCCGATCCGGGGGCAGATCCTTGGCCTGCATGGAGCTTGAGAGATCCAGCAACCAGAGATCCAGGGCCGGGCTGCTGACGGTCTGGCTCTGCTGGCGCAGGGCGGGGCCCGCGAGCGCCAGGATCACCGGCAGGGTGGCCAGCCAGAGCCAGGGGATGGCCCGGCCCCGGGCCGGTAACAGATAGGCCTGCATGGCGGGGGCCAGCAGGGGGCGCTGCCGACGACGGCGCCACCCCTGCCACAGCCAGGGCAGCAGGGCCAGCAGCCAGAGCGGGCGCAGCAGCATCAGCTCCATATTGACGCTCCTTCAAGCCACTTATGCATGGGGCGGCTCCGGCGCGTCTCTGTCCGTTCTCCGCCCCGGCCAGCGCAGTCGGGCCGGCCACACCAGCAGCAGCCAGGCCAGCGCCAGGGGCCAGGGGTAGAGCTCATGGTGGGGACGATAGAGGGTCTGCGGGCGGGCGGCTGGCTCCAGGGTGTCTATGGCCTGATTGATGGCCGAGAGATCGGCCTGGCTGCGGGCGCGAAAATAGCGGCCATGGCCAAGCTCGGCCAGTTGCCGCAACAAGGGTTCATCCAGCTCGGCGCTGGGATCTGCCCCTCCCAGGGGGGAGGCGAAGGTGTCGGGATCGGCCCCCACCCCCAGGGTATAGAGGCGGATGCCTGCGGCGGCGGCCCGCCTGGCCTCGGTCAGGGGCTCTGCGTTGCCCGCGGTATTGCGCCCGTCCGTCACCAGCAGCAGGGCGGTGGGGCGGTCGGGGTCGGCGTGCTGGCGGGCCAGCAGTATGGCCTCGCCGAGCGCCGTGGTGCGCCCCACCAGATCGAAATCGAGCTCGCGGGTCAGTGCCAGCAAGGCCCGGGTCTCCTGGGTCAGGGGGGAGAGCAGGTAGGCGTGATCCGCAAAGACGATGAGGGCGATGCGATCGCCGGGGCGCTCGCCGATGAGCTGCGATATCTGCTGGCGCACCGCAGAGAGGCGATCGCGCTGCTCCCCCTCATCCAGCATGTCCTGGGTGCGCATGCTGTCGGAGAGATCCACCGCCAGGATGAGATCCCGGCTGGCCTGGTAGTGAATGAGGGGGGGCTCCTGCCACTGGGGTCGGCACAGGGCCAGCACCAGGACACACCAGCACAGGGCCATGCGCCACAGGGGTTGCCCGGCCTGGGGCAGCAGCAGAGGGAAGCCTGCATGGGCCAGCCTGGCGCGGCCGGTGCGGGAGAGCGGGGGCAGGCCGAAGCGCACCAGCAGCGGCAGCGCCAGGGCGAGGGCAAACCAGGGCCAGGCGAGGATCATCTGGCCCCTCCGTTGCGTGTGCGGCGCCACAGCACAGGGCGCGCCATCCAGCGCGGAGCGCTGACGCAGCGGCGCCCCCAGCTGAGGTAGGCAAGGCGCAGCCGTGCCCGCTGCCCCCCATCCGGCACGTCCGAGCCATAGAGCCAGCCCGGCCACTGGCGGGCGAACTCGCAAAAATGGCAGCCCCCCTGGCGGTCGAGCCAGGCGAGCCACTCCTCCCCTTGCAGGGAACGCGCCTCTGGCCAGCGGGCGATGGCCGCCTCTCTCAGCGCGGCGTGCAGATCGGGCACCAGATCGGCGGCCTGCCAGTCTATCTGGCGTGCCCAGCGGCGCTGACGCCACAGGGTGTTTATGGTGGCCCCGATGAACAAGGCGGCGAGCACGGCGATCAGCAGCCAGCCCCAGGCCAGCAGACGGGGATCGCTTGCGCTCTCCAGGGGGGGGCCCGGATGGATGTCGCGAAGCTGTCCCTGGATCTCCTGAAGCCGCGTCAGCGAGGCGATCTCCCCAGGCGGGTGCTGGAGGGGGGCAGTTTGAGGGGCGCTCAGAACAGACGGCATCCAGCCTCCTGCCACTGGCGTTGCAGCGGCAAGCCGTTGTCGAGGCGGTAGAGGCGCTGCACCAGGGGCAACAGCTGCTGCTGGCAGGCGTCGGCCTGTTGCCTCGCCGCGGCCTGGTAGCGCCGGCGAAAGAGGGGCTGTCCGGCGTCGAGCCAGCCGCTGCGCTTGCCCGATTGCACCGCCAGTTGCCCCTGCTCGGGCAGGGCCGCCTCCAGGGGATCCCGGATCTGCCAATAGTGGATGTCGTGGCGCTGGCTGAGGCGTTGCAACTGCTGGCTGAGCCCCTGATCCAGGGGCTGATGGTGGCTGATCACTGTCAGTCTGGCGCCATGGGGCAGGCTGAGGCGCGCCAGGGTCTGGGCCAGGGAGCTGGCCAGGGGGGCGCGATCCAGCCCCGCCTCATAGTGGTGACAGAGCGCCTCCAGCAGGGGGATCAGGGAGTCACGCTGAGACTCGCTGCGGGTCTCCACCCCGTGGCAGACCAGGGTGTTTGCCTGCTTCTCCCCCTGCCACAGCAAGGCGGCGGCAAGCTCGCAGCCGAGGCGGGCCTTGAGCTGGGGGCCAGAGCCGAAATACATGGCGGGGGAGAGGTCCAGCAGCAGCCAGTGGGCCTGATCCTGCTCCTCGGCATACAGCCGGGTGTGAGGGCGGCCGAGGCGGGCGGTGACCCGCCAGTCGATGTGACGCACCTCGTCCCCGGCCTGATAGAGGCGCAGCTCACGAAAATTCAGGCCCGGCTGGCGCCCGATCCGCCCTTGACGGGCCTGGTGAATGCGCGCCCGCTGACCCTGTCTCGCCCAGAGCCGGATGGCCAGCAACCGGGCCAGGGGAAGGGCGATGTCGGGATGGGCGCGGGGATCAGCGGATCTGGTCATGGGGGCAGATCATCAGGGGCATGGCACAGGTCTGGCGCACTGTCAGTGACATGGAATGGCATCCAGCAGACGGGCGATCAGGGTGTCGTTGTCGAGATTGTCCGCCAGGGCCTGATGGCTCGGGATGAAGCGGTGGCGCTGGACGGCGGGCTGTCAGGGGCATGGGATGGCATCCAGCAGACGGGCGATCAGGGTGTCGTTGTCGAGGTTGTCCGCCAGGGCCTGATGGCTCGGGATGAATCGGTGGCGCTGGACGGCGGGCTGTCAGGGACATGGGATGGCATCCAGCAGACGGGCGAGCAGGGTGTCGTTGTCGAGGTTGTCCGCCAGGGCCTGATAACTGGGAATGAGGCGGTGACGCAAGATGGCTGGCGCCAGTTGCTGGATGTCTTCCGGCAGCACGAAGTCGCGCCCTGCAAGCCAGGCGCGGGCGCGGGCGGCGCGGGCCAGGCCTATGCTGGCCCTGGGGCTGGCGCCTACCGCAATGAGGGGTTCGAGCTCGGGGCAGAGGCCGCTGCCGGGGCGGGTGGCACAGATCAGCTGCACCAGATAGTGCTCGAGCCGGGTCTGCATCTGCACGGCCTGCACCGCGCTGCGGGCCGAGAGCAAGGCGGCCTGGCTCAGGGTCACGGGGGGCGGCGGCAGGGCGTCGCCCCCGGCGTTGAGCTGCAAGATGGCGAGCTCCATGGCGGGGCTGGGGTAATCCACCATGAGTTTGAGCAGGAAGCGGTCGAGCTGGGCTTCCGGCAGGGGATAGGTGCCCTCCTGCTCTATGGGGTTCTGGGTCGCGGCCACCATAAAGAGCGGCGGCAGGCGCCAGCTCTTCTTGCCCACCGTGATCTGATGCTCGGCCATGGCCTCCAGCAGGGCGGACTGCACCTTGGCCGGGGCCCGGTTGATCTCGTCCGCCAGCACCAGGTGGTTGAACAAGGGGCCGGGCTGGAACACGAAGCTGGCATCCTGGGGGTGAAACACCTCGCTGCCGGTGAGATCGGCGGGGAGCAGATCCGGGGTGAACTGGATGCGGGCGAAGCGCCCCTCGACGGCGCCGGCCAGCGCCTTGACCGCCCGGGTCTTGGCCAGCCCCGGCGCCCCCTCGATCAACACATGTCCTTCACATAGCAGGGCGATCAGCAGCCCCTCAATGAGGGAGCCCTGTCCCAGGATCTGACTGTCAAGATAGTCCCCAAGCGCTCTGAATTCGGCCGCTGCCATGTAATGAACCCGTTGTTTTCATAGAAGTTGATCTTTTTATACTCCAGTTGGCCCCCAAGGGCGAGGGAGGGTGGCAAGATGGTGGCAATTTAGTTTCAATCAGCCGTATGAAAGTTGTGAGTGGATTGTTAAGATGTGGCGCAATGAGGTCAGACCTCTTCCTTTTAATCTTCTCGTTTAACCAAGGAGCCAGGATGAAACAGCCATTGAAACTGACGACTCGCCAGGGCGAACGGATTGCCGTCGTGGCGGGTCTGCGAACCCCCTTTGCCAAGCAGGCCACGGCCTTCCACGGCGTGCCCGCGGTGGATCTCGGCAAACTGGTGGTGAGCGAGATGCTCGCCCGCACCGATCTCGATCCCAAGCTCATCGACCAGCTGGTGTTCGGCCAGGTGGTCCAGATGCCGGAAGCCCCGAACATAGCCCGGGAGATAGTGCTCGGCACCGGCATGAGCGTCAGCACCGATGCCTATAGCGTGTCGCGCGCCTGCGCCACCAGTTTCCAGGCGGTGGCCAACGTCACCGAATCCATCATGGCCGGCACGGTGGACATCGCCATCGCCGGCGGGGCCGACTCCTCCTCCGTGCTCCCCATCGGGGTGAGCAAAACCCTGGCCCGGGCCCTGGTGGATCTCAACAAGGCGCGCAACCTGCAGCAGCGTTTCAATATTCTGCGTCGTCTGCGCATCAAGGATCTGATGCCGGTGCCGCCCGCGGTGGCCGAATACTCCACCGGCCTCTCCATGGGACAGACCGCCGAGCAGATGGCCAAGAGCCACCAGATCAGCCGCGAGGCGCAAGATGCCCTGGCGCACCGCTCCCATACGCTGGCGGCGCAAGCCTGGGCAGAGGGCAAGCTCAGTGGCGAGGTGTTCACCGCCCACGTGCCCCCCTACAAGTCGCCGCTGGAGCGGGACAACAACATCCGCGAAAGCTCGGATCTGGCGAGCTACGCCAAGCTCAAACCGGTGTTTGACCGGCTGCATGGCTCGGTCACCGCCGCCAACGCCACCCCGCTCACCGACGGCGCCGCTGCCGTGCTGCTGATGCGCGAGGGGCGGGCGAAGGAGTTGGGGCTGGAGCCGCTTGGCTATATCCGCAGCTTCGCGTTCTCCGCCATCGACGTCTGGCAGGACATGCTGATGGGCCCCTCCTATGCCACGCCGCTGGCGCTGGACAGGGCCGGTATTACGCTGGCCGATCTGACCCTCATCGACATGCACGAAGCCTTTGCCGCCCAGACCCTGGCCAACCTCAAGATGTTTGCCAGTGCCGAATTTGCCCGCGACAAATTGGGCCGGGATCAGGCCATCGGCGAGGTGGACATGGACAAATTCAACGTCCTCGGCGGCTCGCTGGCCTATGGCCACCCCTTTGCCGCCACAGGTGCGCGCATGATCACCCAGACCCTGCACGAGCTGCGGCGTCGGGGTGGGGGACTGGGGCTCAACACCGCCTGTGCGGCGGGTGGGCTGGGTGTGGCCATGGTGCTGGAGGTTGAATGATGAGCGCTAAGACTTTTTCACTGGATATTCGCAAAGACGGCATCGGCATCCTGTGCATGGATGTGCCCGGTGAGAGCATGAACACCCTGAAGGCCGCCTTCGCAGACGAGATCCGCACCGTGCTGGCCGAGATAAAGGGGAACCGCGATCTGATCGGCCTGGTGATCGTCTCCGGCAAGAAGGACTCCTTCATCGCCGGGGCCGACATCGGCATGCTGGCCGCCTGCACCAGTGCCCGAGACGCCGAGACGCTGTCGCGGGAGGGTCAGGTGGTCTTCGCCGAGATCGAGGCGCTGACCATACCGGTGATCGCCGCCATTCACGGCCCCTGCCTCGGCGGTGGGCTGGAGCTGGCGCTCGCCTGCCATGGCCGGGTGGTGACAGATCACGCTAAAACCGTGCTGGGCCTGCCGGAAGTACAGCTCGGTCTGCTGCCGGGCTCCGGCGGTACCCAGCGTCTGCCGCGCCTCATCGGGGTGGCCAAGGCGCTGGATCTGATGCTGACCGGCAAGCAGGTGCGGGCCAAGCAGGCCAAGAAACTGGGGCTGGTGGACGATGTGGTGCCGCCTTCCATCCTGCTGGAGGCCGCCATCAAGCTTGCCAAGAAGGGCAAGCCCCGCCATCAGCTGAAGCGGGATCTGCAGGGCAAGGTGCTGGAGACCAACGCCCTGGGTCGCAAGGTGCTGTTCGATCAGGCCCGCAAGGGAGTCAAAGCCAAGACCCGTGGCAACTACCCGGCCCCTGAGCGGATCCTCGAGGTGGTGCGCATCGGCGTGGAGGAGGGGATGCAGGCCGGCCTCGCCGCCGAGTCCCGCCACTTTGGCGAACTGGTGATGACGGCGGAATCCGCCGCCCTGCGCTCGATTTTCTTCGCCACCACAGAGATGAAGAAAGAGGTTACCTATCAAGGAGCCGAGCCGCGCAAGGTGGCCCATGCCGCCGTGCTGGGCGGGGGCCTGATGGGGGGCGGCATCGCCTTCGTCACCGCCACCAAGGCCGGGGTGCCGGTGCGGATCAAGGACGTAGGGAGCGCCGGCATCGGCAACGCCATGCGCTACAGCTATGACCTGCTGGCCAGGAAGCTCAAGCGCCGCCAACTGCTGCGCAGCGAGCTGGAGAAGCAGATGAGCCTGCTCACCGGCACCCTGGACTATTCCGGTTTCCACCGGGTGGACATGGTGGTGGAGGCGGTGTTTGAAGATCTCGCCCTCAAGCACCAGATGGTGGCGGACGTGGAGCGCGAGTGCGGTGAACACACCGTCTTTGCCTCCAACACCTCCTCCCTGCCCATCCACCAGATAGCGGCCAATGCCGCCCATCCGGAGCGGGTGGTGGGGCTGCACTACTTCAGCCCGGTGGACAAGATGCCGCTCGCGGAAGTCATCCCCCACGCGGGCACCAGCCCCGAGACGGTGGCCACCACCCTGGCCTTCGCCCGGGCCCAGGGCAAGACGCCTATCGTGGTGAAAGACGAGGCGGGCTTCTACGTCAATCGCATCCTGGCCCCCTACATGAACGAGGCGGCGCGCCTGGTGCTGGAAGGGGAGCCGGTGGAGGTGCTGGACGGCGCCCTGCTGGACTTCGGTTTCCCGGTCGGCCCCATCACCTTGCTCGATGAGGTCGGTATCGACGTAGGGGCCAAGATCTCCCCCATCCTCGAGAAAGAGCTCGGCGGCGAGCAGTTCCAGGCCCCCAAGGCCTTTGACAAGCTGCTGCAAGACGATCGCAAGGGGCGCAAGAACGGCAAGGGCTTCTACCTCTACGGCAAGGCGGCGCCGCGCAACAAGCTCACCGGCAAGGAGGGCAAGAAGACGGTGGACGAGAGCGTCTACGCCGTGCTCGGGGTCAAGGTATCGCCCAAGCTGGCCCGCCAGGAGATCGCCGAGCGCTGCGTGCTGCTGATGCTCAACGAAGCGGCCATGGCGCTCGACAGCGGCGTGGTGGCCTCGGCCCGTGACGGCGACATAGGTGCCATCTTCGGCATCGGCTTCCCGCCTTTCCTGGGCGGTCCCTTCCGCTACATGGACAGCCTCGGCATCGATCACCTGGTGGGGCGCCTCGAGTTCTACCAGAAGCGCCACGGCGATCGTTTCGCCCCCTGCGCGCGCCTCAAGGCGATGGCGGCGGAGCAGCAGCGCTTCTACTGATCCCAGGCGATCTGCAAAGGATGTACGCGAGGCGACCCCGGGGTCGCCTCGCTTTTTTGTCTGACCGTGAGCAGGGAAGGGGGGAGCGCTTGCCCCATGGGCAAAAAAGCGGCACATCAGGGGCCAAATCATTGATCTGGCGCAAACTGGTGCCCCATTTATTACTTTGGTGGCATAGGACTCAGGCGCCGGTTGAGGTCAAATAGCCTTATCAGGAACGGGGACTACTCCGTCACGAAAGGGACACCCATTTCACTGGATGAAGGACACACTATGAGTCTGCTTGAACAAACCATCTGGAACATATTGGGATACGGGGCCATGCCCTTTATCTTCCTGAGCGGCTTCGTGGCCGTGGCAGTGATCTGCTGCCTGCTGCTCAATGCCTTCGGGGTCAAGTCCGCCGAGAAGTGAGTCACTCTCGTTCATGCCGCCAAATGCCAGTCTCACGACTGGCATTTGTTTTATGTGTCTTTTAAGGCACTTATCCAGGCCCAAGTGGGGAAACTGTGGTCAATATGGTCGAACCCGGTGGCCATTTTGATTACACTGGCGCCCGGCATGTCCGCCCTTTTCTCTTTTATCAGGTGTTCACGATTTCTATGGCGCTCAAGGCAACCATCTTCAAGGCCCAGATCAGCTTGTCTGACATGGACCGCAATCTCTATCAGGACTTCTCCCTCACCCTGGCCCGTCACCCCTCCGAAACCGACGAGCGGATGATGATCCGGCTGGCGGCCTTTGCCTGGCACGCCGCCGAGCGGCTGGAGTTCACCAAGGGACTCTCGGCGGACGACGAGCCCGAGCTCTGGCGCAAGAACTACTCAGACGAGATCGAGCTCTGGATTGAACTCGGCCAGCCCGACGAGAAGCGCCTCAAGAAGGCGTGCAACCGCTCCCGTCAGGTGGTGCTCTATCTCTACGGTGGCCGCGGCACCAGCGTCTGGTGGAAGCAGAACCAGGGCAAGCTCGGCCTGCACGACAACCTCACCGTGATCGAGCTCTCCGACAGCCAGACCCTGCCCCTGACCGCCATGGTGGAGCGCACCATGCAGCTCACCTGCACCATCTCGGACGGCCAGCTCTGGGTCAGCAACGGCGCCCTGGAGGTCACCCTGGATCCCGTGGTGCTGATGGGACGCCCCGCCCGCGAACTCTAAGACGGACTCCCCATGCTCAGTGCCCTGCTCGATATCGTCATCCCGGTGTTTGCGGTGGCGGGCCTTGGCGCCCTCTACGGGCGGCTGCGCGGGGGAGCCGAACTCGGTTACATCAACCGGGCCAACATAGAGCTCTTCACCCCGGCGCTGGTCTTCTCGGCGCTGGTGAAATACCCCCTGGATCTGGCGGCCCACCTGCCGCTGATCGCGGCCGGGGCCCTGGTGATCCTGCTGCCGGGCCTGCTGCTCTCCCTGCTCAAACTCAAGGGCATAGAGAGAGCGGCGCTGATCTTGCCCGCCATGTTTCGCAACACCGGCAACCTCGGCATCCCGCTGATGGTGCTGGCCTTTGGCGAGCAGCAGCTCGGCGCCATCGTCATCCTCTTCGTGCTCTCCAACCTGCTCCACTTCTCGGTGGGCATGTTTATCCTCTCCGCGAGCAGCTCCCGCTGGGGTTGGCTGAAAAGCCCCGTGCTCTGGGCCGCCTTCGCCGGTCTGCTGGTGGCCAACCTGCAGATCCCGCTGCCGGACTATCTGGTGACCAGCGCCTCCCTGCTCGGCCAGATAGCGGTGCCCCTGATGCTGTTTGCCTTGGGCATCCGGCTGATGGAGGGGGAGCTGGGCCACCTGGGGCTCGCGCTTAAATGTAACCTGCTCTATCTGCTGGCGGGGGGGATCTCCCTTGGCATCGCCGTCTGGCTGCTGCCACTTGAGCCTGACTGGATCCCGCTGCTGATGCTCTCGGTGGCGCTGCCCCCGGCGGTGCTCAACTACATGCTGTGCGAGCAGTACCAGTGCCAGCCCGACAAGGTGGCCAGCATAGTGCTCGGCGGCAATGCGCTCTCCGTGGTGGTGATCCCCCTGGCGGTCTGGTTGGCGCTGCATTTGGGGAATTAGATCATTTTTGCTGGAACACTGGGGACGCAAATAACTCAGGGCAGCGAAGTAATTACGGTTCAAAACTCTGCGATCACTCACTCAGAGCAGCAGGGTTCACACTTCAGGTATTATGGATACTCAAAAACTTCCACTTCTTGATGCCCTGCGTGGCTTAGCGATGCTTCAACAGGAGTTTCTTCGTCTCGCGCTTTTGGTCGCGTCGCAAGGGTCTGTAACCTTTGAAGAGGAAGAACTAATTTGTACGCTAGGTGATGGACAGAGGCGCATGAGCACGTTGTTGGCAATGTCTGCCGGTCAGTCGTTTGAAACGTTGCTTCAGATGGCAAAACTTCGCGGCATACCAGTTCGAGACGCGTATCCGGTCGCCAGATCTGCAATCGAATCCTTCGTAAATGCGAGCTATATCTTGGTCGAATCGGACAACGTGAGCTCACGAGCCATCCGATACATCGACTTTGCCGCGTGGCGTCAACAGAATAGAAAATTTGGTAGCGGTGAGTTCTCGATCGAGGTTCGTTGCGACCCTGATAAGCAGGCCACGCTTGCACGGGAGTATCCCGAGTTTAGTGGTAAGGGTAACGGCATGTGGACCAACCTTGATGTGCCCAGTCGTATAAGGAGAGTGGGTGAATTAGCGGGGCATCGATCGGGGTCACGCCTGCTTGCAGCATATGGTCTGATTTACTCTCTTTCATCCGAGATCATTCACGGCTCTCCTTTTGGGGCCAGCTACTTCTACTCGGCGCATTTGAAGGGCGAGGTATCTACTGAGGCATTCGAAGGCGCAACCGTGCGCCATTTGGAAGAGATTTTCGTCGGAGTACTACATGCTGGTTGTGGTTACCTTGCTGCATTTTTTGGGCAACAGAATATGCAGACACCACTGAATGCAGAGGAAAAGATATTTGCGCGACTATTAGAGTTGAGTGCAAAACCATCTTCTGCATTCCCTCCTGGTGAGGCCTAGGTAGTTGACATCTGCGCAGCGCAATATACATCAGTGGAACCTGAACCAAAGGCTGTATAGATCGATGAACTCAAAAGTTAGGTATCTAGCGTCAGCCTGCTCTGTCCCGGGTTTGATGGACAAGTGGGGAAGAAGGCAAAGGGGAGAATGAATAAATAAACAGGGCGGCCTTGGCCGCCCTGTTTATTTGTTGACGCGCGCTTGCACCTGACCATCCTTGCGCAGCCGGGTATAGAGGCCAAACCCGGCCAGCAGGCCGGCGAGGGCCAGCAGCAGCCAGATGGCGGTGGCGGGGCGGCTGCCTGCATCCCCCAGCATAAAACCGATCAGCAGGTTGCCAATGAGCGCCATGCAGCCCCCGGCGCTGGCATAGAAGCCGTAGTAGCTGGCGAGCTGGTCGGGGGGCGCGTAGCGGGGCAGCTGGGCGGCAAAGAGCGGAAGGCAGAGGATGGAGCCCAGGGAAAGCAGGGCCACCTGCGCCAGGACCCCCGCCGTCGGCCAGGGGGAGAGCAGCGGCAGGGCGAGATAGCTCAGCCCCATCACCCCGATCCCCAGCCCCATGGCGAGCGGCCCCCCAAGGCGCTGCTCCACCAGACGGGACGCCGGCAACTGGAGCAGGACGCCGATCACCGCCGAGAGGGTGAAGACGCCGCCGAGCAGCTGGGTGGCGTCCGGCAGGCTCTGGATATGGGCGGGCAGGGCGAGATAGAGCTGGTGGAACAGGATCTGGTAGCTGCCCGCCAGCAGGGTGAACATCATGAAGGGGCGCTGGCGAAGGATCTCCCGCCATTGGCGCAAAATGGCGCCGCGCGGGCTCTGGTTGACCGCCGGGCGCTTGGGCAGCACCCGATACTGCAGCACCCCGAGCAGGGCGAACAGGCTAGCCGCCAACAAGCCCGTCAGGGCATAGCTCTGCTGGGTCAGGGCCAGGCCGACCAGGGGGCCGAGCAGCATGCCCGCCTGGCTGGCGAGATTGTGCAGGGCGAAGGCGCGCTGACGCTGACTGGGCGCGCTGCATTCGCTGGCGAGATAGGCCTGGGCGCAGGGGGTGAAGAGGGCCCCGGCAAAACCGGTGAGGGTCGCCGCCAGCAGCAGTATGGGCAGGGACTCGGCCCAGCCCAGCAGCACGAAGCCGACCGAGCGCACCAGGCAGCCCCAGACGATGGCGGGGTGATAGCCGATGCGATCCCCGAGGGTGCCCCCCAGCAGGAAGAGCCCCTGCTGGCTGAAGACCCGCATCCCCATGACCAGGCCGCAGGCCCAGCCGGCGAGGCCAAGCCCGCTGCCCATGTGCTGGGCGAGGAAGGGCATCATCATGTAGAAGCCGAGGTTGAACGCCAGACCATTGATGATGAGCAGGCGGGCGGCCGGGCTCATGCCCTGCCAGTCCCGCCAGTAGGAGGCGCCGCTCATCTTGTGTGTACCCTGGGGCCGGTTGCGGGCCATGCCGACGGGGCCGTCATGATTGTCTTCGCAGGGTACGCAGGAAGGGGATGCCGCTCTGATCGTGGCTTATCTGCACCGGTACCTGGTAGAGGCGCTCGATGAGGGCCGCGTCGAGCACCTGGGCGGGAGGGCCGAAGGCCTGCAGATCGCCCCCTGCCAGCACGATCAGCTGATCGGCAAACTGGGCTGCCAGGTTGAGATCGTGCAGCACCACCAGGGTGATCCACTGCTGCTCCCGGGTCTGCTGGCAGAGGTGCTCCATCAGCTGCATCTGGTGATGCAGGTCCAGGGCGCTGACCGGCTCGTCCAGCATCATGATGCGGGGATCGCGCAGCAGCACCTGGGCAAAGAGCACCATCTGCCGCTGGCCGCCGCTCAAGGAGTAGAGGGGGCGATCCGCCAGATGGGCGATGCCGAGCGCCTGCAGGGCGCGACCTGCCGCCAGTATGTCCTCGTCCGCCAGACGCATGGAGAGGCTGTCGAGGCGCCCCAGCACCACCACTTCGATGACGCTCAAGTCCAGCTCCAGCTGGATGTTCTGGGGCATGTAGCCAAACTGCTGGCGCCATTTGGCCTGTGTCATCTGGCGGGCACTCTGGCCCCCCAGGCGGATGTCGCCAGCGGCCGGGGTCAGTTCACCGAACAGGGCGCGCAGCAGCGAGGTCTTGCCGGTCCCGTTCGGGCCGATGATCACATGGACCTGACCCGGATGCAGGGTGAGGTCGAGCTCCCGCAGCAGGGTCTGCTGGCCGAGGGAGAGGGAGAGTCGGGTTATCTCAAGCACGTTTACGCCCCCTGCCGAGGATCAGCCAGATGAAGAAGGGCACGCCAATCAGGGCGGTGACGATGCCGATGGGAAAGAGGGCCCCCGGAATGATGGACTTGGAGAGCACAGAGGCCGCCGACAACATGCAGGCGCCGCACAGGGCGGAGAGCGGGATCAGGAAGCGCTGATCTTCCCCCACCAGCATGCGGGCGATGTGGGGGGCCACCAGGCCGACGAAGCCGATGATGCCGACGAAGCTGGTGGCGGTGGCGGTGAGCAGGGCGACCAGGATCAGGGTCTTCATGCGCAGCCTGTCCACGTTGACCCCCAGGCTGCGGGCCCTGGCTTCCCCCAGACGCAGGCTGGTGAGGGCCCAGGCATCCCGATAGATGAGCAGGGTGCAGATCAGGGTGACGGCGGCCGTGATGATCAGGGAGTCCCAGGTGGTGCGCATCAGGCTGCCAAACAGCCAGAACATGATCTGCTGGTTGAGCTCGGGGGAGGAGAGGAACTGCAGCAGGGAGAGCAGGGACTGGAACAGGAACAGCAGGGCGATGCCCGCGAGGATCAGGGTCTGGCTGCTGATGTTGCGCATCATGGCCAGACCAAACAAGAGGCTGGCGGCAAACATGCACAGGATGAAGGCACCGGCCGGAATGGCGATCAGGGGAGGGAGCCCGAGACCGCCGCTATAGAGCGCCAGTGCGGCGCCAAGGCCGGCCGCGGCCGCGAGCCCCAGGGTGAAGGGGCTGGCGAGAGGGTTGTCCAGCAGGGTCTGCATCTGGACGCCGCCAAGGCCCAGCGACGCGCCGACCACCAGGGCCATCAGGGCGATGGGCAGGCGCATGTCATGGACTATGGTGCGGGTCATGGCGTCCGCCTGGGCGGGAGATAGCAGGGCATCGACCACTTCCCCAAGGGGCAGCAGGGAGGGGCCGGTGGCGATGTCGAGCACCAGGGTAATGCACAGCACCAGGGTGAGCAGCGCCAGCCAGTGCCAGCGACGGCGCTCCCGTTGCCGCTGGCGGGTGAGGGTCTGCTGGAGGGCAGCCAAATCATTCATGATGACAATCCTGAAGCGGGCGCCATGAGGGGCGCCCGGTTAAAGAGGGATGACGAAGAGGGCTCTGCCGAGGTGGGCAGAGCCCGAACGACCGGATTTAGTTGGCTTCACCCGACTTGATACCCAGCATGAAGGTGCCCTCGGGGTGAATGGGCAGATAGCTGCGGTAGAAGCCCTGATAGGTGGCCAGGGGATCGAGATCCTGGAACAGGTCCGGGTAGAGCGCCTTGGCCATGAACTCGATGAGGGCGGCATCCATGATGCTGCGGGTGGCGCCGTGATAGACCGCATAGAGGCGACCCTGCTGCACCGCGGGCAGCTCGCTCCAGCCCGGACGGGCGGCAAAGCCCTGCAGACGCTGGCGCACCATCTCGGCCGAGACGTCCTGGCCCACCTGCATCGCTTCTGCGCTGCTCACGCTCTCGTAGCCCGCCATCAGGATCACCTCGGGTTTACTCGCCAGCAGTTGCTCAGGGTGGATGGGACCCCAGCGCTCGACGAAGGGCGCCGCCACGTTGTCACCCCCCGCCAGCAGGGCCATGGCGCCCCACATGTCCTTGCCATAGGTGTAGCTGTACTCGGCCGGGCCCTTGTCACCCAGCTCGATATAGACCCGGGGGGGCTGGCGCTTCGCGGCGGCGATGCGGGAGGTGATGATGTCAATCTTGGCCTTGTATTCGTCGGCCATCTTGCGGGCACGGGCCTCCTGGCCGGTCACCTTGCCAAGCAGCAAGGTGCTCGCCATGTGGCGGGCCAGGGTCTGGGCGTTGTAGTCCACCACCACCACAGGGATGCCTGCCTGCTCGAGGCGCGGCAGATCCGGGGCCAGGGCCTCGTATTGCCACTGGGCCAGGATCACCAGATCGGGTTTGACCGCCAGGGTCTTCTCGATGGAGAAGCTCTGATCCTGCACGTTGCCAAGGTCCGGCACCCTGGCCAGTTGCGGCAGGCTGGCCACATAGAGGGACCAGATGGCGGGGCGGGACTTGACGAACCAGCCGCGGGACATGCCCACCAGGCGATCGGCGCCGCCTTCACCGGCCACGGCCAGATAATCCTCGGGATAGAAACCGAGCACGATGCGGCTCGCGGGCAGACTCAGGGAGACCTTGCGGCCCATCACATCTTCCACTTCAACGGGGGCGGCGGCCTGTGCCATCCAGCTCATCAGGGCGAGCTGACCAAGCAGCAGCAACTTTGCCAGGGGGTGACGAAACATCTTGTGAAACCTCGGGGGGATAAGGCCAAAAAAAAGAAGTGAGAACTATTGCCATTCGTGAACCGAAAAGCAATAAACGTTTGTCCTGTCTCCTCTCTTGTTAAATTTGTCATTTCTGGAATCGGTTTCACACGAGCACAGAGTGCCGTTCCAATGGAGCCCATCTCTCTGTTTTCACGGATCATGGGGGCCTGTGGCGCTTAGCTGGCTGCACCTGGAACCACGCTCTGGCCGCCTCGCTCGCGCCTCTGAAGCGGGGCTCAGTCCCGGACTCTGCTCGATGTCGAGCCCCCTGGCATGGCCCCGCCAGAGGTGGCGACGATTTCCTGCGCACCGATGAAAGGCACTGCCCATTCGGGTATTGATCGTCACCTGCGCGCAACAATTTGCGGTCATTGTTAGCCAGCTCCCAGCGGCTCCGTCGTCAAAGGGGCAGAGTAGGCGCGATCTTGGCCCCTGGCCGAGTTCGACAGCAACAAGGTGCTGCGGCCCGCCTCGCGCGGGGCGCCAATAACATGATCTGCAAATAAAAAAGGAAACTGACCATGTCAGGAAGACACTCTCTGGTAGCGCTGGCCGTCGGGCTGGCGCTGGCGGGACAGGCACAGGCGCAACTGCTTGTCACCGAATACCTGGAAGGCGCTGGCAACAACAAGGCTTTGGAGCTGAGCAATCTCGGCAGCGACGCCGTCGATCTCTCTCAATACCGGCTGGCGCTCTACGCCAACGGCAAACCCCTCACCGATGCCCCCACCAACAGCCTGGCGCTGCAAGGCACCCTCGCCCCCGGTGCCAGTCTGGTGCTGGCCAACCCCTCCGCCAACGCCGAGATCCTGGCCAAGGCCAATCAGACCAGTGGCAACCTGGTGTTCAACGGCGACGACGCCCTGGTGCTCTATCGCGGCAGCGAGATAGTGGACAGCGTCGGCCAGGTGGGGGTGGATCCGGGCACGGCCTGGGTCTCGGGCAACGTCTCGACCCTGGACATGACCCTGCGCCGCAAGGCCACCGTCACCACGGGCCGGATTGATGCGACCTCGCCCTTCGATCCTGCGCTCGAATACCTGGCTGCTCCCAAGGATGACGCCAGCGGTCTCGGCTGCAGCGGCGATGCCCCCTGTGATGGCAGCCAGCCGCCTGCCTTCGTCTGCCCGGTAGACACTCTTGTGCCGGTGCCCGCCATCCAGGGCCCGGGCAGCAGCAGCCCCCTGGTGCCGGCCGGCAAGTTCGAGTCCGAGCAGGCCTATGCCACCCGCGGCGTGGTGACCCAGGTGGTGAGCGGCCTCTACAAGGGCTTCTTCATTCAGGATGCGCAGGGGGACGGGGATCCGGCCACCTCGGACGGCCTCTTCATCCACAGCACCCAGACCAACGGCGCCCTGGTGCCGGGGGCCGAGGTGTGCGTCTCGGGCAAGGTCAAAGAGTATTTCAACCAGACCCAGCTCAGCGCCGATCAGCTGGTGGTGACCCAGCCGGCAGGGGCCTTGCTGCCTGCGGTGGATCTGGTGCCGGTAGGAGGCGAGAGCCTGAGCCAGCTGCTGGAGCGCCACGAGGGGATGCAGGTGCGGCTGGTGCCGGAGTCCAGCCTGGTGGTGACCCGCAACTTCAGCTTCGACTACGACGGCAAGCGCAACAATCTGGTGCTTTCTTATGGCGCGCCCCTCATCAAGTCGACCCAGAAGTTTGCCGCCATGAGCCAGGAGGCGAGCGACTGGGCCCTTCGCAACCAGCAGAACCAGCTGGTGGTGGAGACGGACGCCAAGGCGCCGGACGGCGTGCTGCCCTGGTTCCCCGGCTTCAACGCCGAGGACGGTTATCTTCGCATCGGCGACAAGCTCAACGGGCTGGAGGGGGCGCTCGGCTACTCCTACAACCTGTTCCGGCTGGTGGCCAGCAACCGCATCGATGCAAGCCAGATCGATCACAGCGGTTGGGACAGGGTGCAGACGCCCGAGCTCGCCGAGGCGGGGGATCTGCGGGTCGCGAGCTTCAACGTGCTCAACTTCTTCACCACTGTCGTGGGGGGCGATGCCAACCCCACCGGCAGCAACAGAGGTGCTCTGACGGTGCCTGAGTTCGAGCTGCAGCGCACCAAGATCGTCAGCGCCATCACCCGCCTCAACGCCGACGTGGTGGGGCTGATGGAGATAGAGAACAACGGCTACGGCGACAACTCCGCCATCGCGAACCTGGTGGCGGCCCTCAACGCCGCCCAGCCAGACGAGGCGGATCACTACGCCTGGGTGGCTTCCCCCGATGGCCAGCCCATCGGCACCGACGCCATCACGGTAGGGCTCATCTACCGGCCCGCCAGTGTGACCCCGCAAGGGGCCGCGAGCCTGATCGCGCTGCCGGTGCAGCAGGCCGAGGCGCAGGACGCCAGCGGCAAGCCGGTGACCATCAACCAGGGGATGCGCGAGTCGCTGGTGCAGCGCTTCAGCTCCCCCAAGGGGGATGCGCCTTTGACTCTGGTGGTCAACCACCTCAAGTCCAAGGGCTCCGCCTGCTTCGAGGATTATCCCGACTACGCCACCGCCGATCCCCTGGACGGCCAGGGTCACTGCAACGCGCTGCGGGTCTCCGCCGCCAAGGTGCTGGGGGAGACCCTCAAGGGGGTGAGCGGGGATCTGCTGCTGATCGGCGATCTGAACGCCTACGGCATGGAGGATCCCATCCGGGTGCTGACCGACTATGATCCGGCCGCCCAGGTGCGCCAGATCATGAGCGCCTCCTTCACCACCCTGGCGGGCCAGCCCTTCGAGGAGAGCGGCAGCGCCCTGGGCAAGGGGTATGGTCTGGTCAACCTCAACACCCGCTTCCACGGCACCGACACCTACTCCTACAGCTATGAAGGGGAGCTCGGCAACCTGGATCACGCCCTGGCAAACCCGAGCCTCGCGGCCAAGGTGATCGGCATCGAGGATTGGCACATCAACTCCGCCGAGAGCAACTTCTTCGAGTACGGCAGCAAGTACAGCGGCCAGCTGGCGAAATCCGAGGGGCCCTTCAGCGCCTCGGATCACGATCCCGTGCTGGTGGCCATCCAGTATCCGCTGCCCCCCGTCGGAGTCTTGAGCCTGGAGAGCGCCGCCGCCAGCGTGGAGGAGGGCAAGACCCTGGCCTTGAGCGTGGCGCGCCGTGACGGCAGCCATGGGGAGGCCAGCGTCAGCTACCGCATCGCCTTTGGCAGCGCCGATGCCAACGACGTGGCGCCCCTCACGGGTACCCTGCATTGGGCCGCCGGCCAGAGCGACAGCCAGACCATCAGCATCCCGGTGAAGAGCGACACCCTGCACGAGGGGGACGAGACCTTTACCCTGGAGCTCTATGATGCGAGCGGCGCGACCCTGGGCGAGCAGCACCAGACCCTGGTGACCATCAAGGACAAGCTGGCGCCCTCCACCATCTCGTTGGCGCGCGCCAGCCTGACGGTGAACGAGGGGCAGTGGTTTGCGGAGATCCCGGTGGTGCGAAGCGGCGATCTGAGCAAGCCGGCCCGTGCCACTCTGGGCCTTGAGGGGATCACCGCGCGCTGGGGGCTGGATTTCCTGCCCTGGTTCGGCCAGACGGTGAGCTGGGCCGCGGGCGAGGGGGGCAGCAAGTCGGTCAAGGTGCTGATCCTGGATGACTGGTTCGTGGAGTCCACCGAGCAGTTCAGCGTCAACCTCGAGAAGCTGAAAGGGGCCGAGCCGGGCACAGTGCAGCAGACCCGGGTCGAGATTCAGGACAACGACAAGCCCTGGTGGCCCTTCGGCCGCCACTAAAGGTGAAAGCGAGATAGAAAGGGGCCTGCGGGCCCCTTTTTGTTGCGGACATGAAAAAGGCCCACCGATGTGGTGGGCCTTCTCCATGGCGGGGCGCTCCTAACGGAGTATCAACCCTGCGCGTTGCTCAGTACCAGCTTGCCATCCTTGACGGGGATGGTGGTGCCGGGTTTTTGTTCCATTCGCACTACCCCTTCCTGACCGGCGAGGCGGTAGGTGACGTCATAACCCAGGGTGCGGGTGCTGCTGTCCTGTACCGTCTTGCAGCGCTGCTCCGTGGTGGTGTAGGTGTCCCCCGCCTGCATGTTGCCCTGCACCTGGTTGCCGGCGTAGCCGCCTGCGACGGCCCCCGCAGCGGTGGCGACCTTCTTGCCGCTGCCGCCACCGAACTGGTGGCCCACCACGCCCCCCAGGGCCGCACCGACCACAGTGCCCAGGATCTTGTGTTCATCCTGCACCGGCTTGCGGTGGGTGACGGTGACGTTGCGGCACTCCTGGCGCGGCGTCTTGATGGTCTCGGTCACCGGCTTGCTGGCCAGCACCTCGGCAAACTGGGGCTCTGAGGTAAACAGGGATCCGCTGGCTGCCGCCGACAATGCCAGCGCAGAGGCAATACCGATCCCGACACCTGCCAACATGGATTTGTTCATCGCTCTTCTCCTCGTACTTGTACCCGTTGAGGGCTTGGGACCATTCTTGGCATTTTGCGCGTCTGGCTCAAGGCAAGCGCCTCGGGATCGCGACAGAGGCTGACTGCGCAAAAAACGACCGCACCAAAATAGCGTCTGTGTTTGGCGACAAAGGGGGTGGGCCAGTGGAAGTCATAAGGCAGATCAGCCGGCGTGGGGTCCCACCAACCTAAGACGTTTTGCTAATACCTGCCCCCAGAGCCCCTTGATACCCTTGCATTTCGTACCAGAAAGCCGCCGCCGGCACGATGCCAGGGCGCGTTCACGGCTGCACCGCCGCTTTGCACCCCGACGAGGAAGGAACCCGATGACAAGCCAGAACATCTATGAGAGAGGCCTCGATAAAAATGGCGCCAATTTCGAGGCCCTGACCCCCTTGAGCTTCCTGGCCCGGGCAGCCAGTGTCTATCCCGACTACCCGGCCCTGGTCCACGGCCCCCTGCGCCAGAGCTGGGCCCAGACCGAGCGCCGCTGTCGCCAGCTCGCCTCGGCACTGCGCCGCCGCGGCATTGGCGAGGGGGACACCGTCTCCATCGTCGCCCCCAATGTGCCGGCCATGTTCGAGGCCCACTTCGGGGTGCCCATGAGCGGCGCCGTGCTCAACACCATCAACACCCGGCTCGATGCCGATGCCATGGCCTTCATCTTCCAGCATGCCCAGAGCAGGGTGGTGCTGGTGGACAGGGAGTTTGGCGCCGTGGTGCGCAAGGCGCTCTCTCTCATCGACAGCCAGCCTCTGGTGATCGCCATCGACGATCCGACCTATCAGGAGGGGGAGCTGGTCGGCGAGTTGACCTACGAGGCCTTTGTCGCCACGGGGGATGAACAGGAGCCTGGCTGGCTGCCGGCGGACGAATGGCAGGCCATTTCGCTGAACTACACCTCCGGCACCACGGGCAACCCCAAGGGGGTGGTCTATCACCATCGCGGTGCCCACCTGAACGCGGTCAACAACGCCCTCTCCTGGGAGCTGCCCAAGCACCCCGTCTACCTGTGGACCCTGCCGATGTTCCACTGCAACGGCTGGTGCTTCCCTTGGACCCTGGCGGCGACCGCCGGGGTGAGCGTCTGCCTGCGCCACGTGCAGGCGGGCGCCATCTATGAGGCACTGCACGCGCACAAGGTGAGCCATTTCTGCGCCGCCCCCATCGTCCTCAACATGCTCAACAACGCCGATCCGGCCCTGAAACTGGGGCTTGACCATCCCATCAAGGCGATGACGGCGGGGGCGGCGCCACCCGCCACCGTGATCGCCGGCATGGAGGCCATGGGGATCGCCGTGACCCATGTCTATGGCCTGACCGAAACCTATGGCCCCTGCGTGGTGTGCGAGCCCCAGCGAAGCTGGCAGGGGCAGGATGCTACGGCGCTCTCCCGGCTCAAGGCGCGCCAGGGGGTGGCCTCACCGCTGCAGGGAGAGATGCGGGTGGCCAGCCCCGTCAGCGGTGAGCCTGTGCCCCGGGATGGCAAGACCCTGGGGGAGATCTTCCTGCGTGGCAACATCGTCATGAAGGGCTATCTCAAGAACCCGGCGGCGAGCGAAGAGGCGATGGCGGACGGCTGGTTCCGAAGCGGGGATCTGGCGGTCTGGCACCCGGACGGCTACGTGGAGATCAAGGACAGATCCAAGGACATCATCATCTCCGGCGGGGAGAACATCTCCAGCCTGGAGGTGGAGGACGTGCTCTATCGCCACCCGGACGTGGACGAGGCCGCGGTGATCGCCATGCCGGACGAGAAGTGGGGGGAGGTACCCTGCGCCTTTGTGAAGCTCAAGGAGGGGCGGGTGCTCAGCCAGGCGGAGCTGATTGCGTTCTGCCGCGAGCAGATGGCCCACTTCAAGGCCCCCAAGCGCATTATCTTCACCCCCCTGCCCAAGACCTCCACCGGCAAGGTGCAAAAATTTATGTTGCGCAAGCGGCTGGAGTGACTCAGGTGAGGGCCTCATCCAATCAACGGGCCTGCGGGCCCGTTCTTTATCATCCAGAGAGCGCCTGCTGCGAAGCGTGCCTGGTGCAAGGTCGACCGTCCCTCTGCTTGACGGGGATGCGCTGGCGACCAGCTATCCTGGCGCCTCTCAGCGGGGCGGGTTGGCGCCCTTGATGCGCTTGTGCAGCGCCTGCCACAGGCCGGTGATGAAGTAGTAAAGTCCTCCTGCTTCACTGGCCTTGGTGTACTCCGCGAGGGGCTCTATCATGCCGCTTTTGAACTTGTCGAGCGCCTCTTTCTCGTTGGCTGCGTCGATATAATCCCCCACCACCTCGAAGCCCTGCTCCAGCAACTGTGACTTTTCAGGCAAGAATGAGGGGGACGACATCAGCAAGAAGGTGACGCTGGCGGGATCCTGTCCCTGACGGAAGAACTGGTATTTGCTCATAGGGCCTCTGGGGTGGACTGTGCCCCCGCATTATCCATGGGGGCCTTGGCGCCGGACAGGCCCCATTTGCGACATCCAAAGGGGCCTCCATTCAGGTCGGCTTCAGTCAGCCTCTTGGCGGTTTTTCCTTGCCAAACAGCCTGGGGGCATGGAGCAACATGGTTCTAAAGAGGCCTATGGTGCCGGGGCCGCCATAGGGACGGCTGGGATCGGCCATGTTGAGCTGATGGGATTCAGCCGCCGCGCGGGCATCAGGGGCCAGTATGGGTTCGCCTATGACCTCGAACCCCTGTGCCAGCAGGGTGGCTTTGTCTGCCAGGAAGCTGGCCGACGCCATGTCGAGCAAGGTGAAGGCGGCGGGCGCCTCCGGGGTGGAGAAAACCTGAAATTTGTTCATCACGCCTGGGGAGGTGAGGGTGGTGCGCCATTATCGCCGCCGCCCCTGGGATGAGCGACTCCCTGTTCAGGGGGGCGCCAGCCTGGGTATCCCAGATTTTGTCAGGGGTGCAGCGCCCTTGACGCGCCCTGACAGTGGCAACTCCCGCGAAGAGGGCGCAGCGCACGAAAAACGGGCCCAGAGGGCCCGTTTTGTCTATCGGTGCAAAGACTACTTGGTGTGGCGCTCATACAGGCGCTGCACCACGTCTTTG
This sequence comes from Aeromonas sp. Marseille-Q7275, assembly GCF_965119515.1. NCBI lineage: Bacteria > Pseudomonadati > Pseudomonadota > Gammaproteobacteria > Aeromonadales > Aeromonadaceae > Aeromonas > Aeromonas sp. Marseille-Q7275. The sequence continues at coordinate 216,106 of NZ_CBCPLW010000004.1, forward strand.
AGGCCAAGCCCCTCGTTTTGCAGCAGCACGGTGAGGTGATAGAGCTAGGTCAACATGGATTCGTTGTTCACTTGGTGTGGCGCTCATAAAGCCGCTGCACCACATCCTTCAAACCCAAGCCTTTGTTTTGCAGCAAGACGGTGAGGTGATAGAGCTGGGTCAACATGGATTCGTTGTTCACTTGGTGTGGCGCTCATAAAGCCGCTGCACCACATCCTTCAAACCCAAGCCTTCGTTTTGCAGCAAGACGGTCAGGTGATAGAGCAGATCGGCGGATTCGTTGATGAGCTCTTCCCTGTCTTTCGCCATGGCGGCCAGGGCCACTTCCACCCCCTCTTCACCCACCTTCTGGGCGATGCGCTTGGTGCCCTTGCCATAGAGGCTGGCGGTGTAGCTGGTGGCCGGGTCGGCCCCCTTGCGTGATGCCAGGATCTGCTCGAGCTCGGCGAGAAAACCGAGCGGCGGCAGCGGGTGACCGTCGAAGCAGGAGGGATTGCCAAGATGGCAGGTGGGGCCCACCGGGTCGGCGGCGATGAGCAGGGAGTCCTGATCGCAGTCGGTGGTGATGGCGACCAGTTTGAGCACATGACCCGAGCTCTCGCCCTTGGTCCAGAGGCGCTGCTTACTGCGGCTGAAAAAGGTGACCTGGCCGGTGGCCTGGGTCTTTTCCAGGGCCTCGCGGGTCATGAAGCCCTGCATCAGCACCTCGCCGCTCACGGCATGCTGGACGATGGCGGGGATCATGCCGTCACACTTGTCCCAGTCCAGGCGCTCGGCCAGGGGCAATGCATTGTCTACTGCTTGATTATTCACGGATGGCGACTCCTTCGTTTTTCAGCCAGCGTTTCAATTCGGGAATGGGGATAAGGCCCTTGTGGAACACGGACGCCGCCAGGGCGCCGTCCACATCGGCCAGGGTGAAGGCATCGCGAAAGTGTTCCATGGCACCGGCGCCACCGGAGGCAATCAGCGGCACCTTGCAGACGGCCCGCACCAGTCTGAGCTGCTCGAGATCATAGCCCTGGCGCATGCCGTCCTGGTTCATCACGTTCAGCACGATTTCGCCGGCGCCGCGCTTTTGCACCTCCTTGACCCACTCCAGGGTGGTCCAGCTGGTGGTGCGGGTGCGGCTCTCGTCGCCGGTGAACTGTTTGACCTGATACTGGCCGCTTGGGGCATCGAAGTAGGAGTCGATACCCACCACCACGCACTGCACGCCGAAACGCTCCGCCAGCCGGGTGATCAGGGTGGGATCGGCCAGGGCCGGGGAGTTGATGGAGACCTTGTCGGCCCCGAACTCGAGGATCTGGCGGGCATCCTCGACGCTCTTGATGCCGCCGGCGACGCAGAAGGGGATGTCGATGACCTCGGCCACCCGGCTCACCCAGCTCTTGTCCACCACCCGGGCGTCGCTCGAGGCGGTGATGTCATAGAACACCAGCTCATCGGCACCCTCGGCGGCGTAGCGACGGGCGAGATCGACGATGCCGCCCATCACCTCGTGGTTGCGAAACTGCACGCCCTTGACCACAACGCCATCTTTGACGTCGAGGCAGGGGATAATACGCTTTGACAACATGCTCATTGCTCCATGTAAAGCACAGTTAAAAAATCATCGTTCTGCCGGTGACGCAGGATCAGGCGGCGGACGGAAAAGCGGTTGGCATGCTTTCACTGCTGGATCCTGAGCGGGAAACGGCGCGCTCATCGGGCGGCGCGGCCCCGGGGAAACCAACACTATATGCATGACTTTATTCAGTGATTCAACCCTTTGTCTCCCTTCGGCTGGCCCGGGGGCGGCGAAGCGCCATCGGGGAGAGGGGGCATGACCTCAGTGGGGGGCTCATCTGCTTGCGCGCATTGGTGCAAGGTGAGCAGGGCGCCGTCAAAGTCAAAGCTCTTCAACTGCCTGGCCAGGGTCTCGCTGCGGGGCCCGAGCATGAGCCGCAGGGGGGCGGCATACTGCTCGAACAGCGGGATCACGGCGGTGTCGCTTTGCAGCAGCAACGCCTCCATCTGCTGGCGCAGATCCCGTTGCCACTGGCTGCCAAGAGGGATGAGCTGCGGCGCCTGGGCGGGCACCTCTTCCTCCAGCCGGTCGTGCAAGGCCGCCAGCTCCCCGGCAATGACCGTCATCAGGGCGGTCGGCTCGGGGCCATCCCCCGTGAGCGTCTGCTCCAGCTGCAGGCATTGCCGCGCGAGTTCCACCATGCCAAGGGTGCTCGCGACCCCGCGCAGGGTGTGAACCAGCCGGGTGGCGGTCACCCTGTCACCCGTTTGCAGATGGTGGTGGAGCAGGACCATGTCCTGGCCATGCTCGTTGGCGAAGTGGCGCAGCAAGGCAAGGTATTTGTCCTGCTTGCCCTGCAGTGCTGCCAACCCCTGCTGCAGATCCAGCCCGGGGACGCCATGCAGGCGGGCGAGGGGGCCTGCCAGGGGGGCGCGGGACAGATCCTGCTCACCGGGCTCCACCATTCCCTTGCTCGGCAGCCAGCGCTGCAGCGCCTCAAACAGCTTGGCGGGGGTGACGGGCTTGGCGATGAAGTCGTTCATGCCGGCGGATTCACAGGCCTTCCTGTCCTCTTCGAAGGCGCTCGCCGTCAGGGCGAGGATGGGAAGCCGCGCCAGGCCGGGCAGGGCGCGGATGGCGCGGGTGGCGTCGTAGCCATCCATCACCGGCATCTGTATGTCCATCAGGATGAGATCGTAGGGATGCTGGCGGACAAGGGCCAGCGCCTCCTGACCATTGACGGCGGTCTCGATGACGAGGCCGCTGTTGCAAAGCAGCTCCAGCACCACCTCCCGGTTGATGGCGTTGTCCTCCACCAGCAGCACCCGGGCAGTGTGGGGGAAGACGGTCTGCGCCAGGCTCTGCTGCGGCGGGAGGGGGTGGGGCACCTCTCCCTGACCCGCCGAGAGGGCGGCGGTGAACCAGAAGCAGCTCCCCTGGCCGAGTGTGCTGTTGACGCCGGCCTCTCCCCCCATCAGGGTGGCGAGCCGGCTGGTGATCGCAAGCCCGAGGCCAGTGCCGCCGTATTTGCGGGTGGTGGAGACGTCGGCCTGCTCGAAGGCCTGGAACAGCTTCTCGCACTGTTCCGGGCTGATGCCGATGCCGGTGTCTTCCACCTCGAAGCGCAGCAGGTAGCCGTCGGCAAGCGGACGGGCCACCCGTACCCGCAGGGTGACCGCACCTTGCTCGGTAAACTTGATGGCATTGGCGGCGTAGTTGAGCAGTGCCTGGCGCAGGCGGGTGATGTCGCCATAGACCCAGGTGGGCGAGTCTCCCATGTCGACCATGAGGGTGAGGCCCTTGGCGCGGGCCTGCTCGCTCATCAGGGCGCTGACGTTGTCCAGCATGGCGGTGAGGGAGAAGTCGCTCTGCTCCAGCGCCATCTTGCCCGCATCTATCTTGGAGAGATCCAGGATGTCATTGATGATGGTGAGCAGGTGCTGGGCGGCATTGTCGATCTTCTCCAGCCGCTCGTGCTGGGTGCTGTCCGGGGTGTCGCGCTTGAGCAGATAGGTGAGCCCCAGGATGGCGTTCATGGGAGTGCGGATCTCGTGGCTCATGTTGGCCAGGAAGGCGCTCTTGGCGCGGTTGGCACTCTCGGCGCGCTGGTGGGCCTGGGCCAGTTGCAGGGTGCGCTCATCGACCATCTCTTCCAGGTGGTAACGGTACTGATCCAGCTCCTCGCCGAGCTGTTTCTTCTCGGTGATGTCGGCCTGTACCGCTACATAGTGGGTCACCAGCCCGTTCTCCTGGCGAATGGGGGAGATGGCCGCCAGCACCTGATAGTGTGAGCCGTCCTTGCGCCGGTTGACGAACTCGCCGTGCCAGCGCTGGCCACGCTTGATGGCGTCCCACAGGGCGACATAGGTGGCTCTGGGGGTGAGGCCGGAGCGCAGCAGGGAGGGGGTCTGGCCGATGACCTCCTCCTGCTGGTAGCCGCTGATGGTCAGGAAGGCCGCGTTGACATATTCGATGCGGGCCCGAGTGTCCGTGATGAAGACGCCGTCCGGGCTCTGCTCCAGTGCCAGGGAGAGCTGCCTCAGCTGTTGCTCGGCCTGCTTGCGCTCCGTGATGTCAAGATGGATGCCGAGCAGACGCAGGGGGCGCTGCCAGGCATCCCGATAGACGCTGCCCTTGCTCACCAGCCAGCATAGGTCGCCGTTTGGCAGCAGGATCCTGAACTCGATTTCGAAGGGCTTGTCGCTGACCGAGAGCTCGGCCAGCAAGGCGTCGATACGGGGCTTGTCGTCCGGGTGCAGGCAGGCCTGCCAGGCGTGAAAGGTGGTAAGTTGCCCGGCGTCGCGGCCATAGAGGCGGGCGCATTCCGGGGAGAAGAAGAGGTGATCATTGACCATGTCCCACTCCCAGATCCCGACGTGGGCGCCCTCCTGGGCCATCAGCAGCCGCTGCTCGCTCTCGCGCAGGGCGCTGCTGATGGATTCGGCCCGTACCCGGGCACTGATGGCATCGTCCATCAGGTTCAGTGCCGCCAGGCGGGCGCGGCGCTGGGTATCGAGCGCCGCCTGCTGATTGTGCAGCAACTGCTGCTCGGCCAGCTTGCGCTCCGTGATGTCCTGCACAGTGCCATAGAGCTCGACGACATGGCCGTTTCCGTCCCGCAAGGCAGCCCCACGGGCGATGACCCAGACCGGGTGTCCCTGCTCGTTGATGACGCCGGCATCACATTCATAGGGCAGCCCATCGCGCAGACAGTGCTCGACGGCCTGGGCTATGGTGTGCCAGCCCTCCTGGGTGAAGTACTTTTTCACCTCGGGATAGACGGCAGGGGGGAGGGCGGGATCACGGCCATAGATGCGGTAGATCTCCGGTGACCAGAAGTGGTTGCCGTCGCTGACACGCCAGCGCCAGTTGCCGATCTTGGCCAGCCGCTGGGATTCCCGCAGGATCCCCTCGTTGCGGCGCAGGGCCTCCTCCGTCTCCTTGTTCTGTTGATTGTCCTCGATGATGGAGATGAAGTAATCGGGCTCCCCCTCGCTATCCCTCACCAGGGCCACCGTCAGTGTCGTCCAGATGGCCTCGCCCCCCTTGTGCAGATAGCGCTTCTCCAGGGTGTAGTGGGGCAGCTCGCCCGCCAGCATCCGGTCGACGTAGTGCTGATCGATGAAGAGATCGTCCGGGTGGGTGATCTGCTGGAAGCTCATGCCCATGAGCTCACCGGCGCGATAGCCCAGCATGTCGCATAGCCGCCGATTGACCCGCAGCCAACCACCATCGGGGGCGACCAGGGCGATGCCGACCGCCGCCTGCTCGAAGGTGGCCTGGAAGCGGTTCTCGCTCTGTTGCAGGCGGGACTGGGTGTTCATCAGCTCCTGCCAGCGCTGGATCTCCCGGGCGCGGGAGCTGTGGATGGCGGCACTGAGGAGGCTGACGAGCACGCCGTTGGCCACCAAGAGCCCCCACTGCACCAGATCCTGGCCGGTCGCCACGGTCAGCTCATGGATCGGGGGCAGCAGGAAGTAGGTGGTGACCAGGGCGCTGATCAGGGTGCAGAGCAGGCCTGGCAGCAAGCCCCCCAGCAGGGCACAGAGGATGATGGGCAGCATGAAGAGCACCAGCAACGGCCGCTCGCCAAAGGCGATGGGCAGCTGGACCCGGATCTGCAGCATCAGGACGGGCAGCAGCAGGGCCAGCAGGCAGACGCCCCAGCGCTGGGTGGCTGGGCGGACGTGCCACAGTTGCGGTCGGTGCATCATGGGTGCTCCTCCGGCGGCATGGGGGCCTGGGGGTAGGGCGGCGGCAGCCCGAGCTGGTGTGAGAGCGCATTGATCTGGTGCTTGAGGGTCAGCATGGCGAGCTCCCTGTCCACCATCACCTTGTTGAAACGCTCCAGCTCCTCGTTTTGCTGGCGCAGCTCCATGGCCTGGCGGGTCAGGGCCTGCTCGACCTGCTCCCGCTCGGTGACATCGAGCAAGAGCCCGAGCACGGCGGGCTGGCCGCGATAGTCGACGCGCCGCCCGTACAGCTCCACCTCCAGGGGCTGGTTGTCGTGGTGCAGGGCGCTGAAGCGGGCATGGATGTCGCCACCCTCCTGCTCGCATTGCTGTACCAGCTCGGCTACCCGGTTGCTGTCCTTCGGGCTTGCCAGGGCGTGCAGGGGACCGACGCCGAGCAGGACGCCGGGGGAGTCGTAGCCAAACAGGTGGGCAAAACAGGGATTGATGTAGCAGAGCCTGCCCTGCTGGATGATGTAGATGCCGGCGAGGGATTGCTCCACCAGGGCGCGAAACAGTCCCTCCCGTTCTCGCAAATCAGCCTCGGTACGCTTGAAGTCCGTGATGTCGCGGGAGATGCCGAAGATGCCGATCACCTCACCCTCGTTGTCCTGCAGCGGACCCTTGGTGGCGAGGAACACCCGATCGCCACCTGGCAGGGTCAGGTACTCCTCCTCGGTTTGCACCCGGTTGTTCTCGATCACCCGGCGGCCTGCCTCCATCAGCATCCGGGCCTGATCGGGGGGGAAGATGGCCAGGTCATCCTGACCCAGCATCTCGGCGGCGGGTCTGCCCACGAACTGGCTGGCGGCGCGGTTGAACAGTATGTATTTGCCCTCCCTGTCCTTGGCGAAGATGGCATCTTCCGAGCTGTCGGCGATGGCGGAGAGCAGTTGTAACGCCTGCAGCCGCTGTGCCTGGGAGTGGCGCACCTGCTCTGCCATCAACAGCCGGGTGTGCTGGCGCAGCAAGATGATGCCGGCATTGGTGACGAAGAGCACTAGCAGGGCGATGAGGCCAATCCAGATGCTCTCCTTGAAGCTGGCCTGGTTGAGCTCGGCCTTGTCTATCTTGGTCAGCAGGTACCAATCCGTGTCCGCAACCGGATAGACGACGCCAAAGGCCGCGATGTCGCGATAATCCATGCCGGACAGCACCCTTGACCTTCGCTGTCCACCGTCCAGCCGCAGATACTGGGCCGCCAGCAGGGTGTCGTGATGAAGTGGACGGTGCAGGCGCAGGGCCGAGTCGGGGCGATAGCGCGGGTCGTTCAGATACTGCACCTGATCTGCGCGCTGGCGAAACAGCATGGCTTCCCCGCTGCTGTCGGGGATGGGCCAGGGTGTGAGGATCTGGTTTATCCAGTGACTGCCGCTTATCTGCAGCACCATGACGGGGGCCGCCCCGGCCGCCTTGGTCAGGGGGGCCAGGAAGTCGAGCCTGGGTTGACCTCGCTCATCCAGATAGGGGCCGACCCTGAGCACCTTGCCCGCCTCCACCCGGGTCAGGGCATCGCGCAGGGTGGCATTCATGATGCCGGCCCCCGGGGTCTGCCACAGGGCCTGGCCGGTGGGGTCGAAGAGGGCCGCGCCATCGAATCCCCGCCCCGAGATGAACTCGACCAGATGTGTCAGTTGCTGTGCCTGTTCATCGGAGGGTCTCTGAGGCTCGGCGGGAGAGAGCGCCCCGTCGCGCGAGTTGCCGACGATCTGGCGCAGATCCTGCTCCCGGTTGCCCAGCCACTCGGTGATGCGCCTGCTCTTGAGATCGGCGATGGTCTCGAGGCGTGCCACCTCCTTGTCCCGGGTCAGGCCGATATTCTGGGCGATGGCCATGGCGGTCAGGGCCAGAATGAGACCATTTAACAGCAGGATGGGCAGCCACTGACGCCCGGTGAGGCGGGGGCTGGCGGTGGTCTGATTGATGCGACGGCGCAGCATGGCATAGAGCATGAGCGCGGTAATGAGGATAAACAGCCACCCCTTGATGGTGCTGGCCAGGGCGAACTGGGCCGGGGTGTGGAAGAGCCACTCCACCGCCTTGTCCGAGAGCAGGATCCACAGGCTCGCCACCGCGGCATAGGTGAGCACCACGTTGAGCACCTGGGCCCGGGTCAGGGGAGGCTGCTCAGCCATGGATTGCCTCGGCGACATCCTGGTAACGTTTGGCGATGAGGACGAACTGCTCGAAATGGCTGTCGAAGGCTGCCACCACGTCCGGGTCAAAGTGTTGACCGCTGCCGGAGAGGATCAGGGCGCGGGCCTCGTCATAGGACATGGCCGGTTTGTAGACCCGGGCGCTGATGAGGGCGTCAAACACATCCGCCAGCGCCATCAACCTGGCCGAGAGGGGAATGGCATCGCCGCAGAGGCCGTCCGGGTAGCCGCTGCCGTCCCACTTCTCGTGGTGCCAGTGGGCTATCTCCTTGGCCAGGGTGAGGAAGGCTAATGGCTGCTCCATATCCCGCTCGGCCTCCTCGATGGCGTCGCTGCCGAGCTTGGCGTGGGTGCGCATGATCTGCCACTCCTCCGGGATCAGCTTGCCCGGTTTGAGCAGGATATGATCGGGAATGCCGACCTTGCCGATGTCGTGCAAGGGGGCGGAGCGGCTCAGCAGATCGATGTAACCCGGCGACAGGGTCCCGGCAAAGCGGGGGTGACCGGCAAGGGCGCTCGCCAGCAACCGCACGTAGCCCTGGGTGCGCAGGATGTGATTGCCGGTCTCGGGATCGCGGATCTCCGCCAGATGGGCCAGCGCCCGGATGGAGACCTGCTGGATCAGATCGTTTTCGGCCATCCGGCGAGCGACCTCGGCCTCCAGGGCCGCGTTCTGATCGTGCAGACCATCCCGGGCCTGTTTGGCCTCCAGCTGGGTGCGTACCCGTGCCTGGACGATGACGGGCTTGATGGGCTTGGTGATGTAGTCGGCGGCCCCGAGGGACAGGCCCTGCTCTTCGCTCTGGGGATCGGCGAGGGCGGTGAGCAGTACCACTGGGATGCGGTGGGTGTCGGGGTTGGTGCGAAGCTGCTTGAGTACCTCGTAGCCGTCCATGCCGGGCATCATCACATCCAGCAGAATGAGATCGGGTTTCGTCTTGCCACTGGCGATGCGCAGGCACTTCTCCCCGCTCTGGGCGGCGAGTACCCGGTAACTGGGTGAGAGCAGCTCGGTCAGCACCATCAGGTTCTCGGGAGAGTCATCGACGATGAGGATGGTGGCACAGTGAGATCTGAACATAAGCCTTCCGTGACATTATCTCGATGAGTCCGAGTATAGAGCCAATTGTTCCCAGATTATAAGGGCTTGCCGCTGCACCCTCAGAAGATAGAGGTGCCTGTTCCGGCGCTGATGGCCGGACAGGCACCTTGGGGAGCCGCGGGTGATCCCGTGGTCACTCACCCCAGCAGGCGATGGCCTGCTGTACGTCGAACTTGCCCTCCAGCAGGGCGCGGCCGAGGATGACTCCCTTGACGCCTGTGTCCTTGAGCGCCTCTATGTCCGCCAGGCCGCCGATGCCGCCGGAGGCCTGAAACGCCACGCTGGGGTAGCGGGCACAGAGATCCCGGTAGAGCTCGACGTTGCTGCCCGAGAGCGTCCCGTCCCGGCTGATGTCGGTGCAGAGCACGTGCTTGAGCCCGGCGGGGAGGAAGCGCTCGATCAGCGCCTCCAGGCTCACACCGCTGTTCTCCTGCCAGCCTGCCACCGCGATCTGGCGATTCCCCTCTGCATCTATATTGACATCCAGCGCCAGCACGATGCGCTCGGGGCCATATTTCTCCATCCAGCTAGCCACCAGATCCGGGGACTTGACGGCGGTGGAGCCGACCACCACCCGGTTGGCACCGGCGGCCAGCAGATCCGCCACATCCTGCTCGCTGCGCACGCCGCCGCCCACCTGCACCGGTGCCCTGGTGGCCGCCAGCAGGGTGGTGATGAGGGCGAGCTGGCGCGCTTTTGCATCCTTGGCGCCGTCCAGATCAACCAGGTGCAGTTGCTCTGCTCCCTGGGCGACATAGTCATCGAAGCGGGCCTGGGGGCTGCTGCTGTATGCGGTCTTCTGGCCGTAGTCCCCCTGATAGAGTCGGACTACCTGACCATTGATGAGGTCGATTGCGGGAATGATCATCCTTGTTACAGCTCCAGAAAGTTTTGCAGTAAACGGGCACCGGCCGCGCCGGATCGCTCCGGGTGGAATTGGGCGCCAAAGAAGTTGTCGCGCCCTACGATGGCGGTGAAGGGCTGGCCATAGTCGCAGGTTGCCAGCGTCGCGTCGGTCACCTCCAGGGCGTAGGAGTGGACGAAGTAGAAGTAGCTGCCGCTTTGGATCCCCTTGAGCAGGGGATGGGTCTCATCGTGCTCTATCTGGTTCCAGCCCATGTGGGGCAGGCGCAGATTGCCCACCTCCATCAGCCGGATCCTGCCAGGCACTATGCCGAGGCAGTCGATGAGCCCGCCTTCGCTGCCATCGGCGCTCATGTTCTCCTCGGAGGCCTGTGCCAGCATCTGCATGCCGAGGCAAAAACCCAACAGGGGCTGCCTGGCGGCGCGAATGAGCGGCACCAGGTTGCGCTCGTTGAGATTCTTCATGGCGGCCACGGCAGTACCCACCCCGGGCAGGATCAGCTTGTCTGCCCCCTCGATATCGGCCGCCTTGCTGGAAACCAGCGGCTGCACGCCGAGACGCTCGAACGCCATGCGCACCGAGGCGAGGTTCGCACAGCCGGTGTCGATGATGACCAGCTTCTGCTTGCTCACATCCATTACAGCACCCCCTTGCTGGAGGGGAGTTCGCTCCCTTCCACCCGGATGGCCTGGCGCAGGGCGCGGCCAAAGCCCTTGAACAGCGCCTCCACCTGGTGGTGGGTGTTGCCGCTGCCGACCTTCATCTGCAGGGTGATGGCCATGGCGTCCGAGAGGGAGCGGAAGAAGTGGGGCACCATCTCGGTGGCCATCTCGCCCACGCTGTCGCGGCCAAAGCCGCTCGGGCAGTCGAACACGAAGTAGGGGCGGCCGCTCAAATCCAGCGCCGTGGCCACGTCCAGCTCGGTCAGGGAGGGGGACTGGGCACTGTCGTTCGTGCCTTCAACTAGGCGAGGGCGACCGTCGATCACCGCCTGCACCTCGTCCATCGCCAGCACGAAGCCGAAGCGACCGATGCCGCGCTTGTTGCCAAGGGCCTGGCGCAGGGCCTGACCGAGAGCCAGCCCGACGTCTTCCACCGTGTGGTGATCGTCGATGTGCAGATCGCCGCTGACCTTCAGCTTGAGGCGAAAGCCCGCGTGGGTGGCTATCTGATCCAGCATGTGATCGAAGAAGCCGATACCGGTGGCAATCTGGTTGCCGCCGCTCTTGTCTAGGTCCACCGCCACCTGGATGCGGGTCTCCTTGGTGTAGCGCTCCACCTCGGCCACGCGCCCCTTGGAGAGCAGCTGATCACGGATGGCGAGCCAGTCGTGATCCTGCGGGTGGTAGCGAATGCCGCGAATGCCCATGTTTTCGGCGAGCTGCAGGTCGGTCTGGCGGTCGCCAATGACGAAGGAGTTGGCAAAGTCGATGCGACCGGACGCGAGGTACTCCTTCACCAGGCCGAGGTGGGGCTTGCGGCAGCTGCAGCCGTCGGTGGGGAAGTGGGGGCAGATCAGCACCTGCTCCCAGTTCACTCCTTGGGATTCAAAGAGATGCATCATCAGATCGTGAGGGGGCTGGAAGTTCTCCAGCGGCAGGCTGGCGGTACCCAGTCCATCCTGGTTGGTCACCATCACCAGCACGTAACCGGCGGCCTGCAGCTCCCGCAGCACCGGGATCACCATGGGCTCGAAGCGCAGCTTGGCGAGGCTGTCCACCTGCTTGTCGGTCACCGGCTCTTCTATCAAGGTACCGTCACGGTCGATAAACAAAAACGGGGTCTTCATCTGGCTACTTCCTTATACGCTGGCGGCAGACGGGTTGCTGGCTGAGGGGGTTCTGTTCGATAGATCGCGCAGCACGGCGAGAACTGCGTCCATTTCCCCCTGATAGCCGATGGTGATGCGGATGCTGTTGTCCAGGCCCGGCTTGCTGGAAAAATCACGCAATATGATGCCGGCGGCCTTCATGGCGGCAAAGACGGCGGCGCCATCGGTGAAGCGCACCAGCACGAAGTTGCCCTTGTCCTCGAACACCTCTCTCACGCAGGCAAGCCGGAGCAGCTCGGCCTTGATGAGGGCCTTCTGCTTGTTGAGCTCCACCACCCGCTCCTGCATCAGCGCCAGCCCCATGGGGGAGAGGGCCTGGGTCGCAATCTGGGCGATGGGCTCGGGGATGGGGTAGGGGGCTATCACCTTGGCCAGCATGGCGATGAGCTCCGGGTCCCCTAAGGTGAAGCCGCAGCGGATCCCCGCCAGGGCAAAGGCCTTGGAGAGGGTGCGAGTCACTACCAGATTGGGGTATTGGGCCAGCAGATCCACCACTGAGCCTTCCGGGCAGAACTCGATGTAGGCCTCGTCCACCACCACGATGGCGCGCTCCCGGGCTTTCTCCAGCAGGGCGACGAGCCCCTTGCGGCCCACCAGATCCCCGGTGGGGTTGTTGGGGGAGCAGAGGAACACCAGTTTCACGTCGGAGAGGCGATCCGCGATGGCGGGCCAGTCCGGCTGACGGCTGGCGGTGAGCGGCAGCTCGACGATGCCGACGCCGCAGGTCTCGGCGCTGATGGCGTACATGCCGTAGGTGGGGGGGCAGATGAGGATCTGATCCTCCCCCGCCTCGCAGAAGGTGCGGATCAGCAGCTCTATGGCCTCGTCGGCGCCGCGGCTCACCAGCACCTGATCCGGATTGACCCCGGCGTAGGCGGCGTAGCCGTTGACCACCTCGGCCGGCTGACACTCGGGGTAACGGTTGAGGCGGTTGCCCTCGATGGTGAATGGGTAGGCCAGCGGCGCTTCGTTGGCGTTGAGCCAGACATGACCCTGACCACCTATGCGACGGGCGGATTGATAGGGGGTGAGGGCCCGCACCACGCGGCGAGCCAGATTGGCGATGCTCATGACAAATCCTTCTGCTGCTGGCTTGAAAGTGCGTTCAATCTGAGGGTGACGGCGTTTTTATGGGCATCCAGCCCTTCCGCATCGGCGATGCGCTGGACTATGGGGCCAAGGCCCTGGATCCCCTCGATACTCAGCTCCTGCACAGTGTAGCGGCGCTGGTAATCCGCGAGCCCGAGGCTGGAGCAGGTGCGGGCATAGCCGTAGGTGGGCAAGGTGTGGTTGGTGCCGCTGGCGTAATCGCCGACCGACTCGGGCGTCCAGGATCCCAAGAAGATGGAGCCGGCGTTCTCGAGTTTATCCAGCAGATCGCGAGGCGCTTGGGTCTGCACTATCAGGTGCTCAGGCGCATAGGCGTTGGAAATGGCGCAGGCCTCGTCCAGATTGTCGCAGAGGATCACCAGGCTGCTGCCCAGCGCCTGGGCGGCGATATCCCGGCGGCTGAGCTGGGCAAGCTGGCCCTTGATCTCGCCGGCAATGGCATCGGCCAGGAGCGGCGAGGTGGTCACCAGCACCACCTGGCTGTCGGGGCCGTGTTCGGCCTGGGAGAGCAGATCCGCTGCCACGAAGGCGGGATTGGCGCTCTCGTCGGCAATCACCAGCACCTCGGAGGGGCCGGCCGGCATGTCGATGGCGGCGCCGCGCCAGTCCCGGGAGACCTGGCCCTTGGCTTCGGTCACGTAGGCGTTGCCCGGGCCGAAGATCTTGTCCACCTTGGGGATCGTCTGGGTGCCGTAGGCCATGGCGGCGATGGCCTGGGCGCCGCCGATGGCGAACACCTTCTCGACCCCGCAGGCGCGGGCGGCAAACAGTATCTCGTCGCTGGCCGGCGACGGGGTGCAGAGCACCACCTCGCGGCAACCGGCCAGGCCTGCCGGAATGGCCAGCATCATCACGGTGGAGGGGAGCGGCGCGCTGCCCCCCGGCACATAGAGGCCGACCCGGCTGATGGGCTGGGTGCGCAGCTCGCACACCACCCCGGGCTGGGTCTCGACCCGTACCACCGGTTGCGCCTGGGCGGCGTGAAAGGTGCGAATGTTGGCAATGGCTGCTTCGATGGCGCTTTTGATCTCGTCATCCAGCCGCGCGCAGGCAGCTTCAATCTCATCTTCGCTGACACGCAACTGCTCACGGGGGGCGCGCTCGAAGCGCAGGCCGAGCTCCCGCAGGGCCTCGTCGCCCCGGCTGCGCACCGCTGCGATGATCTCCTTGACCACGGCGCCGATATCGGCCTCGTCATTGAGGGCGGGCCGGGTCAGCACGTCGGCCTGTTGGGCGGGGGAGAGGGTCTTCCAGATCAGGGTCTGCATGATGTCCCTTCCTTATTCCATCATCTTTTCGATGGGCAGCACCAGAATGGAGCTGGCGCCGAGGGCCTTGAGCTGCTCCATGGTCTCCCAGAACAGGGTCTCGCTGGAGACGACGTGCAGGGCCACCTGATTAGTGTCACCGGCCAACTGCATGATGGTGGGGCGCTCGGCGCCCGGCAGCAGATCGGTGATGGCATCGAGCTTGTCCTTGGGGGCGTGCAGCATGATGTACTTGCTCTCGCGGGCCTGCTGCATCCCCTGGATGCGGGGCAGCAGTTTGTCGATGAGCTTCTGCTTGGCCTCACTCAAGGGGTTGGGAGCCTGTACCAGTACGGCCTTGGAGCGATAGATCACCTCCACCTCTTTGAGGCCGTTGGCCTCGAGGGTAGCGCCGGTGGAGACCAGATCGCAGATGGCGTCGGCCAGACCAGCGCGGGGCGCCACTTCCACCGAGCCGCCCAGCATCACGCTCTTGAAATTGAGCCCCTTCTCGTCGAAGAAGCGCTTGAGCAGCCCGGGGTAGGAGGTGGCGATGCGTTTGCCTGCCAGGCTTTCGGGCCCTGTGTAGTTGACATCTTCCGGCACCGCCAGGGAGAGACGGCAGCCACCGAAGTCGAGCTGCTTGAGGGTCTTGACCTGATAGGGCAGATCCTGGGAGGCGCGAATGAGCTGCACCTCTTCCAGCACGTTCTCGCCTATGATGCCAAGGTCGACCACCCCTTCCATCACCAGCCCGGGGATGTCGTCATCACGCACCCGCAGTATGTCGATGGGCATGTTTTCCACGTGGGCGATGAGGCGCTGTTCACGCAGGTTGATTTTGAGGCCGCAGCTCTTGAACAGGGCCTGGGAGTCCTGGCTCAGGCGACCGGATTTTTGCATGGCGATGCGCAGACGTTGTGTTTCCATTGCTCTTGTTTCCTTCTAGTCAAAAACGAAAAAACCCTCGGAAGTGTGTGCTTCCGAGGGTTCATGAATCTTGCGGTCCTTTTGGAAGTCACCAGTTAAGTGTCTTCCAGCAGTCAACCTCCTGAAAGACTAGTCGGGATGATGATGGTGGTGATGAGTCTTCAGCAGGGTGAACTTCATGTAATCAATCCTTTACAAATAAGATGTCGTAGTTGACGCCTGATTTAAACTACCTGCCTTGACAGAAAATGCAACCTGAAATTGTGATTTGCCCGATTAAAGTGGAGAAAACGGTTTTCTGGTCGATAACTAATCAAGATAGCCTGAGGAGTGATCACCATGCCCAGCCAGGACCTGTTATTCCCCATCTTGCCGCGCGCGCCGTCGACCCCGAGCCCCGACGACATCAAGCGGGAGGTGACCCAGATCAGCCAGAAGCATCAGTTGCGCAAGATTGGCACTGACAACGGCGGCGGCGCCCAGCAGTACCAGCAGGGGCATCACCCGGCCAGGCGTGATCAGCCAAAGGAGCAGGAAGATGATCACAAGCCGGATCCGGACCATCAGATCGATCTCTTCGTCTGAACGCATTATCAGTCCCGCTTTCGCCACGCTTTTGGCATAATGGCCGCTTTTGCGCGGGACCCTCCTTTGACCATCCAGACCCTGTTCAAGCCAGATGGCCCTTTGGCCAGCCACATCGAGGGCTTCAAGGCCCGTGCGCCGCAACTGGAGATGGCCGAAGCGGTGGCGCGCGCCATCAAGAGCGGCGGCCGCCTGCTGGTGGAGGCGGGCACCGGCACCGGCAAGACTTACGCCTATCTGGTACCGGCGCTGGAGTCCGGCAAGCGGGTGGTGATAAGCACTGGCTCCAAGAACCTGCAGGAGCAGCTCTTCTACCGGGATCTGCCCACCATCACCGGCGCGCTCTCCTACACTCCGCCGGTGGCCCTGCTCAAGGGGCGCAGCAATTACCTGTGCATCGAGCGGATGAACCGCCTCCTGAGCGAATCCCATCTGCAAAAGCCTGAAATCCTGAGCGATCTGGTAAAGGTCAAATCCTGGTCCACCGCCACCGACAACGGCGATGTGGGGGATATTCCGGGGCTGCAGGAGAACGCCGAGATCCTCGCCCACGTCACCAGCACCAACGACAACTGCCTCGGTCGCGACTGCCCCTATTACGACGACTGCCATCTGGTGGTGGCCCGGCGCCGGGCCATGGACGCCCAGGTGGTGGTGATCAATCATCACCTCTTCTTCGCCGATATGGCGGTGAAAGACACCGGATTTGGCGAGCTGGTGCCCGAAGCGCAAGTCTATGTGTTCGACGAGGCGCACCAGCTGCCGGAGATCGCCACCAACTATTTCGGCAAGTCGGTGGGCAGTCGCACCATCCTGGATCTGGCGCAGGACATCCAGCTCGCCTATCGCGCCGAGGCCCACGACATAGGGCAGCTTGGCAAGGCGGCGGACAGGCTCTCCATCGCGAGCCAGGATTTGCGCCTCGCCTTCGGGATAGACGGGGGGCGCGGCAATACCCGAGATCTCCTGCGCCAGCCACTCTGGGGCCAGGCCCTGGCGCGTCTCAACGACGCCATCGGGCTCTGCTACGAGGTGCTGAAACTGGCGCTCGGGCGCGGCGAGCAGCTGGATCACGCCTTCGAGCGAGTCTGCGAGCTGCGCACCCGCCTCGGTGAGGTATTGGCGGTCAACCAGACAGGTTTCTCCTACTGGTATGACTGCTCCCGGCTGCACTTCTCACTCAATCTCACCCCCTTGTCGGTGGCCGAGCGATTTGGCGCCGAGGTGCAAAAGCCCGAGGTGGCCTGGATCTTTACCTCGGCCACCCTGACGGTGGACAACCGTTTCGATCACTTCAAGGCGGAGCTGGGGCTGGCGGGCAGCGCCGAGCTTATCCTCGACAGTCCCTTCGACTACGCCGAGCAGGCACGACTCTGTGTGCCGCGCTTCCTGCCGGAGCCCAACGCCTTCGGGCGCGGCGAGCAGCTGGCCACTCTGATGATCCCCCTCATCAACAAGACGCCGGGGGGCTGCTTCTTCCTCTGCACCAGCCATCAGGTGATGCGCCAGGTGGCCGAGGTGCTGCGCCGGGAGATCGGCCGCACCGTACTGTTGCAGGGGGAGGACAACAAGCAGCGGCTGCTCAAGACCTTCGTGGAGAACGGGCGCGCCGTGCTGGTGGCCACCAGCAGTTTCTGGGAGGGGATAGACGTGCGAGGGGCGGCATTGTCCTGTGTTATCATCGACAAGCTGCCGTTTGCGAGCCCGGACGACCCGTTGCTCAAGGCGCGGGTGGATGACTGCAAGCTCAAGGGGGGCGATCCCTTCGCCGAGTTGCAGCTGCCCAAGGCGGTGATTGCCTTGAAACAGGGGGTGGGGCGGCTCATTCGTGATCGCAGTGATCACGGCGTGCTGGTCATCTGTGATCCGCGCATGGTCAACAAGCCCTATGGCGCCACCTTCATCAAGAGTCTGCCCGCCATCCCTCGCACCCGGGAGCTAGAGTCCCTGGGGCGTTTCTTTGACCGGGGCGACTGAGTCTGCCGGTTATTTCCCAGAGCGGCTGGCGAGCCTGGGACGCTGTGTCGAGCGGGATCGCGTACCCGGCGCGCCTTGCATTCGACCTCAAATGTTGGCGGGTGGCTAGCGATTGACGGATTTGCCATGTTAAGAAAACGGGTGAGCACTGCTCGTTTGCATGTTATGTAATTGACTGATTCTATAGAGATTGTAACCCATGACCGAGTTGAAGATCCTGGCCGTTGATACCGCCACCGAAGCCTGCTCCGCCGCCCTGCTGGTGGGCGACAAGCTGTTCTCCCGTTGGGAAGAGGCGCCGCGGGATCACACCCAAAAAATCCTGCCCATGGTTCAGGCTGTGTTAGACGAGGCCGGGCTATCGTTGGCTGAGCTCGACGCCATCGCCTTCGGGCGCGGACCGGGCTCCTTTACCGGCGTGCGCATCGGGATCAGCGTGGCCCAGGGGCTTGCCTTTGGCGCTGGCGTGCCGCTCATCGGCATCTCGACCCTGGCTGCCATGGCCCAGGGGGCTTATCGTCTGGAGGGGGCAACGCGGGTGCTGACCGCCATCGATGCGCGGATGAACGAGGTCTATTTTGGCCACTACGAGCTGCTTGACGGCCGCATGCAGCTGGTGGGGGAGGAAGTGGTGAGCGATCCCGCCGCGCTGATTGACGCGCGCGGCAAGCTGGCGGGCAGCCTGAGCTGCGTCGGGACCGGCTTTGAAACCTATGGCGAGACGCTCAACGCGCTGGCCGACGAGCTGGCGGTGAGCCAGGTGCGTTTCCCGGCGGCGGTCGACATGCTGCCCCTGGCACGCAGTGCCTGGCTGGCGGGGGAGGCGGTGGCTGTGGAGCAGGCTACTCCCGTCTATCTGCGCGACAAGGTGACCTGGAAAAAACTGCCGGGTCGCGAGTGACATCCAACGGCGAGCCGCGACTCGACGCCAGAGTGTGAAGGCGGGCGGCGCGGACAAGGAGAAGCAAATGATGAAACGCGTGATCATGCTGGGCCTGACGGGGCTGCTGCTCGGCGGCTGCAGCACTGTGCCCAAGGAGCTGGCCTATGAGCCGGAAAGCCAGCTGGTGGCCTATCAACCTGCCCTGCAGGGGATGGAGGGCAAGCCTGCGCGCTGGAGCGGCGTCATCTCGGCGGTGCACAACGAGCAGGATCAGAGCGTCATCGAGGTGGTCTACCTGCCGCTCAAAGCCAACGGCGTGCCGACCCAGACGGAGCAGAGCCCGGGGCGTTTTCTGGCCGTCATGAAGGGGTTTGTTGATCCGACGCTCTATGCCAAGGGGCGCAGCCTGACGGTGCTCGGCACCCTGGACAAGCCGGTGGACAGCCAGATAGGCAATCACAAGTATCGCTTCTCCGTGCTCAAGGTCACCGCCAGCAAGCTGTGGCCGCCGGTGAAGGAGGTGGAGATCCGCTACATGGACCCCTACTTCTACGACCCCTTCTATGATCCCTTCTGGCCAAGGCGCCACTACTCCCGCTGGTGATCATGGAAGAGCGCTTCCTCACCCTGGCCGATGGACGGCGCATCGCCCTGCTGGATAACGGCCGGCAGGGCAAGCCCCTGGTCATTGCCCTTCACGGCTGGCTCGACAACGGCGCCAGCTTCCTGCCCCTTGCCTCTCATCTCGCTGAGTGCCACCTCGTCTGCGTCGATCTGCCGGGTCACGGCCATTCGGATCACAAGGCGACCCCCTATGTCTTCGTCGACTGGCTCGACGATCTATACCAGATTACCCAGGCTGCGGGCTGGCAGCGCTTCATCCTGCTCGGCCATTCGCTGGGGGCCCTGATCGCCAGCGCCTATGCCGGGGTCTTCCCCGAGCAGATAGTGCGGCTCATCCTGCTGGAGGGGCTGGGGCCGCTCAGCCAACCCGATGAGGAGGTGCCTGGCCAGTTGCGGCGGGCCATCCTCAATCGCAGCCGCACTCGCGAGCGAGCGTCCAGTGGCTTTGTCTCCCTCGACGAGGCGGTGGCGGCCCGCTGCAAGGTGGCTGACATCTCCCCGGCGGCGGCGCGCCTTATCTGCGAGCGCCAGCTGGAGGCGCGGGAAGGGCGCTGGCATTGGCGCAGCGATCCCCGTCTGCGGGATCTCTCGCCCATGCGCATGAGCGAGGGCCAGGCCCAGGCGCTGATCCGGGCCATCGCCTGCCCTGTGCTCTTCATCCGGGGCGAGCAGGGGTTCCAGAGTCTGCTGGCGCAGTGGCAGCTGCGGGGGCCGGCCTTTGGCCAGATTGAAATGGTACAGGTGGCGGGGAATCATCACTTCCATATGGAAAATTCGGCAAAAACCGCCGTTTATATCGAAAACTTCTGTCAGATCCGGTAGGATCGCCGGCTTTGGATCATGTCAGGTTTGCTTTCTCCCTCACACTTCTCATTGTTAATTCGCTGTTAATCGATGTTGCCTTATGTAACTATGTGCGGCATTAGAGCTGTAGCTTAAAACAACTGATTGAAATGGATGTGACAGGGACGGAGGCAACACAGTGAGCGCACAGGTGCTAGTTATGCAGGAGAAGTTCGTGGAAAGAGTCTGGCTGAAGCGTTATCCAGAAGGGGTGCCCGCCGAGATCAATCCAGACCAATACGGCTCCCTGGTCGAGATGTTTGAAGAGTCGGTGGTCCAGTTTGCCGACCAGCCAGCCTTCGTCAACATGGGGCAGACCATTACCTATCGCCGGCTGGAAGAGCAGTCCCGTGCCTTTGCCGCCTACCTGCAAAACGAGCTCAAGCTCGGCAAGGGCGACAGGGTGGCGGTGATGATGCCGAACCTGCTGCAATACCCCATCGCCGTGTTCGGCATACTGCGGGCCGGCATGACGGTGGTCAACGTCAACCCCCTCTATACCCCGCGCGAGCTGGAGCATCAGCTGAAAGACTCCGGCGCCAAGGCCATCGTCATCGTCTCCAACTTCGCCCATACCCTGGAGAAGGTGGTCTACGACACCCCGGTCAAGCACGTGATCCTGACCCGCATGGGGGACAACCTCGGCCTGGCCAAGGGCACCCTGGTCAACTTCGTGGTCAAGTACGTCAAGAAGCTGGTGCCCAAATACAACCTCCCGCACGCCAGCACCATGCGCCAGGCCCTGGCCAAGGGGCGCTACCTGCAGTACATCAAGCCGGAGATCAGCAACCAGGACATCGCCTTCCTGCAATACACCGGCGGCACCACGGGTCTCTCCAAGGGGGCCATGCTGACTCACCGCAACATGATTGCGAACGTGGAGCAGTGCCTCGGTGTCTATGGCCCCGTGCTGGAGCGGGGCAAGGAGTTCGTGGTCACGGCGCTGCCGCTCTATCACGTCTTCGCCCTGACGGTGAACTGCCTGCTGTTCATGCGCCTGGGTGGCTACAACCTGCTCATCAGCAACCCCCGCGACATCCCGGGCTTTGTCAAAGAGATCAAGAAGTACCCCTTCACCTGCATCACAGGGGTCAACACCCTGTTCAACGCCCTGGTCAACAATGGCGAGTTCCAGTGCATGGACTTTTCCAAGCTCAAGCTCACCATAGGCGGCGGCATGGCGGTGCAGCGAGCGGTGGCCGAGCAGTGGAAGACGCTGACCCGGACCCCGCTGCTGGAAGGCTATGGCCTGACCGAATGTTCACCCCTGGTGAGCGTCTGCCCCTACGATCTGGTGGATTACAACGGCTCCATCGGTCTGCCGGTCTGCTCCACCGAGATCCGGCTGGTGGATGACAAGGGGTTGGTTATCACCGAGCTGGGTGCCCCCGGCGAGATGCAGGTGCGTGGCCCCCAGGTGATGACGGGCTACTGGCAGCGTCCCGAGGCGACCGCCGAGGTGATGCAGGATGGCTGGCTTTGTACCGGTGACATCGCCGTGTGTGACCAGCAGGGCTTCTTCAAGATCGTCGATCGCAAGAAGGACATGATCCTGGTCTCCGGCTTCAACGTCTACCCGAACGAGATTGAAGACGTGGTGGCGCTCCATCCCAAGGTGCTGGAAGTGGCTGCCGTCGGCGTGCCTAACCCGGTTTCCGGCGAGCTGGTGAAAATCTTCGTGGTCAAGAAAGATGCAAAGCTGACAGAGGACGAGATAATTGCCCACTGCCGCAAACATCTGACTGCCTATAAGGTGCCGAAACTGGTAGAATTTCGCGACGAACTTCCCAAGACCAATGTGGGCAAGATCCTGCGGCGCGTGCTGCGCGACGAGGAGATTGCCAAGCAGTAACCGGCATGCACTGCTCTGCAGTCAAGCGCTGTCGTTATGCAAAACCGTGGGTCATGCCACGGTTTTTTCTTTCTGGGTCCCGACCAACGTGCAGGCAAAGATGCAATATCAACTCATTTCACAGCAAGCCGAACTGGAGCAGTATCTCGCTTCCCTGGCCGACGTTCCCCTGGCCATAGATACCGAATTCGTTCGCACCCGTACCTACTATCCCCAGCTCGGTCTGTTCCAGATCTATGACGGCGAACGCCTCGCTCTGCTGGATCCGCTGACCCTGGATCTCTCCGGCCTGTGGCAGCGGCTCGGCCGGGCAGGGCAGATCGCCATACTGCACGCCTCCGGTGAAGATCTGGAGCTCATCCAGCATCAGGCGGGCCACCTGCCCAACCAGATGCACGACACCCAGCTCGCGACGGCCTTCCTGGGGTACGGCGTCTCGGTGGGCTTCGGCGCCCTGGTGAAAGAGTTTCTCGGGGTGGAACTGGAAAAGGATCAGGCCCGCACCGACTGGCTGGCCCGCCCCCTGACCGCGCGCCAGCTCGAGTACGCGGCGGCGGATGTCTTCTACCTGATGCCCCTCTACGAGAAGGTGATGGCCAGGCTGCATGAAAGCGGCAAGTTTGCCTGGTTCGAGCAGGAGTGCCAGAACCACTCCGCCCGCAAGACCCAGGGCAGCGATCCCCGTCAGGCCTACCTCGAGATCATCAACGCCTGGCAACTGGGTCGGCGTGAGCTGGCCATCCTGCGCGAGCTCGCCGCCTGGCGTCAGCAAGAGGCGGTGCGCCGGGATCTGGCCCTGAACTTCGTGGTCAAGGAGCTGCACCTGTTCAAGGTGGCGGAGCGCCGACCCACTTCATTGCGGGATCTCAACGAGCTGGGGCTGGCCCCCATCGAGATCAAGATCCACGGCAAGCGGATGCTGGACATCGTCGCCTCGGCCCAGCAGAGCGATCCTGACAGCTGGCCAGAGCCCATTCGCCGGCTGGTGGACTTCCCCCAGTACAAGGCCGAGCTCAAGCGCATCAAGGCCATGGTGGAAGAGAAGGCCAAGGCCAGCAATATCCCGCCGGAGCTGGTTGCCAGCAAGAAGATCATTCACCAGTACTTCACCTGGAGCTGGCGGATGAGCGCCGAGGAGCGGGCACGCGCCGACAAGCCCATGCTGCTGCAAGGCTGGCGTCATGAGCTGGTGGGCCATCTGCTGGCCCAGTAGCGGGCCTCTGATGCCCCTATGACGAAAGCCCTGGCTGCGTGTGCGGCCAGGGCTTTTGCTTATTCGGATGGCGTGAACCGGTTTTATCCGTGGGTCAGCAGGTTGCCTTGCTGCTGCAACTCGTCGAGATGCAGGCCTGTGGAGCCCTGCAGCAGAACCAGATCCTGGAAGCCTGCATCCCCCGTTGCGCCATCCCTGTCCACGCTGAGGATGGTGCTGCCATTCTCCTCCCGCACCGCCAGATAGTCGGACAGGTCGCCGCCCGTCGTATCCTGGAACAGATCTCGCAGATCCAACACGTCTCCCCCCTGTATCAGGTTGGCACTATTGAAGTCGGTTATGGTATCGAGCCCCCCTTCGCGGCCGAAGATGAAGGTATCGCTTCCTTCCCCGCCAACTAAAACATCATTGCCAACCCGCCCGTTCAGGGTGTCGTTGCCATCGCTGCCCACCAGGCCGTCATCGCTATCTGTCCCCGTCAGTATTTGATCTGCCAGTATCGCGTGGTAGCGGATCGTGGTGCTGGCATCTTCCCCTTGTATCATCTGGAAACCGGCTGTCGTATAGGTGCCCTGCAGCTGGATTTCGCTGCGGTGGGTACCATCGTCGATGGTCAGCACACCGCCACTCGCGGTGGCGTTGCTGATATAGGCGATCATTGCGCTGCCAACGTCGACCAGTTCGAACTTATCTCCTGCGTTGAAACCAGAGACGGTGCCGGTGAAGTCGGCGGCATGTGCCAGCCTTAGGATCCCATCCCCCTCGAGGGCAAAAGCGGTGTCCATGTTCGACGCAGCAGCGTAAGCCAGCGTAGCCATGCCGCTGATCAAGGCGCTGCCGGTACCGCTGACAGCCGCGTTCAAGATCACATTGCCGCCATTGGCCCACAGCAGACCGCTGTTGTCGAGCCCGCTGTCGATGATCAGACCACCGGTCCCGGTCGCTGCCAGCATGCCGGAGTTGATGATGACCTCATCGCCCGTGTCGATCACCAGGGCATGACTGCCATCGGCGAGGATGCTGCCTGCATTGTTCAATATCAGTTGCCCGGCACCGAGTTGGCCTGCACCACGGATGCTGTTGTCGATGTTGAACAGCACGGTATCGGCGCTGCCACCGAACAGTGCATTGTGGTCGCTGTCGGAGAGCACCAGTTGCCCGCCGCCACTCAGGCTGGCACCGCGGAACAGGATCTCCAGGCTGGCGCCGCTGTCGAGGCCACCAAGGGCAATCATCCCTTCGTTGATGAGGCTGCCACCAAACGGCATGATGGCCCCGTCACTTATGGTGACGATACCGCCGTTGCGGGTCACCGGATCGATGTTGAACTCGAAGTTCGCCTCGCCGAGCATAGACCCATCGATCCCTTTGATTGTGATGCTCTGGCCCTCGCCAATGCTGATCACCGCATTGCCATCGACGTCATTGCCTATTTGCACGTTTGCCATGCTGGTGACGCCGGCAAAGCCGATCAGATCCAGCCTGTCGTTGGTCACGTCGAAGTTGTAGACGACGTTGTTGCCGATGGGTTGGGCGAACACGAACTGATCCGCACCGGATGAGCCGGTCAGGTTGTCGTCTTGCGACAGGGCGAAGATGGGGGAGCCTGGGGCATAGGCTTCGACATTATCGGCGATATAGGCGCTGCCCATGCTGCCGTCGACGTTGGTCCAGCTCATGTTGACAGCCAGGACTAGGGCCCCGACAAAGTCAGCCGGGGTGGTGACGGTGAGGCTGCTTGGATCCTCGGTCATTAGGCTCCAGGTGCCGTCGCCATTGTTGTTGCCGCCGTTTATGGTCCAACCCGAGGGAACGCCGGATATCTTCATCGAGATCAGGCCAATAAGCCCCTCGGGGGCTTCCAGGGCCAGGTGGATCGGTTCGCCGGCAATACCAGCGGGTGCTAGAGATGCAATCTGTGGTGTGCCGAAGGAAGTTGATGTGGCGACATTGCCATTGCTGTCGATCACATTGTTACCCGCATTCAGGTTCAGCCCTAGGGTGTTACCTCGGTCGCCATTGGCTGGCTGTCGACCATCGTAGGCAACTGTCACCGTCCAGGTCGAGCCGGAGCCTGAGACGCTCGTGATACTGGGGAAGGGCGAAACGCTGGTAGCACTGCCGAACAGGGTGAAGTCTTCGGCGCTGACCCCGTTGACCTGTTCGGAGAAGGTGACGGTGAAGGTCGCGGTGCCGGAGTTGCCGCTACGCGAACTGATGCCCGTGATGGAGAGTACGGTCGGTGCGACCTCGTCGAGATTGTTGACCGCG
>NZ_CBCPLW010000005.1:0-234110 GCF_965119515.1 Aeromonas sp. Marseille-Q7275
TCAAGAAATAGAAAAGAAAAAAAAAAAAAAAAAAAAAACCCGCCATTAAAAATACCTACCATATCAATGCAATAGCCATTTGTTGTTTTTTTGTTATTTCAACCTTGCGAACTGTCCCGGCGTCACCTAAAAATGTAATCGATTACATTTCAACCACAGGAACCTGGAATGAGCCGCGCCCCCGCCCCTGTCAATCCCGTCTCCATGGCCGCCGTCGCGGCGCGGGCCGGGGTGTCGGTCGCCACCGTCTCCAGGGTGCTGAACCATCAGGAGGGGGTCACCGACAAGACCCAGGCCAAGGTCAACCGCGCCGTCCACGAGCTCGGCTATCGCGTCAATCAGCTGGCCAACAGCCTGCGCACCGCCAGAAGCTGGCTGCTGCTCATCATGGTGCCCGACCTCGGCAACCCCTTCTATATCGAGATAGTGCGCGGCATCGACAGGGTGGCCCGCCAGCACGGCTACTTCGTGCTGCTGTGCGACACAGGCGCGGATCCGGGCCGGGAGCGCTCGGCCTTCGAGCTGCTGCGCACCCACAGAGCCGACGGCGCCATCTGCCTGGATCCCGACTCCATCCAGCAGGGACTGAGCCAGGAGATCAACGCGCTGCCCTGGGTCGCCTGCTGCGAGTTTGACCCCGCCATGCCGGTTCCCTACGTGGGCATAGATAACCAGGGGGCGGCGGCGGAGGCGATCCGCTATCTGCTGAGTCGGGGCCATCGCCAGATCGCCCTCATAGGCGCGGATCCCGCCTACCTCTACGCCCGCCAGCGGGAGGCCGGGGTCCTCCAGGCCCTGGCAGAAGCCGGCCTCGCGCTGGTGGATGAGTGGAATATCCGGGTCACCAGCCTCAGCTTCCTGGCCGGGGCCGAGGCGGCGCAGCAGTTGCTCGACTGTCCGCAGCGCCCCACCGCCATCTTCGCCGTCGCCGATGCGCTGGCCATCGGCCTGATGCACCGCTTGCAGGAGGCGGGGCTGCGCATCCCGGACGACATCGCCATCATGGGCTTCGATGACATACCCATGGCCGCCCAGCTCAATCCACCGCTCACCACCATGGCGCAGCCCATGGAGGAGCTCGGCGCCGAGGCCGCCCAACTGCTGCTGCAGCGCCTGAACGCCCCCGACACCCCGCTGATCGGGCGCCTGCTCCCCCATCGGCTCGTCAGCAGAGCCAGCGCCTGATGCAAGCCCCCGTCGGCAGAGTGCGCGAGACAGACAAAGGAGAAGGCGATGAGTCTTGGTGTCGAATTTAGCGGCGTCTGCAAGGACTTCGGCCCCATCCGGGTGCTGCACGGGGTCGACTTCAGTCTGGCGCCGGGGCGGGTCTACGGCCTGCTGGGGGAGAATGGCGCGGGCAAGTCCACCCTGATGAAGATCCTCGCCGGTTACGAGCCCATCAGCGCCGGGGTGATCCGCATCGATGGCGAGGCGCGCAGCTGGCACTCCTCCCGCGAGGCGGAGCAGGCGGGCATAGTGCTCATTCATCAAGAACTCAACCTGGCCGAGCACCTGACCCTGACCCAGAACCTCTTCCTCGGCCATGAGCTGACCAGGGTCGGCCTGCTGGACGAACGCACCATGGCGACCCGGGCGCAGCACTATCTGGAGCAGGTCGGGCTGCAACGCGCCCCTTCCACCAAGGTACGGCAGCTTATCGTGGCGGAGAAGCAGCTGGTGGAGATCGCCAAGGCGCTGTCACGGCAGGCCCGCCTGCTGATCATGGATGAGCCGACCGCCACCCTGACCCCGGGGGAGACGGCGCGGCTGTTCGCCCTCATCGCCAGGCTCAGGGCCCAGGGCACCACCATCATCTACATCTCCCACAAGCTGGACGAGGTCAAGCAGATCACCGACGAGGTGGTGGTCATGCGCGATGGTCGCTTCGTCAGCCGGGGGGAGACGGCGGCCTTCACTCGCCAGCAGATGGCCAACCTCATGGTGGGACGCGAGATGTCGGACATGTTCCCCCCCAGGCTGCCACCGCCGGAGGGCGCAGAGATAGCCCTCGCGGTGAGCGGACTCTGCGTCCCCGGCTGGGTGGCCGACCTCGATTTCGAGGTGCGCAGCGGCGAGATCTATGGCTTCGCCGGACTGGTGGGGGCCGGTCGCACCGAGGCCTTCGAGGCCATCCTCGGCTTGCGCGAGCGCAAGGGGGGTCGCATCCAGCTGGCAGGCAAGGCCGTGCGCATCGACAGTCCGCTCGCCGCCATGCGCCAGGGGCTCACCTATCTGCCGGAGGATCGCAACGGCAAGGGGCTGCACCTGCAACTCGGGCTGGCCGAGAACCTCACCCTGATGACGCTGGCGCGCTACGCCCACCCCTGGCTGGACAAGGGGGCTGAGCAGGCGGCCCTCACCCGGGCCATCCATGATTTCGGCATCAAGGCCGGCGCCCACTCGGCCCGGGCCCGCATGATGTCGGGGGGCAATCAGCAAAAGCTGGCCCTCGCCAAGTTCCTGCACCCGGACCCCAGGGTCATCGTCCTCGACGAGCCCACCCGTGGGGTGGATGTGGGCGCCAAGCGTGACATCTATTTCCTGATCCAGCGACTGGCCGCCGAGGGGCGCGCCGTCATCGTCATCTCGAGCGAGCTGGTCGAGCTGATCGGCCTGTGCCACAGAGTCGCCGTGCTGCGGGCCGGCCGCCTCCAGGCGGTGCTGCCCGCCCACCATCTGACCGAAGAGGAGTTGATCGCCTATGCAACCGGTACCCACTGACAGCCGCAAAGAGCGGTTGCTCTCCCTGCTATCGGGGAGTGGCCCGCTGCTCGGGCTGATCCTGCTGTGCCTGCTCGGCGCCCTGCTCAACCCCGACTTCGCCACCCTGGACAACCTGCTCAACGTGCTGACCCGCACCGCCTTCATCGGCATCATAGCGGTGGGCATGACCTTCGTTATCATGTCCGGCGGCATCGATCTCTCGGTGGGCGCCATGGCCGCCCTGATCGCCGGGGCCATGATCCTCATCATGAACCGGCTCGGCGCCGGGGTGCTGGTGGATGCCCCCCTGCTGGTGGTCGTGCTCGGCATAGGGCTGGCCCTGCTGCTCGGCCTGCTGTTTGGCGCCGGTCACGGCCTGCTGATCACCCGGGGCAGGATTGAACCCTTCATCGTCACCCTGGGCACCCTCGGCATCTTTCGGGCCGTGCTGACCTATCTGGCCGACGGCGGCGCCCTGACCCTGGACGATGCCCTCGGCGATAGCTACAGCCCCGTCTATTACGGCAGCCTGCTGGGCGTGCCCATCCCGGTCTGGGTCCTGCTGCTGGTGGCACTGGCGGGAGGGCTGCTGCTCAACCGCACCGCCTTCGGTCGCCATGTGCAGGCCATCGGCTCCAACGAGCAGGTGGCGCGCTACGCCGCCATCCGGGTCGATCGCGTCAAGCTGCTCACCTATGCGCTGCTCGGGCTCTGCGTCGGCATCGCCACCCTGCTCTATGTGCCGCGCCTGGGCTCAGCCACGCCCACCACAGGGCTCTTGTGGGAGCTGGAGGCCATCGCCGCCGTGGTGGTGGGGGGCACCTCCCTCAGGGGAGAGGGCGCATCTTCGGCACCCTGGTGGGCGCCATCCTGCTGTCGGTCATCAGCAATATCCTCAATCTGACCAGCATCATCAGTGTTTACCTCAATGCCGCCGTGCAGGGCATAGTGATCATCATGGTTGCCTTCATGCAACACAGGCGTTGAGGCTGTTGTGGACAGGAAGACGAAAGCGAAGAAACGGCAGTGACACCAGTGGCGGGGCCTCCCCTCGCCAGAGACAAGGAACGGGCACAAGCCCAACAGTCAAGAGGCTATCAAGATGAACAAGATGCTACACGCCCTGGGCGCCTGCGCCCTGATGATCGCAGCCGGCAGCGCCTCGGCAGCCGAGAAGATGACCCTGGGGGTCTCCATCCCGACCGCGACCCACAGCTTCACCGCCGGCATCGTCTGGTGGGCCAACAAGGCCAAGGAGGATCTGGAGAAGGCCCATCCCGATCTCAAGGTGATCGTCAAGACCGCCGCCAATGCCCCGGAGCAGGCCAACCAGCTGCAGGATCTGTTGACGGTCAACAAGATAGACACGCTGGTCATCTTCCCGTTCGAGTCAGCCTCCCTGACCAAGCCGGTGGCCCAGGTCAAGCAGAAGGGGGTCTATGTCACCGTGGTCGATCGGGGGCTGACGGACACCAGCGCCCAGGATGCCTACGTGGCCGGGGATAACACCGCCTTCGGCAAGCTGCCCGCCGAGTTCATCGCCAAGACCCTCAACGGCAAGGGAGACATAGTCGCCCTGCGCGGCATTCCGACCACCCTGGACAACGAGCGCTTCGAGGCCTTCAGCGGCGTGATGAAGCAGCACGGGGAGATCAAGATCCTCGACGCCAAATATGGCAACTGGAACCGGGATGACGCCTTCAAGGTGATGCAGGACTTCCTGACCCGCTTCAAGCATATCGACGCCGTCTGGGCCGCCGATGACGACATGGCGGTGGGGGTGCTCAAGGCCATCGATCAGGCCAAGCGTACCGACATCAAGCTGGTGTTTGGTGGCGCCGGGGCCAAGGGGGCGATCAAGACCCTGATGGAGGGCAGCGATCCCCGCATCCAGGCCAACGTCTCCTACTCCCCCAAGTTCATGTACGACGCCATCATGCTCACCGCAGAGGCCCGCCTCAAGGGTGAACGCCTGCCGGCCAACACCATCATCCCCTCTGTGCTGATCACCCCGCAAACGGCCAAGGAGTTCTACTTCCCCGACTCCCCGTTCTAAAACTGTCATATGTGAGAACCCCGGCCTCCCCTTCGCGGGAGCCCAGGCCCCATCCCACCCCTCCCCTTCCCAGGGGAGGGCGTTTTTACTCCTCCCCCTTGTGAAGGGGGAGGCTGGGAGGGGGTTAACTGCCTTTATTCAGGAGTGCCCATGAAGACCATCAAGGGACCGGCCATCTTCCTCGCCCAGTTCATGGGGGACAAGCCGCCATTCGATACCCTCACCGGCCTGGCGGACTGGGCCGCCGGCCTCGGCTTTCGCGGCCTGCAGCTGCCGACGGATCCGCGCCTGTTCGATCTGACCCTGGCGGCGACCAGCCAGGATTATTGCGACGAGACAAGCGGCCTGCTGGCCGAGCGGGGGCTGGTCATCACAGAGCTCTCCACCCATCTGCAGGGCCAGCTGCTGGCGGTCCATCCCGCCTATGACACCCTGTTCGATGGCTTCGCCCCCCCGGCGCTGCGCGGCAAGCCTGCCGCCCGTACCCAGTGGGCCGGCGAGCAGCTCAGGGCGGCCGCCCTCGCCTCTCGAAGGCTTGGCCTCAGCGCCCACGTCACCTTCTCAGGCGCCCTCGCCTGGCCCTATCTCTACCCCTGGCCCCAGCGGCCCTCCGGGCTCATCGAGGAGGCCTTCGCCGAGCTCGCCCGCCGCTGGCTCCCCCTGCTCGATGCCTTTGACGAGGCCGGGGTGGACGTCTGCTACGAGCTGCACCCGGGAGAAGATCTGTTCGATGGCGCCACGATGGAGCGCTTCCTCGAGGCGACCGGCGACCACCCTCGGGTCAACGTGCTCTACGACCCCAGCCACATGCTGTTGCAGCAGCTCGATTACCTCGCCTTCCTCGACCTCTATCACGAGCGGGTGCGCGCCTTCCACGTGAAGGATGCGGAATTCAGGCCCTCGGGGCGCCAGGGAGTCTATGGGGGTTACGCCCCCTGGCTCGGGCGGGCGGGGCGCTTTCGCTCCCTGGGAGATGGCCAGATAGACTTTGGCGCCATCTTCAGCAAGCTCGCCCAGTACGACTACCCCGGCTGGGCCGTGCTGGAGTGGGAGTGCGCCCTCAAGCACCCGGAGGATGGCGCCGCCGAGGGGGCCGACTTCATCCGCCGCCACCTGATCCGGGTCGCCGAGCGCCCCTTCGATGACTTCGCGGGCAGCGGCCTGGCGCGGGAGACGGTCAGAAGCCTGCTCGGCCTTGGCGACAGCGTAAGCGGTCATCCGGGCGGCAAGATGGGAGAGAAAAAATGAAGAGACGACTGCGTCTGGGCATGGTCGGCGGCGGCCAGGGGGCCTTCATCGGCGCCGTGCATCGACTGGCGGCCCGCATGGACGATCACTATGAGCTGCTCGCCGCCGCCCTCTCCGCCGACCCCGCCAACGCCCGGGCGAGCGCCCTCGCCCTCGGGCTGGATCCGGCCCGCGCCTACCAGGATTACGCCAGGATGGCCCAGGCCGAGGCGGCCAGACCCGACGGCATAGAGGTGGTGGCCATCACCACCCCCAACCACCTGCACGCCCCTGTGGCGCGCGCCTTTCTCGAAGCCGGCATCCACGTTATCTGCGACAAGCCGCTGGCGCTGACCCTGGCCGAGGGGGAGGAACTCGCCCGCCTCGCCCGCCAGCAGCGGCGGCTGTTTGCCCTGACCCACACCTATTCGGGCTACCCCATGGTGCGCCACGCCCGCGAGCTGGTCGCCGCCGGCGAGCTGGGGGAGCTGCGCTATGTGCAGGTCGAATACCTGCAGGACTGGCTCGCCAACCCCATCCCCCCGGGTCAGAACAAGCAGGCGGACTGGCGGGCCGATCCGACCCGCGCCGGCCGGGCCGGCTGCCTCGGCGACATCGGCACCCATGCCTACCAGCTGGCGGCCTTCATCACCGGGCAGTTGCCAAATGAGCTCGCCTCCCTGCTGCACAGCTTCGTGCCGGGGCGGCGGGTGGACGATCATCTGCAGGTCTGGCTGCGCTACCCCCAGGGGATGCGCGGATCACTCAATGCCAGCCAGGTCGCCAGCGGCGAGGAGAACCGGCTGCAGATCCGCCTCTATGGCGACAAGGCCGGCCTGATCTTCCGCCAGGAGGTACCGAATGAACTCTGGCTGACCCCCCTTGGCGGGGCCAGCCAGCGGCTGACCCGAGGCCGGGTGGCAAGCCCGGCGGCGACCCATGCCAGCCGGGTACCCGCCGGTCATCCCGAGGGGTATCTGGAGGCCTTCGCCCAGCTCTACACGGACGCGGCCTTGCAGATCCACGCCCTGGCGGCCGGGGAGGCCCCGCCCCCCGAGAGCCTGGCGCTCACCACGGTGGAGGACGGGGTGGCGGGCATGCGCTTCATCGAGACCAGTCTGGCCAGCCACGCCGCCGACGGACGCTGGCTGCCGCTCTCCTGACCCGCCATGGCGCAAGGCCGCGGGCGGCCCTCCCCAGGCACCGGACAATAAAAAGCCCGCCGACGAGGGCGGGCTCTTCACCTGAGTTGGCTGCCTCAGACGGCCATCTGCTCGTGGGGAGAACCATGGTGGCGCAGCCAGAGGAAGCTCAGGGCCACAATCAGCACCATCACCACCATGATGGCCCCCAGGGTCACCTGCCCTTCCATCGGGAAGCTGGCGGCCAGCAGGGTGACCACACCGGCCCCCAGGTTCTGCATACCCCCCAGAATGGCCCCGGCGGTGCCCGCCTGACCCGGGAAGGGCTCGATGGCGCAGGAGGTGGCGGTCGGGTAGAGGATGCCGCTGCCGATGAAGTAGACAGCCGCGCCCCCAACCAGGGAGGCCGCACTCACCACCCCGAACAGGCCGGGCACCAGAATGATGAGGGCCCCCAGCCCCAGGAAGGCGATGCCAAGGCGCATCAGCTTGCCCTGGCTCAGGCGAAAGCTCAGACGGGCCGAGAGCCAGGCGCCGAACAGGTAGCCGGGCAGCGGCAGCACGAACAGCACGCTCACCGTGCGGGCACTCAGTTTGAGCACGTCGCCGAGCAGCACCCCGGCCGCCGCTTCGAATACCGCGAGCCCCGCGAAGGTCGCCATCAGGCAGAGCAGGTTGCCCTGAAAGCGCGGGTTGCCGAGCACGTGGCGGTAGGCGGCGCCGACCCGCAGTGGCTGCTGGCGGGCGCTCGCCGGCAGGGTCTCGCCAAACCAGGCCAGCAGGGCCAGGGTGGTCAGGGCGCCAAAGCCGAACAGGAACCAGTAGCCGGCGCGCCAGTTGAACAGCTCGGTCAGCCAGCCCCCCAGCACGGGTGCCAGCAGGGGAGAGAAGATCACCCCCATGCTCACCAGGCTGTTGGCGCGGTTGAGCTCGGCGCCGCTGTAGCGATCCCGCATCACGGTCCGGCTCATGGCGCCACCGGCCCCCGTGCCCAGCCCCTGGATGAAGCTGCCGGCCAGCAGGGCGGCAAAGTGCGGGATCAGCTGAATGGTCAGGGTGCCCACCAGAAACACCATCATGCCGATGAGCAGCACAGGGCGGCGGCCGATGCGATCAGACAGCGGACCGTAGACGAACTGGGAGAGGCCGTAGGGGATCAGGTAGCAGGCCATCACCGCCTGCAACTGACCGGAGGCCACATGAAAGTCCCCCGCCATCATGGGAATGGAGGGCACATAGAGGGTCTGGGTCATCTGACCCACGGCGACCATCAGAATGGTCAGGAAAAACAGCGGATAAAAACTGTGCCGATACATATCTCAGTCCCGAAAAATCATCGAAAAGCTGCCCGCCTCTGGCAGAGAACCGCAGAGGGGATCCAATTAACAGGGTCAATCAAAGGTGAAACGCAAGGCGGAGGACCCGCACCCGCCAGGAGCAGGACGCTCTTTGGCTTGCGGTGATCTTAGTGATTCATGTCACAAAAAACGAACGAATCTTTATAATCTGCTTTCCCAAGTTTTTCTAATCGGGACGGCCTACGGCCCCGTCGAACTGACATCGAACGGGAGCGAGAAGGCGCCTGCCCAGGCGCCCCGTCTCTTAGCCCACCCGCCCCAACCCGGCAGGCGCCAG
Organism: Aeromonas sp. Marseille-Q7275; assembly: GCF_965119515.1. NCBI lineage: Bacteria > Pseudomonadati > Pseudomonadota > Gammaproteobacteria > Aeromonadales > Aeromonadaceae > Aeromonas > Aeromonas sp. Marseille-Q7275. The sequence goes on from NZ_CBCPLW010000005.1 coordinate 8,764, forward strand.
CCTGTGCTCGGCTGTGCCCGCCGCCCTCAGTCGCAGGCAGCGCCCGGCCACCTTGCCCGCCAGCGCCTCGTCATGGGTCACCAGCAGCAGGGCGCAGCCTATCTCCGCCAGCTCCCCCAGCAGGCAGGCGATGGTCTGCTGCTGGCTCAGGGGATCGAGCCGGGAACTGGGCTCGTCGGCAAACAGCAGCACCGGGCGCAGCAGCAGGGCCCGGATCAGGGACAGCCGTTGCAGCTCCCCCCCGGAGACCTGGCTCGGCAGCCGGCTCAGCAGCCGCTCATCGAGGCCGAGCCTCGCCAGATAGTCGGTGAGGGGCTGGCGGGGCAGCCTGTGCAGGCGCAGCAGATCGTCAAACTGGGTGGCGAGACGCACCCGGCTGGCGAAGGCCTGCACCGGATCCTGATAGAGCTTCTGCCAGCGGTGGGGGGCTATGCCCCCCTGGCGCAGCACCCGCCCTCGCAGCGGGCGCTGCAACCCCAGCAGCACATTGCCGAGGGTGCTCTTGCCCGCACCGCTCGGCGCCATGATGGCGAGCCGCTCCCCCCTGGCCAGTGGCAGGTCGAGCCCCTCGAACAGGGTCTGATCCCCGTAGCCCATGGCGAGTCCCTCCCCCCTGAGCAGCCAGTCGCCGGTCGGGGGATGCACGGCCTCGGGCCAGGCCGAGGGCTCCGCCGCCAGCAGGGCGCGGGTGTAGGCATGGGAAGGCGCCTGCAGCACCTGCTCGGCGGGCCCCTGCTCCACTATCTCACCTCCCTTGACCACCAGCACCCAGCCCCCCAGCGCCCGGGCCAGGGAGAGATCATGGGTGATGGTCAGCAGGTGGCGCCCCTCGGTCAGATAGCCCTGTAGCAATGTCTGCAACCTGGCACTGGCCCGGCTGTCGAGCCCCTTGGTGGGCTCGTCGGCGATGAGCAGGCGCGCCTGCCCCAGGGTAGCGGCGGCAAAGGCGGCGCGTTGGGCCATGCCCCCGGAGAGCTGGTGCGGGAAGTGGCGCTCCCGCCCGGCAAGCCCGAGCCGCTCGAGGGCGTCCCGCGCCCGCGAGCGCGCCTCCTTGCCGCCCGCCAGCCAGCCCTCCTCCACCTGGGGCAGCAGCCCCATGGTGGGGTCCAGCGCCAACACCGGCTCCTGGGGCAGCATGGCCAGCTCCCGCCCCCAGAGGGCGCGCAGGGCCTGGGGGTCCGCCAGGCTGTGGCACAGGCCGCCCATCGCCATCTCACCCCGGCCGCGCAGGGGGGCAGGCAGGGTCCCCATCAGGGCATGGGCCAGCAGGGATTTGCCCGAGCCGCTCTCCCCTATCAGGGTCAAGGCGCTGCCGGGGTAGAGGGTGAGATCCAGCGCCTGCAGCAGGGTCTGTCGACCGTCATCCACCTGCAGGCCCTTGATATGAATGGTCGTCATGGGGTGACTCCTTGCGGGGATCCAGGATGAAGAGTGCTCTTCTGATTGAGCAGCACCAGGGCCAGCAGCATCACTCCCATCACCAGTATGGGGGCCAGCAGCAGGCGGGGCGCCTCCTGATAGTGGGGCAGCGCCTCCGTCATCATCAGGCCGAGCTCAGGGGTGGGTGGCTGGATGCCCACCCCGACGAAGCCCAGGGTCGAGAGAGTCAGGATGGCCCCCGCGAGGCCAAAGGCCATCATGGTCAGCAGCTGGGGGGCCAGCTCGGGCCAGAGGTGGCGCCGCAGGATGTGGGCGTTGCCAAAGCCCAGCAGCCGGGACGCCTCCACTTGGGGCGAGGCAAGCAGCGCCCGGCTGCGGGCCCGCACCACCCGGTAGTACTCCACCCACTGGGCCATGGCCAACCCGAGATAGAGGATGGCGAAGCCCCCCTGGGCCATGGCGGAGAAGAGCAGCACCAGCAGCAGGCTCGGCAGGGCCAGCACGCCGTCGGCCAGGCTGCGCAGCAGGCCGTCGACCCAGCCGCCGCGCCAGGCTGAGAGCCAGCCCAGCAGCGACCCCAGCAGGGCCGCCGTCAGGACGCACAGCATCCCCAGCAGCAGGGAGAGCCGGGTCGCCGCCGCGAGCCGCGCCATCAGGCTGCGGCCCATCTGATCCCGCCCGAGCGGCTCCTGCCAGGAGGGATCGGCCAGGAACTGCACCAGATCCTGGGCGGCGGGATCGGGCCAGAACACGGGGCCCAGCAGGGCGAACAGCACCACCAGCAGGAGCAGGCTTGCTCCCGCCTTGACAGAGAAAGACATGATCAGGACTCCTTGGGACCGCGGGGATCGATGGCGAGGCAGAGCAGATCCGTCAAGGTATTGAGCAGCACGAAGAGCGCCGCCAGCACCAGCACGGTTCCCTGCACCATGGGGATGTCGCGCCAGAAGATGGCATGCACCAGGGCATGGCCGATGCCGGGCCAGGCGAACAGGCTCTCGACCACCACGACCCCTTCGATGAGCAGCACCAACTGAACCCCTGTGTAGGCGATGACGCTGACCCCGGTATTGCGCAGGCCGTGACGCCTGAAGACCTGGGCGGGCGAGAGCCCCTTGGTGAGGGCGAAGCGGTAATAGCCGGACTGCACCACGGTGAGCACACTCTCGCGCACCACCCGGGAGAGCACACCCGAGAGCCCCAGCCCCAGGGTGAGGGCAGGCAACAGCAGGTTGCTCCCCTCCCCGTGACCGGCGGCGCTGACCCAGCCCAGCTCCACCGAGAGCAGCACCATGAGCACCAGGCCGAGCAGGAAGGGAGGCAGCGCGCGCATCAGCACGCTCCAGCCCAGGGTCAGGCGATCGCACCATCCCCCCGGACACAGGGCGCTCAGGCTGCCGAGCGGCAGCGCCAGCAACAGGGCCAGGGCCACGGCGGCCACCGCCAGGGACAGGGTGGCCCCCAGGTGGTGGCCCACCTCGCTGGCCACAGGTGCGCCCGTCACCAGGGAGCTGCCAAGATCCCCCTGCAGCAGGGCGCCCAGCCAGTCACCGAAGCGGGAGAGGGCCGAGCCGGCCAGCCCCAGTTCGCTTCGCACCGCGTTGGCGGCCTCGGCGGTGACATAGTCATAGCCGTAGCGGCCCGCGGCGATGCGAAAGGCGATGTCCCCGGGCAGGGATTGCACCATCAGAAAGCAGAGCCCGGCCACCAGCAGGGCCACCATCAGCGCCTGTACCAGCCGCTGGCCCAGTATTCCCATGACGGCAGAGAAGGGCGCCGCTGTCATTGTGCACTCCATGTGAGCTTGTCCAGACGGTAGCTGCGTTCCTGGGGATCCAGCTCAAAGCCCTTCAGCTCACGGCTGACCGCCGCGCTCTGGCGATACCAGGCGATGGGCAGGAGGGGCAACTCCTGCTGCAGGGTGGTAGCGATGTCACGACGCAGTGCCGCGGCCTCCCCTGCGGGCAGGGTCTCCTTGCCAAGGCGGGCCAGTGTTTGCTCCATGGCTTGGGATTGCCAGTTCATCACCCCCCAGTCGGCACCGGTGGGGGCCAGATCCCCCAGCAGGGTGACCAGGGGATCCGGCACCAGGGCATAGTTGCGGGCATAGAGGCCGAGCTGGAGCGAGCCATCCTGATGACCGGCCGGGATCTCGCTCGAGTTGCCCACCACCACCTTGAGGTCCACCCCCACCGCCTTCCACTGCGCCTGCAGTGCCGTGGCCAGCAGGGGCAATTCCGGGCGATCCGGGAAGGTGCGCAGGGTCAGGGCGAAACGCTCCTCCCCCTTGTGCAGCACGCCATCCGCCCCCAACAGCCAGCCTGCCGCCGCCAAGGCCGCCTGAGCCGCCTTGACGTCATAGGCGAGCGGGGTCAGCACGGGTTGATGCCACTCCCCCAGGGTGGGAGGAAAGAGCTGGGTCGCCGCCATCTCGGGATCCCGCAGCAGGGCCGCTGCCATGCCACGGCGATCGATGGCGAGGCTGAGGGCGCGGCGCACCGCCGGATCCTTCAGAAGAGGATCGGCCCCATTGAGCTTGAGCTGTATGGTGCGCGGCAGGGTAACGGAGACGATGGAGACCCGGGGCGCCTGCTGCAAGCGGCGGATGCTGACCGGATCCAGCCCCCAGGCGATGTCGGCCTGACCGCTCTCGGCCATCAGGGTGCGGCTCTCGGCGCGGCCCACCGTCAGGTAGCTCACCTGAGAGATGGCAGGCTGGGGGCCCTGCCAGCCATCGAAGCGCTCGGTCTCGACTCGCTGGGGCTGCTGCAACCGGGTGATGCGATAGGGGCCTGAGCCGATGACCTGGGTCACCTCCCCCTTGGCATCATAGGCCCCCTTCGCCAGGATCTGGGTGCCGGGGTGAGCCAGCACGGCGGCCAGGGGCGCGAAGGGGCCCGTGAGGGTGACCAGCAGGGCCCCCTCATGGGCCTCGATGGACGCGATGGGGGCGCTGGTCATGACACCGGGCTTGCGCCATGCCTGCTGCAGGGCAAAGGCGACCTGCTCGGCGCTCACCTCGCTGCCATCGTGAAAGCGGGCCCCGGGGCGCAGGGTGAATCGCCATTGCTGGCCATCCTCGGAGTGAGACCACTGGCTCGCGAGCCCGGGCTGCAGATTGCCCTGGCTGTCGACCTCGACCAGGGTCTCCGCCACCTGCATGCGGGTAAAGAAGACCCCGTTGCTGGCAGGGTCGACACTGTGGATCTCCCAGGGCCCCACCATGGCCAGCGGCTTGCCGTGAGCAACATTCATCCCGGCCATCAACACCAGGGCGCACCATCCCCAACGGGCGTGTATTTTTGTCATCCTTTCCATCCAAACGATAATGATTACCAACCAATATCTGGCGTTATAACATAACAATTAATCAGAATGAATGACTTTCCATTTTTGATAGATGGCTTATTTGCAGCGGGAAAGGGGGAACAGATGAGCGGCCCAGCAGGCGGGCAATGGGGCGGCAATCATAAAAAGCGATGGCCCGTCATCGGGCCATCGTCATCATCCTAGCGGGTCACCATCTGTTGTGCCCGCTTGACCTGATCCTCGGGGCTCTCGTTGCGGGGCGGAATGGTGATGCCCTTCTGGCAGGCGGGTTTGGCCTCCATGCGCGCCATCCAGGCCTGCAGATGGGGCAGGCCCTCGATGGAGATGCCGCTCCAGTCATGGATCCGCACCCAGGGCCAGGTGGCAATGTCGGCGATGCTGTACTCGTCGGCCAGGTACTCATGGTGCGCCAGGTGACCGTCGAGCACCTCGAACAGACGGCGCCCCTCCTTCTGGTAGCGCTCTATGGCCGCCGGGATCTTCTCGGGGAAGTAGCGGTAGAAGACGTTGGCCTGCCCCATCATGGGGCCGACGCCACCCATCTGGAACATCAGCCACTGGATGGCCTGGGAGCGGCGCTTGGGATCCTGCGGCAGCAGCTTGCCGGTTTTTTCCGCCAGATAGATAAGAATGGCGCCGGATTCGAACACGGAGAAGTCACCGTTATCCCGATCGACGATGGCCGGAATGCGGCCATTGGGGTTGATGGCCAGAAACTCGGGCTTCTTCTGCTCCATGGTCGAGAAATCCAGCGGGATCACCCTGTAAGGCAACCCCAGCTCCTCGAGGGCGATCGACACCTTGAACCCATTGGGCGTGGCGGCAGTGTACAACTCTATCATCTTGGACTCCTTGGTCGTTCAAACGTAATGATCAGGCCTGGGCGCTGGGGCGGGCACTCACCCGCTCATGCCAGGCCTGCAAGTGATGCTGGTGCGGGGCGATGCGAAGAGCGACGACCTTGCCGAAGTCGATGGTGCACAGGGCCAGGATGTCGGCGATGGTGAAGCGATCTCCTGCCACATAGGGCACCTCGGCAAGGCGGGCATCGAGCCTGGCAAACCAGGCCAGAGCCTGCTGCTTGCACTCCTCCCCCCTCTCGGGGAAGACGGTCTCGCGATCCTGGTAAAAACCGGTGATGTGGCGAAACGCCATGCCGGTGGGCAGCCAGAGGTTGAATTCGACGATGCGACTCCACATCTCTATGGTGGCGCGCTCCAGCGCCGTGTTGCCAAACAGATTGGGCTCGGGGTTGAGCTCCTCAAAGTAGCGGCAGATGGCCACTGTCTCACTGAGACAGGTGCCATCATCGAGCTCGAGCACCGGAATGCGCCCCGCCGGGTTCTTGGCCAGAAATGCCGGCTCGAGGTTCTCCCCTGCCCCCAGATCGACCTGGTGATAGGCCATCTCTATGCCCTTCTCCGCCAGAAACATCCTGACCCGACGGGCGTTGGGGGCACGTTTCAACTCATAGACCTTCATCTCGCCCCCGTTGTCGGAAACACTGCGGGCCGCTTCCCTTCCCCATGAGGAACAAAAGCCAAGCGGCACAATATCGGTCTGTTATGACAAATATTGCGCCGCTTGAACAGCCCGAATAGAGGGGGGAGCGGTTAGCTGCACAGCACCGCAGGTTGACGCTGACGCAGCAGGATGAGGTGGGAGAGGAGCGGGAAATAGGACTCTAACTTGCTCTGCAGTACCAGGCTGCAGGCGGGATCCGCGAGTTCAGTTTCATCCAGCACTATGCCATTGGAGACGAAGTAAAAGCGCGGGTCCCTGACATCCGGCCCCTGGGGAGGGCTGTCATATTGTCGGTGAACCAGCAGGGGCAGCACGGGCAATCCCAGGGCAGCGCCGCTGGCGGGCCAGACTGGCTCCGGCCATGCCGCATCATCCTCTTCCAGCAGCAAGATGGCCGCCTCCTCCTTCGACGGTTGCCAACTATCCGGTTGTGCCACCCTCACCTCGGTGAAGTAATCCCCCTCTCCACTGGCGGCACGCAGTGCGGCCAGCACCCCCAATGTCGTCGCTGCCGACGGTTTTTGACTGACTAATGACAGATTCATGGCTCATGTCCCTATGCTCACCACAGCCTGTTAGCCGGCTGTCGCGATAAGACTAGCCGATAACAGGCCTTTATTGGAGCCGTCAGATCTGCCAGCACCCACCATGACCGAATGCGGGTACCATGGTTGCTATTCCAGAATATCTTGGTAAGATACCGCGTCCTTTTATCCCCCGTTCTTTAACATCCAGTGGTGAACCTATGCATCCGATGCTGAATATCGCCGTGCGCGCTGCGCGCAACGCCGGTCAAGTTGTAGTAAAAGCCTTCTCCCAGCCCGAGAACATCGAGGCTATCCAAAAAGGCAGCCACGACTTCGTGACCAACGTTGATCGTGAAGCCGAAGCGGCCATCATTCACACCATCAAGAAGTCTTACCCGGAACACAGCATCGTGGCTGAAGAGTCTGGTGAGATTGCCGGTACCAATCCGGATTACCAATGGATCATCGACCCACTGGATGGCACGACCAACCTGGTCAAGGGCATTCCGCACTTTGCCGTCTCCATCGCCCTGCGCGTCAAGGGCAAGACCGAACAAGCCGTCGTTTACGATCCCATTCGTGACGAGCTGTTTACCAGCACCCGTGGCAACGGCGCCCAGCTGAACGGCTACCGCATCCGTGTCGGCAAGGCCAAAGAGATGGCTGGCACCGTACTGGCCACCGGTTTCCCGTTCAAGCAGAAGCACCACATCGAGCCGTACCTGAAGATGTTCCAGAGCATGTTCATCGAATGTGCCGATATCCGCCGTGCCGGCTGCCCCGCGCTGGATCTGGCCTATGTGGCCGCCGGCCGCATCGACGGTTTCTGGGAAATCGGCCTGAAGCCCTGGGAAACGGCCGCCGGTGAGCTGCTGGCCAAGGAAGCCGGTGCCATCGTCACCGACTTCGTGGGTGGTCACAACTACGAAAACTCCGGCAACTTGGTGGTTGCCAACCCGCGCGTCCTGAAAGAGATGCTCGGCAAGATCCGCGAGAACCTGCCGGATTCTTTGGCGAAATAAGCTGGCCAGGTAAGTCGCAAACCCTTGAAAAAAAATGCCAGTCGGCCCAGCCGACTGGCATTTTTTTATCTCAGTGATCGGGAAAATCAGCCGCTGCAGCATGGATCTGGCCCCTGCCAAGTTCCAGATGAGCAGGCTAGGCTGTGTTCTCAAAATGCTGGTTTTCTCTCCACCAATAGTTCCCGTAAGTAACGAAGGCAGAAAGCCAGCTTGATAAAGGCTGCAAAACTTCCCGCCAGCTTTTCATACCTCGTTGAGAATCGGCGAAACTTCTTCAGCCATCCGAAGCACCGTTCGACCACATTTCTCCTACGATAACGAGCTTTGTCTAACACCAGTGGACGTCCCTTATGGTGCCGTTGCTGGTCGCTGCGTTGCGGGATAACCGCTTTTATCTTTCTGCGCCGGAGTTCTGCCCGCAGAGCCCTGCTGCTATAGGCCTTATCTGCGGCAAGATGCGTTGGCCGCGTGCGATAACGGCCTGATGAAGTCGGGATCCTTGCCATGGCCAACGCACTTGTCGCATATCTGATTTCCGCTGATTGCCCCGGCGAAAGGCAGAACCCCAGCGGTAAACCATTACCATCAGTGACCAAGTGAATTTTGCTGCCAAAACCACCACGAGAGCGACCAAGAGCTTGATTCACCGGAGTGTTTTTTTACGCGCTCCGGCAGCATCTTTGGATGCCCTGACATTGGAGCCGTCAATGCACCACAGGTCGAAGTCGATAAGCCCTTCTTCATTGAGATGCAGTTGCAGTGCCGCAAGGATGGCATCGATGCGGCCTGTGCTTTGCCAACGTCGAAAGGAGTTGTAGACCGAGTTCCATGGGCCGAAACGTTCTGGCAGATCTCGCCAAGGTGCACCGGTGTGAAGTATCCAGAGAATGCCATCAAGCACTTGGCGTGGCTCACGAGTAGGGCGTCCGCTTATGCGGTGATGTGGAAACAGGGGCTCGATAAGCCCCCATTGTGCATCGGTTAACTGATAGCGACGGGACACTACATAGGTCTTAAGCTGTTGAGAAGATGTGAGATTATATCTTCATCACTTTAAGAACACAGCCTAGAGGCGCACGGTTATTCACTTTAGATGGTGCCGTTACGCCCCATGTTGATCACGACCCGCCGGTTCTTGGCTCGGCCCGCGTCCGTCTCGTTAGAGGCCACGTGCTGTTTCTCGCCATGCCCCTCCACCGAGATCTTGCCCTCCTCGATGCCGAGATCCACAAACACCTGCTTGATGGCATCTGCCCGCTTCTCGGAGAGCTTCTGATTCGGCCAGCGACCGCCGTAGCTGTCGCTGTAGGCGTCGATCACCACCACGTCTATGCTCTTGTCCGCCTTCACGTAGTCGCCGATCAGCGCCAGTCGCCGCCTGGAGGCAGGCGACAACTGATCGCTGTTCTTGTCATAGGAGAGCACGCTGAAGGCGATGTCGTTGAAGCTGTAGGGCAAGAGGCCGCTCAGGCAATCCATGAAGGCCTGGTACTTGACCCTGAAGTTGACCGAGGAGAGCGACACCCGCACCGGCCTGTCCTGGCGATACCAGTCTCTGTACTGGAAGGTGGGCATGCGCCCCCCCTCCAGCTCGTCCAGCATGGTCCAGGCGGTTTGCCCCGCCACCAGGCCGTCGAACTGCTGATAGAACTGCAGCTGGCTTATCTGGCGTCCGGAGACACCGGGGCGCCAGCTGGGGGGCATGATCCCGAGGCTCACCGTCTGGGTCCTGGCTTGCGGCCGCTGCCCCTTCAGCTCGAAGTCCAGGTTGATCTTGCGACCGGCCCGGCTGACGAAGGCACCCGTGCCCCAGCGGGGAATGGGGTGTTCGAGACGGCACTCCACCTGAGTATCCGAGGTCAACCGCCAGACGGATTGATCCAGACCGGCACCGAACTCGGTCACTCCCGCCTGCAACTGCATACTCACGGATATGCTGATCAACCCTAACACCCAAGCATTCAACGGCTTGCCCTCCACACGATCTCGGATTAACTATCGGCAGCGGCAAGCCAAGCTTTAGGGCAAAACCTCAATGGGGAGCGGGGCGCTCCATCAGTTTGAAGCTGGCGATGCGGGCCGTCAGATCCTGGGCCAGCTGATCCAGCTCGACACTGTTTTGTTGCAGGGTCTCCGAATGCAGACGGTGGGCCTCATAGACCTCCCGAATGGTCAGCACGTTGTGCTGGATATCGTCGGTCACATACCGTTGCTCCTCGGTGGCGGTCGCCACCTGGGCGGTCATGTCGTTCACCTTGCGCACCTCCTTGACGATATCGGTCAGCTCGCTGCCGGCCCGTTTGGCTTCGGTCACACTCAGCCCCGCCTGTTCGGTGCCCAGGTGCATGGCCGTCACCGCCTGACTGGCGCCCTGGCGCAGACGAGCCAGCATACGCGCAATGTCATCCGCCGCCTGCTGGGTGCGCGAGGCCAGCGCCCTCACCTCCTCCGCCACCACGGCAAAACCGCGACCGGATTCGCCGGCGCGGGCCGCCTCGATGGCGGCGTTGAGGGCCAGCAGATTGGTTCTGTCCGAGATCTGCTTGATGAGGCTGAGCGCCTCGCCGACCGACTCCGTCTCACGATGCAGGTTGTCCACCAGCTGCTGGGTATCGACCAGGGTGCCCGCCACCAGCTGGATGGCGTCTATAGTCTGATCTACCTCCCTGTCCCCCTGATGGGCACGTCCGATGGCCTGCTGGGTCGCCTGCGAAGTCTGGGTGGCGTTGCGGGCAATCTCCGCCACCGTCGAGGCCATCTCGGTCGCGGCGGTGGCGACCAGATCCACCTGGCCAACCCCCTTGACCACACCGGCGTTGACCTGTGCTATCACCTCTGCCGAGGCGGCGGCGCTGCGCGCCAGCACGTCGCAGGAGCGGCGCACCGCCAGCAACAGGCCTTCCAGATGTTCGAGGAAGCGGTTCAGATCCTGTGCCAATGCTCCCAGTTCATCACCGGATCGCCAGTTGACCCGCACCGTCAGGTCGTTCTCCTGCACCAGCCGTTTGAAGGTCTGATGCAGCGCCATGAAGCCCTGATGCAGGTCGCGCACCACCCGCCAGCAGACGGCACTGGTCAGGGCCACGCACAAGAGTACGCCGAGGGCGGCCCACCAGAAGTCGCTGGCACTCCTGGCCCGCATCTGCTCAACCCGATCGTACAACTGTTGATAGAGGCGATCCTCGCTCTCCTTGAGCAGGCTTATCTTGTCGGTACTCAAGGCAAACCAGGCTTCGGCATCCACCCCAAAGCCGCCGCTGGCCGCCTTCTCCAGCGCCAGTTTTTCGATGTCGGCTACCTTGGCCACCACGGGAGAGGCCAGACTGTCGGCCAGCAGCTGACGTTGCGAGGGGCTGGCTAACGCCTGGAAACGCTCGAGATAGGTATTCTGGGCGGCGAGGAGGGAGATGTACTGCTGCAACAGCGCCGGGGTGAAACTGCCTCGCGCGAACACATTGCTCAGGGTCGCCCGCTCCAGCCCCATGCGTTCCTTGCTCTGCAAGAAGGCGGCGTAGGCACTGGTCTGCAGCGCTATGGTGGCATCCTGACTGCGAATGCTGACCTGATCCACCACCGCCAGCAACTGGGTGTTGAGACGGGTGTAAAAGCCGACCTGCTCCGCCACCTCGACCCCCAGGGCACCAACCCGCTCACGCATGGCGGTGAGCCCGGTCAACGCCTGCTGCACCTCTGTCAATGCCAGCAAGGCAGGATCCTGATGAAAACGCACCAGCAGGGTGTCGACCACCTTGCGCTGGGCAGGCAGGGCATCACGGAACTTGTTGCCGCCAGAACCGAGGAAGCCGGCCGACATGCCACGCTCCCTTTGCAGCTCATGGGCGAGCTGCGCCGCCTCCCGCACCACCCCGAGCGCAGCCTCTGCCTGACTCATCTCCTGCTCGGCCCGATAACGCTCATAGACGTATCGACCGGAAAAAAACAGCAGGGCCAACAGTGGCAGACAGACCACCAGCAACATCTTGTGCGCCAATCCCAGCTTCTTCATCGCCTCGCCCCTCCATGGTTGAAGTGGCCAATTATAAGCGCAACTGCTTTTAATAGAACCAGTTGGCCTGCGCATGGCGGCCCAGGAGGGACAAGGGCCGGCTTTTTTGCCATAATGCCGCCTCCTTTCACGCCGACCGAGATACCATGACCGACGCCGTTCACACCCTCAAGGGCCGTTTTCGTGGCTTTTACCCCGTCGTCATCGATGTTGAAACCGCCGGATTCAATGCCAAGACCGATGCCCTGCTGGAGATCGCCGCCTATACCCTCAAGATGGATGAGCAGGGCTGGCTCATGCCCGATCAGATCTTCCATTTTCATGTGGTGCCATTCGAAGGGGCCAATCTGGAGAAGGCCGCCCTGGAGTTCACCGGCATAGACCCCTTCAATCCACTGCGCGGCGCCGTGGACGAGAAGGAAGCGCTCACCGAGATCTTCAAGGGGGTGCGCAAGGGTATGAAGGAGAGCGACTGCGGCCGGGCCATCATAGTGGCCCACAACGCCACCTTCGATCACGGCTTCGTGATGGCTGCCGCCGAGCGGGCCGGTCTCAAGCGCAATCCGTTCCACCCCTTCGCCACCTTCGACACCGCAGCCCTCTCGGGCCTGGCCCTGGGGCAGACGGTGCTGGCCAAGGCCTGCCAGAGCGCGAACATCCCCTTTGACAACAAAGAGGCCCACTCCGCCCTCTATGACACCGAGCGCACCACAGAGCTGTTCTGTCATATCGTCAACCGCTGGAAGAGCCTGGGGGGTTGGCCCCTGGCCAATCCGGAGGAGGTACCCGCCGATGACAACCCCGGCAGTGCCATTGGGGAATGAGAAAGAGGCTGCCTTGGCAGCCTCTTTCCATGAGGTCGGAATTGCCGCCGGCAGCTGGTTTGACCAGAACGGCACAAACAGGGTCATCCAGCACCGTTTTCAGCACGCCATCCCGACAGAACTGATTTAGCTCGGCTGGAATACCGTGAAGAGGCCATTTTGCCGTTTTTTTTCTCGACATTTGTCACGTTTTTCGCAAACTAGCTGACTTTCCCCCGACAGACAGCAACACAATCTATAAGGAAATCAAATGAATCCTGTTGTTATCGCGGTGGCGCTGATGCTGGTGCTCAGCCTGCTGCGGATCAATGTGGTGGTCTCTCTCGCCATCGGCGCCATCGTCGGCGGCCTGCTCGGCGGCCTCTCCCTCGAACAGACCCTCAGCACCTTCACCGGCGGACTGGGTGGCGGCGCAGAAATCGCCCTCTCCTACGCCATGCTGGGAGCTTTCGCGGTGGCCATCTCCCGCTCCGGGATCACCGACCTGCTGGCCCGCAAGGTGATCAGCCAGCTCGGCAAGGATGCCAGTTCGTCCCGCATCCTCTGGGTCAAGAGCCTGCTGCTCACCTCGGTACTGGGGGTATCCATCTCCTCCCAGAACCTGATCCCGGTCCACATCGCCTTCATTCCCATCCTGATCCCGCCGCTGTTGCACGTCATGGCCCAGATGCAGATCGATCGCCGCCAGGTGGCCTGCGTCATCACCTTCGGCCTGACCGCGACCTACATGCTGCTGCCGGTGGGCTTTGGTGGCATCTTCCTCAACAACATCCTGGCCAAGAACCTGATCGACAACGGGGTAGCGGTCGAGTTCGGCCAGCTGCCGCTGGCGATGGCCATTCCGGTACTCGGCATGTTCGTCGGGCTGCTGGTGGCTGTCTTCTTCAGTTATCGCAAGCCGCGCCAGTATGATCTGGAGAAGATCCTGGCCGCCGAGCCGGAAACCGTCGAGCTGAACCTCAGCCACATCTGGGTCGCCCTGCTGGCCATCGCCGTGGCACTCGGCCTGCAACTGATGACCAACAGCATAGTGCTGGGGGCCCTCGCCGGTTTCATCATCTTCACCTGCGGTGGCGTCATCAAGTTTCGCGAGAGCCAGGATGCCTTCACCCAGGGCGTGCGCATGATGTCCCTCATCGGCTTCATCATGATCTCCGCCGCCGGCTTCGCCGCCGTGATGAAGGAGACCCACGGGGTGGAGAGCCTGGTGCAGTCCGTCTCCGGCATGATGGCGGGTCACAAGGGGCTGGCCGCCTTCCTGATGCTGCTGGTGGGCCTGCTCATCACCATGGGGATAGGCTCCTCCTTTTCCACAGTGCCCATCATCGCCACCATCTATGTACCCCTGTGCATCCACCTCGGCTTCTCCCCCATGGCGACTATCGCCCTGGTGGGGACCGCGGGTGCGCTGGGGGATGCGGGCTCCCCCGCCTCCGACTCGACCCTGGGCCCCACCTCTGGCCTCAACGCCGATGGCCAGCACGACCACATCTGGGACAGCGTGGTGCCCACCTTCATTCACTACAACATCCCGCTCATTATCTTTGGCTGGATAGCCGCCATGGTGCTCTGACAAGGCGCCACGCAGGCAGACGAAAGGCGACCCCAGGGTCGCCTTTGTTGTCTCTGGCACTCGTCTCAGGAGGCCGGTTGCAGACTCCGCTTCCCGGCGAGGGCGGCCAAGCAGGCCGTCAGCGCCAGCGCGAGGCCCGCCCAGCCCACATCGACCCAGCCCCCCTGCTGCCAGGCCAGCATGGCCAGGCTTGAGCCGAGCGTTCCTCCCAGGAACATGCCCGTCATGAAGAGGGTATTGATCCGTCCCCTCGCCTCGGCTCTCAGGCCATAAATGAGCTGCTGATGGGCGACGAGCGCACTCTGTACCCCCAGATCCAGCAAGATGACCCCGAGCGCCAGCCCGACCAGAGAGAGCCATGTCTCGAACAGGATCCAGGCCAGCACCACCAGCAGGGCGCCCACCAGCACCACGGATCTCGCCCCCCGCCTGTCGGCCATCCGTCCCGCCAGCGGGGCAGCCACCACACCCGCCACGCCGATCACCCCGAACAGACCGGCGACCTCGGCACCGAGCCCGTAGGCGGGATCGGCGAGGTAGAAGGCCAGCACAGTCCAGAAGGCACTGAAGGAGGCAAACAGCAAGGCCTGGGTCAAGGTGGCGCGGCGCAAGGCGGGCTCTTCGCGCCACAAGCCGATGAGAGAGGCCAGCAGGCGAGGATAGCTCAGGGTGGAGCGGGGCAATCCCTGCGGGATCATCCTGGCCATCAGCAGCCCCCCCAGCAGGGCCAGTGGCACCCCGCACCAGAACATGGCCCGCCAGCTGCCATAGGCGGTGACAAGCCCTGCCAGCGTACGGCTGAGCAGGATGCCGCCGAGCAAGCCGCTCATCACGCTGCCGACCACGGCTCCCCGCCTGGCGGGATCGGCCAGGGTGGCCGCCACCGGCACTATCTGCTGGGCCGCCGTGGCGCCTATCCCGAGCAGGACGGAGGCCAGCATCAACATGGTCGCCCCCGTGGCCATGGCCGCCATCGTGGAGGCCAGCGCAATCAGCACGAACTGCCCCAGAATGAGCCAGCGACGCTCGACCACATCCCCGAGCGGCACCAGCAACAACAGGCCGGCCGCATAACCGAGCTGGGTCAGCATGGCGATCAGGGGGATGGCGGATTGGCCGGGAAAATCCTGTGCCATCACCGCCAGCATGGGCTGGTTGTAATAGATGTTGGCGACCGCCAGACCACAGGAGAGGGCCATGGCAAAGACAAGGGCGGGGCCCGGGCTGCGGCTCGCCATGGCGGCCCGGTCGGTGGAGACTGATGAACTCATGATGCCATCCTCATAGATGAATGAACCCCGTGCAGCCACGGGCTGGATGAGCACAGACTACCCATGGACACGGGGCGGCAGTAGCAGGCGCCCCGCCATAACACCTATTCCACCCCGGCATGCTCCGGCCCCTGCCCCACGCCGGGCAGCCCGGCCACGAAGGTCAGGAAGGCGCGCGCCTTGGCGTTGAGTTCGCGACCTGCCGGCAGCAGGGTCCAGAGCTCCAGCGTCGGCAATCGCCACTCCGGCAGCGCCACCACCACCTCCCCCCGGGCAAGCTCGGGGGCGAACATCCACTCGGAGGCGATGCCGAGCCCGAGCCCCGCCAGCACGGCGGCCCGCATCCCCTCGGCGGCCGAGACCGTCAACCGTCCCCGCCCTCGCACCGCAATCCGCTCGTCTCCCCGGCAAAACAGCCACTGCTGCCCCGTGCCGGGCTTGGGGCTGTAGAGCACCAGATCGTGATCCTGCAACCCCTGGGGGGAGGCGGGCATGCCCCTGGCCGCGAAGTAGGCCGGAGTGCCCAGCACCCGCATCTCGCGGCGGGAGAGACGGCGGGCCACCAGCGCCGAATCCGCCTGCTCCCCGAGCCGCAAGGCGACATCGATGCCGGCCGAGATGAGATCGACGTTGCCATCGTCCAGCAGGATCTCGAGATCCAGCCCAGGGTGATCCCCGAGAAAATCCGACAGGTGCGGGATGATGTGCAGGCGGGCGAAGGTGACGGGGGCGCTCACCCGCAGGCGACCGCTCAGGCCGGCCCGGCACTGCTGCACCATGGCGTCGGCCTCGTTGACCTGCGCCAATATCTCCCTGGCGCGCCGATAATAGGCCTCCCCCGCCTCGGTGGGGGCCAGGCCACGGGTCGAGCGCAGCAGCAGGCGGCTGCCAAGACGCTCCTCCAGCTGGGCAATCAGCTTGGAGACTGTGGGTTGACCCAGTCCTAGCCGACGCCCCACCGCCGAGAAGGAGCCGGTCTCCACCGCCAGCACGAAGACCTCCATCACCCCCAATCTATCCATCCGTCTCTCCCCTGCCCATCACTGCCGGCGGCGTCTCACCTTGCGCGGTCGGCATCCAGTGGCACAAGGTAACATCCCGCCTCCTCGGCCGCACCCCTGTCCGACATAGCCCAGGGCTGGCCCTTTGCCATCCTGTCCGGTGTCTTGCGGGATCCGTTTGCCCGAACTTTTGTCCAAACGAGGCGCACAAAAAAAGGCCGCTCATGGAGCGGCCTTTCATCAATCAGATCTGGACTCAGCTGTCGCGGCGCTTGTTGCCACCGAACTTGCGATCCTTGTTGAAGCCACCTTCACGGCGCTCCCCGCTCTTGTTGAACGGACGGTCACCGCTGGGGCGGCGATCCTTGTTGAAGGGACGATCGCTGCGGGGCGGACGGGGGGCAGTGTTGCTGCCGGCCGGCACCTCGGTGTAGCGGGTGATCTGCAGCGGACGCTGGCAGACACGGGCCTTCTTGATCACTTCCAGCACGTCGGCTGTCATGCCCTTGGGCAGATCGACGGTGGAGAAGTCATCGGCGATGTCGATGTTGCCGATGAAACGGCTCTCGATGTTCGCTTCGTTGGCGATGGCGCCCACGATCTGGCCCGGCTTGACGCCGTGATGGGCACCCACGTCTACGCGGTAACGCTCCATCTCCACGTCAGGATTGTCTTTCAGCGGACGCGGCTCCAGGGACGGCATGCGACGGGCAGGACGATCGCCACGGTCACCGAAATCACGGGGAGCGCGATCACCGAAGTCACGGCGCTCGAACTCACGGCCAGCACGATCGCTTGCCGGCTCAGGGATGGAGTCATCCAGCAGCAGCGGTTGGTCACCCTGTACCAGCTTGGCCAGGGCGGCAGCCAGCTCCAGCGGATCGGCAGAATCTTCTTCGATCAGCTCGTTCACCAGGTTCACGTAGATCTCAAGCTCTTCGCCCATCATGGTTTCCCGGATGCGCTCCTTGAACTTGGTCATGCGGTGCTGGTTGATGTCCTCGGTGCTCGGCATCTTCATCGGCTCGATGGCCTGACGAGTGGCGTGCTCGATGGCGCGCAGCATGCGGCGCTCGCGGGGAGCCACGAACAGGATGGCCTCGCCCTTGCGACCGGCACGGCCGGTACGGCCGATACGGTGAACATAGGATTCGGTATCGTACGGAATGTCGTAGTTCACCACGTGGGTGATGCGCTCGACGTCCAGACCACGGGCGACGACGTCGGTGGCGATCAGGATGTCCAGCTGGCCTTGACGCAGCTTGTCGACGGTACGCTCACGCAGCTTTTGCGGGATGTCGCCGTGCAGGGCTTCACAGGCGTGACCACGGGCGGCCAGTTTGCTGGCCAGCTCTTCGGCGGCGTTCTTGGTGCGCACGAAGACCAGTACGGCTTCGTACGGTTCGACTTCCAGCAGACGGGTCATGGCGTCCAGCTTGTGCAGACCGGTTACCTGCCAGTAGCGCTGGCGGATGGTCGGTGCAGTGGACGTCTTGGTGATGATCTTGATCTCTTTGGGCTGCTTCAGGTGCTTCTGGGCAACACGACGGATCTGGTCCGGCATGGTGGCAGAGAACAGGGCAACCTGACGGGTGGCCGGGCACTGTTCCATGATCCAGTCCACGTCGTCGATGAAGCCCATACGCAGCATTTCATCGGCTTCGTCCAGTACCAGAGCTTTCAGGCCGGAGAGGTCCAGGTTCTTGCGACGGATCAGATCCATCACGCGACCAGGGGTACCGACGACCACCTGGGCACCACGGCGCAGGGCGCGGGTCTGGGTTTCGTAAGAGGAGCCACCGTAGATGGGCAGGACATGGAAGTCAGGCATGTGCTTGGCGTAACGTTGGCACGCCTCGGCAACTTGCAGCGCCAGCTCACGGGTCGGTGCCAGCACCAAAATCTGAGTGTTACGGTTACCAGCTTCCAGACGAGACAACAGAGGCAAGGCAAAAGCAGCGGTCTTCCCTGTACCGGTTTGCGCCTGCCCCAGCAGATCGTGTCCCGCCATCAGGTGGGGAATTGCTGCGGCCTGGATCGGTGACGGGCGCTCATAGCCCACGTCCTGCAGCGCTTTCAATACAGGCGCGGCCAGTCCAAGCTCACTAAAAAGGGGCAGTTGTTCGGTATCAGACATAGATTCTTCCAGATTAAGGCAGGCGGCTAACACCGCGGAATAGCAAAAAGGCGGCGATTATAGCGCCACTTTGTTCTGCTGTCTTGAAAAATGTGATAAGCCTCTCAAGACGTTGGCAATTATAGAGGGATCTCGCGACTATGGCTTGCTTATTTTGCACCCATGGTGCGTTATTGCAGATCACTCCTCGCCGGAGTCCTTGTCCCGCTTGTGTTTGAGCACCGCCATGGTCAGTCTGCTGGTGCACAATAAACGCTCACGTTCATCCCGAATTTCAATCTGCCACACCTGGGTCGTGGCCCCCAGATGCAGTGGCGAGCACCGCCCCGTCACCACCCCTTCCCGTTTGGCGCGCAGGTGGTTGGCATTGACCTCCAGCCCCACGCAGTAGCTCTCCGCCCCCACCGCCATATTGGCCGCCAGCGACCCCAGCGTCTCCGCCAGCACCACGGAGGCGCCGCCGTGCAGCATGCCGAGCGGCTGATGGGTGCGGTGATCCACCGGCATGCTGGCCTCGAGCCAGTCAGGGCCAAAGGCGGTATAGAGGATGCCAAGGTGGGCCATCAGGGTGTTGCGGGAGCTGGCGTTGAGCCCTTCGAGGCTCATGGGCTTTCGCCAGATGGCGGCGTTCTCTTGACTCATGGCGAGCAGACTCCTTATGTGATCAATGAGTTGGACACGATCAGTGCCGGCAAAAAAGACGAAGAAAAAAGATGCCCCGAACCGGGGCATCTTGACAAGTACCTTGCGTCACCAGGGGTAGGTCACCCCGGGCCATTCGGCCCAGGGCAGCTCACGCCCCGGCAGGCGCGGGTGATGCCAGTGCCACACCTTGCCCAGCCAGGCGCGCAGCTCGGCCTCCAGCACGGCGTCATCGAGAGGCGCCTCGGCCACCTTCCAGAAGAAGAGCTCCACCTCCACCTCAGGCAGCACCGAGGGGTAGAGATAGACCCCGCCCCAGAACTCGGGCTCCCGCGCCGGGCTCCAGAGGCCATAGGCGAAGGAGCGCTTGGCGAGAAACTCCGAGCGCTGCCACTCCAGATCGGCCTCGTGCTGGCTCAGGCTGAACTGGGCCGAGGGCCAGACGTCATCGGGGCGAAACAGCTGATGGAGCTGCTCCCGCTCGCGCAGCATGGCGACGAACTCCACCACGGCCTGGCTCGGGCTGGCAGGCAGCAGCAGAAAGCTCGGGTGCCGATAGGCTTGCGGTACCCGAAACCGCTTGGGGAAGCGCAGCATCAGAGCAGTTCCAGCAGCGCCTGCAGCGGATGCTTGAGTTTCTCCCCCTCCATCCGCTTGACCTGACTGCGGCACGAGTAACCAGTGGCCAGACAGCGATCCTTGGGCAGACGTGCCAGGGGCTCGGCCCAGCTTAAGGAGTAGATCCCCTTGGAGTTCTCCACCTGCCTGGCGTCGTGGCCATAGGTGCCGGCCATGCCGCAGCAGCCCACCGACACCGGCTGCAACTTGGCGCCGAAGCGGCCAAACAGGGTACCCCAGTCGCCGTGGGTCGAGGGCTTTGCTGTCTTCTCGGTGCAGTGGGCAAACAGATACCAGGGCTCGGCCTCTCCCGGCTCTTTCGCTGCGGCCCTGACTTGCGGGGCCGGAAGAGAGAGCAGCCACTCCTGGGGCAACAGCACCTGGAAGTCGCCGCGGGCGGGGCCGAGCGCCTTCACGTACTCGTCGCGATAGCAGAGCACCAGGGAGGGATCCACTCCCACCATGGGGATGCCCAGCGCCGCCATCTTGTTGAGGAACTGGGCGCCACTCGCGGCGGTACGGGCAAAGGCGCGCAGGAAGCCCTTCACGTGCTGGGGCTTGCCGTTGGGCTTGAACGGCAGCAGGTAGGGCTGATAGCCCAGCTTGCTGGCGAGTCTCACCAAGTCGCGCACCACGGGGGCGTCGTAATAGCTGGTGAAGGGATCCTGCACGATGAGCACCACTTTTTGGCGCTGCTCGGGGCTCATGGCCTCGAGGCCCGGCAGATCGAAGTAGCAGGCCTTGTGATCGCGCAGCTCCTCGGCCAGGGTGGGCACGCTCAGAAGCGGCACATCCACCATGCCGATGCTCTTCTCGGTCGCCTTCTGGGCCCACTCTTTCTCCAGGAAGAAGTTGACCAACTTGGGCGCCTTGGCAAGCAGGGGCGCGTAAGCTTCGACGGTCCCGACGAAGTAATCCTTGGGGCCGCGCAGGTAGCGGCTGTGGTAGAGCTGCATGAAGCGGGCGCGGAAACTCGGCACGTCCACCTTGATGGGGCACTGGCTGGTGCAGGCCTTGCAGGCCAGGCACCCCTCCATCGCCTCCATCACCTCGTGGGAGAAGTCGTACTGGCCGCGAGCGCGGGCCAGGGTGTTGCGAAACTTGTCGACGATGGCCTTGAAGCGCAGACCGCCGCTTTGCAGCGCAACTTCTTCGGCCAGGGGATCGAAGCCCTGCTCCGCCAGCTGGCGCAGCCATTCGCGCATCAGCCCGGCCCGCCCCTTGGGGGAGTGGCGGCGATCGCGGCTTATCTTGACCGAGGGACACATGGGGGAGTCGGTCTCGAAGGTGAAGCAAAGGCCGTTGCCGTTGCAATCCATGGCGCGGGTGTAGCTTTCGCGCACCGCAATCGGGATCTGGCGGTCAAACTTGCCGCGCTTGGGCCCGTCCACCGACACCAGTTCGGCACCGCTGCCATAAGGGATGCAGATCTTGCCCGGGTTGATGCGGTTGGTCGGATCGAAGGCCCCCTTGACCCGCTGCAGCTCCTCCCACAGCTCGCCGAAGAAGGCGGGGCTGTATTCGGAGCGAAAGCCCTTGCCGTGCTCTCCCCACATCAGGCCGCCATATTTGGCGGTGAGGGCTACGACCTGATCCGAGATGCGTCGCAGCAGCACCTCCTGCTCGGGGTCGCACAAATCCAGCGCCGGGCGCACGTGCAGCACCCCCGCATCCACGTGGCCGAACATGCCGTAGTCGAGGCCGTGGCCGTCCAGCAGGGCACGAAACTCCATGATGAAGTCCGCGAGTGACTCAGGCGGCACGGCGGTGTCTTCGGTAAAGGCCACCGGCTTCTTGCGCCCCTCGGCGTTGCCTAGCAGCCCCACCGACTTCTTGCGCATGCCGTAGATGGTCTCGATGCTCGGCAGGTGGTCGCACACCTGATAGCCGATGATCCCCGCCTCCCCCCTGGCCAGCAGGCCGTCGATGCGCCGGCACAGCTCGGCCACCTTGGCCTCGTGCTCGGCTTCGTCGGTGTCCGCAAACTCGACGATGTTGAGCCCCTGCAGATCCTTGCCTGGCACATCCTGGATGAGGTCTTTCACCGAGTGCCAGATGATGTCGGCGCGGGCCAGCCCCAGCACCCGGGAGTCCACGGTCTCCACCGACAGGGCATGGGCCTGCACCATAAAGGGGGCGTTGCGCAGGGCTGAGGGGAAGCTGTCGTACTTGACGTTGACCAGGGTGCGGTAGCGCGGAATGGGGGTGATGTTGAGGCGGGCCTCGGTGATGAAACCCAGCGACCCTTCCGAGCCGCACAGCACCCGGCTGACGTCCAGGGTGTCGCTCTCCGGCTGATAGAGGTGCTTGAGATCGTAACCGGTCAAAAAGCGGTTGAGCTTGGGGAAGGTCGCCTCTATGTCGGCGCGCCTCTCCTTGCCGATGCGATAGAGGGTGCGGTAGATCTCCCCCTCCCGGCTCTCCAGCGCCAGCTTGTCTGCCAGCCGCTGGCCATTCACCGGCTCGGTCGCCATGATGTCGCCGTTCTCCAGCACGGCCTTGAGGCCCAGCACGTGATCCGAGGTCTTGCCGTACACCAGGGACCCCTGCCCCGAGGCATCGGTGTTGACCATGCCACCCAGGGTGGCGCGGTTGGAGGTGGAGAGATCCGGCGAGAAGAAGTAGCCGTGGGGTTTGAGGTAGGCGTTGAGCTGATCCTTCACCACCCCGGCCTGGGCGCGCACCCAGCCCTGCTCCAGATTAATTTCCAGGATCTGGTTCATATGGCGCGAGAGATCGACGATAATGCCGCCGCCCAGGGACTGGCCATTGGTGCCGGTACCGCCGCCGCGAGGGAAGAAACTCAAGGTGGCGTACTCCGGCCCCTGAGCCAACTTGAGCATTACCGCTATATCATCCGCGCTGCGCGGATAGAGAACCGCCTGAGGTACTACCTGATAGACGCTGTTATCCGTCGCCATCGCCAACCGGCTTGCATAAGACTTTTCGATATCACCACGAAATGCTGATCGCGCCAGCAACTCAAGAAACTGCAGGGTGGTAGGTGACAAACTGTCCTGGTAATCGAGTCTCGGGATCATGAATCCTTGTTCCCATCCTTTGCTTGATGCCGGCATTCCGGCGACAACGACCGTTCGGGGCTGCCTCTTTGCGGGCGCCCGAACCAGTCCGCTCACATGTGAGCGGGCAGTATATCAGCTAGAAAACCGCTTGCGCGTTCAATCTTCACCATTTGAAAGGAGGACTTTTATGGCTCATTACAGCCATGTTATCAGTACGCTGGTTCGCACCGAGAAACAGGCCCTGACCCTGTCACTGTTCGGCTGCATCAGCTTCGCCATCTTCGGGATCGGCTACGGCCTCTTCGTCGGTTCCAACGCCATCATGCTCGATGGCATCTTCACCCTGTTCAGCATGGGCATGACGGGCCTCGGACTCATCACCGCCTATCTCGTTACCCGCCCCTCGGATGCGCGCTTCCAGTATGGCTACGCCCACTTCGAGCCCATCACCAACGTCATCAACGGCACCATCATACTGCTGCTCTGCCTCGGCGCCCTCCATAGCGGCATCACCTCCCTGCTCGAAGGGGGACGGGAGATAGACCTTGGTCACGCCCTCATCTACGCCGCCGTCTGCACCTTCTTCTGCGCCATCATCTACCGGATCGAGGCGGGCGTCGCCGAGCGGATCGACTCCGAACTGGTGCGGGTCGACTCCAAGGAGTGGCTGGTCGACACCCTGCTCAGCGCCACCCTGCTGATCGGCTTCGTGGTCGCCATCGGCCTCGACGCCCTCGGCTACGGCCAGTACAACCGCTACATAGACCCGGTGCTGGTCACCCTGCTCGCCCTGTGCGCCACCCTGATCCCCATCAAGGTGCTCGGCCGCAACCTGCGGGAAGTGTTGAAAATCGCCCCCAAGGGGGATGTCTCCCAGCTGGTGGCCAGCGAAGTCGAGGCCCTGCGCCTGCGCCATGGCATCGAGTGCTACAGCCATCTGGCCAAGAGCGGCCGCCGCTTCGATCTGGAATTGAACATATTGGTGGCCCCGGATCAGGAGTGGCCCATAGAGCGCCAGGATGCCCTGCGCCAGGAGCTCTGGTCCCGCCTCGGCGATACCCTGGGGGATGCCTGGCTCTCGGTCTGCTTCACCCGCGAGAAACGCTGGCTCTGATCCGGCGCTTGCCATCCTGATGCAACGCGGGGCCCCGTCGCCCCGCGTGACAAGGGCCCCAGGCAAGGCCCCGGCAACCCGCCTGCCACCTCCCCCTGCATCACTCTTGCTGTCACTCTCGCCGCCCCTCTCCTGCCCGATATTTCTCTGCTTTTTTTAATCTTTAAACCATTGACAGGGAAAACCGTTTGCCGAGTCCCTTGAATCGATAACCATTTTCAACGGCACAAAAAGTTACGAAAATTTCGTTGCTAAAATTAAGTCGGCCAGCTATTTGTTTTCGCCAAGGACAAACGGCCGACTGCGCGCCGAAATACAGTGATGTTGTTATCCACCGGACAATAAAAACAAATACACTTATTCCACTTTGTTAAACAGTTAAGGTAAGTCCCATGAAAAAGGTGTTGATCACAGTATTTGCATTGACCATGGCGGGCACGGCCAGTGCTGCCCTTCCCCAGCTTAATTACGAGTGCCCGGGTCAGATCCAGATGCACAGCGATGAGGGTGGCCCCGTCTATATCAATGGCAAGGAAGCCAAGCTCAAGAAGTTCAGTGATGACTTCTATGAGGCCAAGGGCTCGGGAGTCACCCTCTCCATCAGCAACACCGGGGGCCAGTACGATGTCTCCTACAACAGCAAGCAAGGCTCGGGCGTCTGCCACCCGGCAGCCACGTCAGCAGCGCCTGCGGCCTCGGCAAGTCCTGCCAGCCCTGCGGAGAAAGCCTGTCTGAAGGCGGTCTCCGAGAAGACGAACGTGCCCCAGGCCCAGCTTCAGGTGACTGACGTCATGGACTCCGAAGCCGGGGTCGGCGTCACCATCAAGGTGCCGGGTGCCGATGCCCCCTGGTCCTGCCTCAGTGACAAGAAGGGCCATGTTCAGGGCGCTGCCTACACGGGCCAGTGACGGGGTCCATTGCGCTCGACATCCGATCCCCATGACATGAGGGGATTGACCGACAGGGAGGCAATGCCTCCCTGTCTTCATGTTCAACGCCTTATATTGAAGCGCCAACTTCCCTGTCTTCATCTTCGAGGTTTTATATTGAGGCGTCAGCCTCCCTTCAAATAACCTCCCCTGTCATCGACACCATAAACAGCCGCAGGGCCGACCGCTTTCTTATATAACCAAATGAGCTGACATTTATTAAAACAAGCACCAAATGATAGGCACCTGAAATAGGTTGTTACACATTGTCCAGTCGCGGATATATACAGCCCCTGCGTCTTATGCCTTTTTCCTCCATATGGCGAGCGGCTTTCCATGGGCCGACCCGGCAGCGCAGGCACCCCGTGCCCGGTAGTCGCTCATCTCTATGTGCGCCCGGCGCTTGCCAAATCGGTGATAGCCGTTATCATCAGAGCTCAATTTTGACCCGAGGTTTTATTGCCCATCATGGACAATCCCCGAAGTAGCCCTTCGTTTTTCCCCATCAAAACCTATCTGTACCTGCTCAACCAACGCCTCTGAAAACAGCCTTGCCCTGTCACGGCCCCTGCCGTGAGCGACATCCACTGCGTCTGTTTTTATTGAGGTCATCCTAATGGAATTCTTGCTGGACCCGTCTATCTGGGTCGGTCTGTTCACCCTGATCATCCTCGAGATAGTGCTCGGGATCGACAACCTGGTCTTCATCGCCATCCTGGTGAAGAAGCTGCCCCCCGCCCAGCGGGACAAGGCCCGGCTCATCGGCCTCTCCCTGGCCCTGATCATGCGCCTCGCCCTGCTGAGCGTGATGTCCTGGCTCGTGACGCTCACCACCCCCATACTGCACATCTGGGATCACCCCTTCTCGGGGCGGGATCTCATTCTGATGGGGGGCGGCCTCTTCCTGCTGTTCAAGGCCACCTCAGAGCTGCACGAGCGGCTGGAGGCCAAGCCGGAGGAGCAGGGCCCGGCCGGTGTCTATGCCGGATTCGGGGTGGTGATCGCCCAGATCCTGGTGCTGGATGCCGTCTTCTCCCTGGACTCCATCATCACTGCGGTCGGCATGGTGGAACACCTGGGCGTCATGATGGCGGCCGTGACCATCGCCATGGTGGTGATGGTGATCGCCTCCAAGCCCCTGACCCGATTCGTCAACGCCCATCCCACCGTGGTGGTGCTCTGCCTGAGCTTCCTGCTGATGATAGGCTTCAGCCTGGTGGCGGAGGGCTTCGGCTTCCACATTCCCAAGGGCTATCTCTATGCGGCCATCGGCTTCTCTGTGCTCATCGAGTTCTTCAACCAGCTCGCCCAGCGCAGTGCCCAGCGCCACGAATCCAGGCAGCCCCTGCGCGAGCGCACCACGGCCGCCATCTTCAAACTGATGGGGGGCAGCCGGGCCAACCAGCACCCGCAGCAGGATGAGGAAGAGGAGCTGGAGGCCCCCCGCCCCATCAGCTTCGGAGAAGAAGAGCGCTACATGGTGACCGGGGTGCTGTCGCTGGCCGAGCGCTCCATCCGCACCATCATGACCCCCCGAGCCGAGATGGAGTGGATCGACGTCAATGACTCCCCGGACGAGATCCGGGCCCTGCTGCAGCGGGCCCCCCACAGCCTGTTCCCGGTCTGCGACGGGGAGCTGGACGAGATCATCGGGGTGGTGAAGGCGCGGGATCTGCTGTTTGCCCTCAACGAGGGGCAGTCCCTGGCCGAGCTCGCCAGGCAGAATGACCCCATCATAGTGCCCCAGACCATCAACGTGATCCGGCTGCTGGCGGAGCTGCGTCAGGCCAGGGGCGGCCTCATTCTGGTGGCGGACGAGTTCGGCATCATCCAGGGGCTGGTCACCAACCACGATCTGCTGGAGGCCATCGTCGGCGAGCTGCCGGACGAGGATGAGACCCCTGACATCGTCCAGGAGGGGGAGAGCTGGCTCATCAACGGCAGCACCAACATCCACCAGATAGAGCAGACCCTGGGCCATGACGGCCTGGTGAGCGAGAGCGATGAGTACGTGACGCTGGCAGGCATGCTGCTCTCCCACTTCGGCAGCCTGCCCACCAACGGCCAGCAACTGCGTCTGGGCCAGCTCTGCTTCGAGGTGCTGGCGGTGAGCGAGCGCCGGATAGAGCGGGTGCGGGTCACCCCGATAGGCGCCAGCGCCGCCTGATCTGCCGCGACACTGAAAGAGGGCCAACAGGCCCTCTTTATTCATGGCCTCAGGCCCATTGCTGTGCCAATGGCAATTCTCTTCTGCAATTACCCCTCTTTTTCACAATGACAATCCCCTCTAGAGTCTCCTCCATCTCAACACGAGGAATTCACCATGCACCACGATCCCCTGTTCTGCCCCCTTCGCCTCGGCCAGTTGCACCTCTCCAACCGCATCGTCATGCCGCCCATGACCCGCTCCCGCGCCAGCCAGCCCGGAGACGTGGCCAACGCCATGATGGCCACCTACTACGCCCAGCGCGCGGGCGCCGGTCTCATCATCGGCGAGGGCACCCAGATAGATCCCCTGGGCAAGGGCTATGCCTGGACCCCGGGCATCCACAGCGCCGAGCAGGTGGCCGGCTGGAAGCAGGTGACCGATGCGGTGCACGCCAGGGGGGGCATCATGTTTGCCCAGCTCTGGCACGTGGGCCGGGTCACCCACCCGGACAACATCGGCGGCGCCCAGCCCATCTCCTCGTCCGCCATCAAGGCCGAAGGGGTGAAAGTGTTTGTCGACAACGGCAGCGACGCCCCGGGCTTTGTGGAGACGGTCACTCCCCGCGCCATGACCCAGGCCGACATCGACGCCGTGGTGGGTCAGTTCCGCCAGGCCGCCCGCAATGCCATGGAGGCCGGCTTTGACGGCATCGAGCTGCACGCCGCCAACGGCTACCTCATCAACCAGTTCCTCGACTCCGAGTCCAACGCCCGCACCGACAACTACGGCGGATCCCTGGAGAACCGGCTGCGCTTCCTGAAAGAGGTGACACAAGCGGTCAGTGACGAGATCGGGGCCGATCGGGTTGGGGTGCGCCTCGCGCCACTCACCACCCTCAACGGCACAGTGGATGCGAACCCGCAGGAGACCTACCTGGCTGCCGCGAAGCTGCTGGGGGAAATAGGCATCGTCTACCTGCATATCGCCGAGGCGGACTGGGACGATGCCCCCCTGATGGCGGAGGGCTTCAAGCAAGGGCTGCGGGACGCCTTCCCCAACACCCTCATCTATGCGGGAAAATATGACGGCGAGCGGGCCAGAGCCGCGCTGCAGGCGGGCTGGGCCGACCTGATTGGCTTCGGTCGCCCCTTCGTGGCGAACCCCGACTTGCCGAACCGGCTGCGCCACGGCTATCCCTTTGCGCCCCACGATCCCGCCACCCTGTTTGGCGGCGGCGAGCAGGGGCTCATCGACTACCCCGTCTATCAGGCCGAGACAGCCTCACAGCCTGCCTGAGACTGGCAACCAGCCTAGCCTCGGTGCCACGCGCCCGCCCTTATCGGCGGGCGCGTTGTTGTTGAACGTCAGGCGCCTAGTAGAGCGCCACCCCGTGGCAGGCACCATAGCCCCTGATCTCCTGGGTCAGCCTCACCTTGTCGGCCAGGCTCAGCCAGCTCGCCTCCACCCCATTGAGGGAGAGGCGGCAGAGCTGCTCCCGCGTGGCGCCGAGACTGTTCGCCAGCGCCTGGAAGTTGGCCCCCATGTAGCCGCCAAAATAGGCGGGATCGTCGGAGTTGATGGTGACGCAGAGCCCCTGCTCCAGCAGGGTCAGCACATTGTGATCCGCCATGGTGTCAAACACCCTGAGCCGTACGTTGGAGAGGGGGCAGACGGTGAGCGGCAGCCGGGTATCGGCCAGGTAGCGCACCAGCTCGGGATCCTCGGCGCAGTGCACCCCGTGATCGATGCGTCTGACCTGCAGCTCCTGGATGGTCTGCCAGATGTAGGCCGCCGGTCCCTCCTCCCCCGCATGGGCTACCACAGGCAACCCCAGCTCCCTCGCCCGGGCGAAGACACGGGCAAACTTGCCTGGCGGATTGCCGAGCTCGCTCGAATCCAGGCCGACCCCGTGCAGCCGGGCCAGATAAGGCTCGGCCTCGCGCAAGGTGGCGAAGGCATCCTCTTCGCTCAGGTGGCGCAAGAAGCTCATGATGAGTCGCCAGCTGATGCCAAGCTGCCGCTCCCCCTGCTGCAATGCCCGCTCTATGCCGCCGAGCACCGTCTCGAAGGGAATGCCGCGGGCACTGTGGGTCTGGGGATCGAAGAAGATCTCCACGTGCACCACCTTGTCGGCGGCGCAGCGTTCAAGATAGGCCCAGGTGAGGTCGAAGAAGTCCTGCTCGGTGACCAGCACGCTGGCCCCCAGGTAGTAGAGATCGAGAAAGGATTGCAGGCAGTCGAACTCATAGGCGGCCCGCAGGCTCTCGACGTCGGGCCAGGGCAGGGTCACCCCGTTGCGCTGGCCAAGGGCAAACAGCAGCTCGGGCTCCAGGGTACCCTCGATATGCAGGTGCAGCTCCAGCTTGGGCAAGCCGGCAATAAAGTTCTCCATGATGACGGCTCCATCGTCAGCGCCTGATGGTTAAGGCAAGTCCAGGCGCCGACGGCGCCCTCCCTCTGCAGTCATTGTGCACCCATCTGGCGCGCCGGGGGAGACTTGTCATCAAAGCGCCTTATAATGGCGGCACAAAAAAGCCATAAGTGATTGAAGACATTCGAGGTTGGCAACCACCTCCCCCTACAAGGAGTTTCCATGAAGAAAAGCGTCATCTGTGATATCGACGGCGTCATCCTGCACAACAACGATCTGGTGCCCGGCGCCGACCGTTTCGTCCATCGCCTGCTGGAGCAGGGCAGCAAGCTCCTGTTCCTCACCAACTACCCGGCCCAGACCCAGAAAGATCTGCAAAACCGCTTCCGCTCCGCCGGGATCGAGGTGCCGGAGGAGTGCTTCTATACCTCCGCCATGGGCACCGCCGACTTTCTCAAGCGCCAGGATGGAAAGAAGGCCTATGTGATTGGCGAAGGGGCCCTGACCCACGAGCTCTACAAGGCCGGCTTCACCATCACCGACATCGACCCCGACTTCGTGGTGGTGGGGGAGACCCGCAACTACAACTGGACCATGATGCAGCTGGGGGCCAAGTTCGTGGATCAGGGGGCCCGCTTCATCGCCACCAACCCGGATACCCACGGCCCCATGATGCACC
Source organism: Aeromonas sp. Marseille-Q7275 (assembly GCF_965119515.1). NCBI lineage: Bacteria > Pseudomonadati > Pseudomonadota > Gammaproteobacteria > Aeromonadales > Aeromonadaceae > Aeromonas > Aeromonas sp. Marseille-Q7275. Next base: position 38,884 of record NZ_CBCPLW010000005.1, read on the forward strand.
CGGCCTGCGGCGCCCTCTGCGCCCCCATCGAGCGGATGACCGGCAAGAAGCCGTTCTACGTGGGCAAGCCGAGTGCCTGGATCATTCGCGCGGCCCTCAACCGGATGGAGGCCCACTCCGACGACACCATCATCATCGGCGACAACCTGCGCACCGACATACTGGCGGGCTTCCAGGCCGGCCTCGAGACGGTGCTGGTGCTCTCCGGGGTGAGCAAGGTGGCGGACATCGACCGCATGCCGTTCAGACCGAATCACATCTTCGACTCCGTGGTGGACATCGATATCGTCTGATCCCCTTCCTTGGCCCCCTTGGCAAGGTGGCGCACATCGTTTAACGTAAGCGCAACATTGTTAAACAAACTAAACGGGAGCAGGACGCTCCCCTCGCCACCCCAAGGACGCACCATGAAGAGCCTGAACGACTGGATCCTGCTGGACCAGCACCCCGTCTCCCCCACCCCGCTGATGCCCGCCCCCGAGCGGATCCGGGCCGGCAACCCGAGCCAGACCCTCTGGAACCACTATTCGGACCCCAGCCAGCAGTTTCACGTGGGCTTCTGGGCCTGCGAGCCGGGGCGCTGGGCCGTGCGCTACACAGAGCACGAATACTGCCAGTTGCTGGAGGGCGAGGCGCGGATCCACGACGGCCAGGGGGGCGAGCTGCACCTCAAGCCGGGGGATCAGTTCGTCATCCCGGCGGGCTTCGTCGGCGAGTGGGAGACCCTGGTGGCCTGCCGCAAGCTCTATGTGATCTTCGAACCCGCCGCGACCTGACGCGCACGTCAAGCAAGCCCCTCGTTGTCGACACCATTCTCACCCGCCGACTTGACGTTGGCGGCATGATTTTGTGCGGTTTTCCCGCTTGCAAAAGGTTTTTACGCTAGGCATTGTGATTGGCGAGGAATGTAAATGGAATTTCGAGCCCGAACGTGGGGGGCTCATATAAAAATCAAGAGGATTACCGCCAATGTGTTCTATTTTCGGCATTCTGGACATCAAGACCGACTCCGCCACCTTGCGCAAATCGGCCCTGGAGATGTCCAAGCGACTGCGTCACCGCGGGCCTGACTGGTCCGGCGTCTACAGCTCCGACAAGGCCATCCTGGTGCACGAGCGCCTGGCCATCGTCGATCCGGGCAATGGCGCCCAGCCGCTCTACAACCCCGAGCGCACTCACGTATTGGCCGTCAACGGCGAGATCTACAACCACAAGGAACTCGAGAAGCACCTCAAGGTCGACTTCAAGTTCCAGACCCACTCCGACTGCGAGGTGCTGCTCGCCCTCTACAAGGAGAAGGGCCCCGCCTTCCTGGACGATCTCAACGGCATCTTCGCCTTCATCCTCTATGACGCCGAGCAGGATGCCTACCTGATTGGCCGCGACCACATGGGGATCATCCCCCTCTATACCGGCCGCGACGAGCACGGCAACTTCTATGTCGCCTCCGAGATGAAGGCCCTGGTGCCGGTGTGCAAGAGCGTCGAGACCTTCCCGCCCGGACATTACCTCTGGAGCAAGGATGGCGAGCTCAAGCAGTGGTACAAACGCGACTGGATGGAGTACGGCGCGGTCGAGCACAACGTCAGCGACAAGGCCGAGCTGAAGGCCGCCCTGGAAGCGGCGGTCAAGCGCCAGCTGATGTGTGACGTGCCCTACGGCGTGCTGCTCTCCGGTGGTCTGGACTCCTCCGTCATCTCCGCCATTACCAAGCTCTATGCCGCCCGCCGGGTAGAGGACGATGGCAAGAGCGAAGCCTGGTGGCCCCAGCTGCACTCCTTCGCCGTCGGCCTGGAAGGCTCGCCGGATCTCGCAGCCGCCCGCAAGGTGGCCGATCACCTCGGCACCATACACCACCAGATCCACTTCACCGTGCAGGAAGGGCTGGATGCCCTGCGGGACGTCATCTATCACCTCGAGACCTATGACGTCACCACCATACGAGCCTCCACGCCCATGTACCTGATGGCCCGCTACATCAAGGCGATGGGCATCAAGATGGTGCTCTCGGGGGAAGGCTCCGACGAGCTGTTCGGCGGCTACCTCTACTTCCACAAGGCCCCCAACGCCCGGGAGTTCCACGAGGAGAACGTGCGCAAGCTCGCCTCCCTGCACCTGTATGACTGCCTGCGGGCCAACAAGTCCATGGCCGCCTGGGGCGTGGAGGGCCGCGTGCCCTTCCTCGACAAGGAGTTCATGGACGTGGCGATGCGCCTGCAGCCCGCCGACAAGATGTGCGGCAACGGCAAGATCGAGAAGCACATCCTGCGGGAAGCCTTCGAGGAGCTGCTGCCCCACGAAGTGGCATGGCGTCAGAAGGAGCAGTTCTCCGACGGCGTGGGCTACTCCTGGATTGACAGCCTGAAAGCCATGGTCGAGACCGAAGTGACGGATCAGATGTTCGAGGCGGCCGCATTCCGCTTCCCCATCAACACCCCGCTCACCAAGGAGGCCTACTTCTACCGCGCCATCTTCGACGAGCACTTCCCGCTGGAGTCCGCCGCCCGCACCGTACCCTACGGCAAGTCGGTCGCCTGCTCTACCCCGACCGCCCTGGAGTGGGATGCCAAGTTCAAGGAGATGGCCGACCCCTCAGGCCGCGCCGTGATGGACGTCCACCAGCAGAGCTACTGATCCGCAAGCGGACAGCGCCCGACCAAACAACAAAGCCCCTCTCTCGAGGGGCTTTGTTGTTTTCTGCCATTTCATTCCCGCTTTTTTGCCTTCCCCTTCTCTGCTTGCCGCTTGGCGAAGGGGCTCGCTCGTGTCACATTGTTCCGGCTTGGAAGCAACAACGACAATACAAGGAAGAGACGATGAAACGACTGTTACTGCCCCTGGTGCTGGGCACCCTGCTGTTCAACGGCGCCGCCCGTGCGGGTGACCACCTCTGGGCCAGGGGCTTGCCCGATTACAGCCAGGGTTATGACGAGACACGGGATCCCGCCAAGGATCTGCTGGCCGCCACCGCCAAGGCGCAACAAGAGGACAAGCAGGTCCTGCTGCTGGTGGGGGGCGAGTGGTGCAGCTGGTGTCAGGAGATGAACCGCTTCCTGGACCGGGAGCCCGAGCTTGCACACCAGTTCAACCGGACCTTCGTGGTGGTCAAGGTGAACGTCAGCGAGCAGAACAAGAACGCCCCCTTCCTCAAGGCCTATCCCGAATATCTGGGGGTGCCCCACTTCTACGTGCTGGACGCCAAAGGCAAGCTGCTCGAATCCTTCAATACCGGATTGCTGGAGAAGGGGAAGAGTTACGATGAGGCCAGGTTTGGCAAGTTTATCGGCTACTTTGAGCGCCAGGATGCTCGCAGCTGACAAGCCCAGGCCATGATGCAAACACCCCGCACTGTCGCCTGACGGTGCGGGGTGTTTGTTGTTTATCACGGGGAAGAGTCAGGCCTGCGCATCCGGCTGATTGGCGGGAGCCGCCTTGATAAAGGCCTGCAACTGCTCGCAGTTGGCGACGATGCGCGCGATGGTGGGGTAGTCATCCAGCGTCATGTTGAAGCGGCGGGCGTTATAGACCTGGGGCACCAGCATGCAGTCCGCCAGGGTCACCTCGTTGCCCACGCAATAGACGCCGGCGGTGGTCATCAGCAGCTGCTCCAGGGCGGTGAAGGTCTCGTCAATCCAGTGGCGATACCAGGCATCGCGCGCCGTCTTGCCCTGCCCCAGCTCCTGCTCCAGGTAGTTCAGCACCCTCAGGTTGTTGAGGGGGTGAGTGTCGCAGGCGATCATGTTGACTATCTGGCGCACCCTGGCCCGCTCCTCGGGAGCTGAGGGCATCAGGGGGTAGGCCGGATAGGTCTCGTCGAGGTACTCCATGATGGCCACTGACTGACCCAGCTGCACATCCCCGTCGATGAGAAAAGGCACCAGCCCCTGGGGATTGACCCGGCGATAGGCCTTCTCTTTCTGCTCACCCTGTCTCAGATTGACCGGGTGCTGCTCATAACCAAGTCCCTTGAGTTGCAGCACCAGACGTACGCGAAAGCTGGCCGATGAACGCCAATATCCAAACAACTGCAGCATATTATGTCCCTATGGTGGCAGGTGTGCGCCACCTGCCGTGTCGCCTGGCCGACCCTGGCCGGCCCAGGCCTTGCTAGCTCGTCTGACTGGCGCCCCCTTGCGTGACCCGTTGCAAAATGGTGCCAAACAGACTCATCCCGTTGCGATCCTGCATCGCGATGGACACTGTATCACCAAAGCGAAGAAAGGGTGTAGTGGCTTGACCTGACTCGATAATTTCCAGCATCCGCCGCTCGGCGAGGCAGGAGGATCCCCGGCTTCTGTCATAGTTGGAGACGGTGCCCGAGCCTATGATGCAGCCAGCGCCCAGGGGTCTGGTCCTGGCCGCGTGGGCGATCAGCTCGAAGAAGTTGAAGGTCATGTCCAGCCCTGCATCCGGCTCCCCGAACAGGGCGCCGTTGAGCTGGGTCACCAGGGGCAGATGCACCTTGCCCTGCTGCCAGTCGCCGCCGAGCTCGTCCGGGGTGATGGCCACCGGCGAGAAGCTGCTGGAGGGTTTGGACTGGAAGAAGCCAAAGCCCTTGGCAAGCTCCCCGGGAATGAGGTTGCGCAGGCTCACATCGTTGACCAGCATCAGCAGCTTGACGTGCTCCTCGGCCTTCTGCGCGCTGGTGCCCATGGGCACGTCGTCGGTGATGACGGCCACCTCAGATTCAAAGTCGATGCCCCACTCCTCCGACCCCATGACGATGGGGCCGCGCGGGGCGAGGAAGCTGTCGGAGCCCCCCTGGTACATCAGGGGATCGTGCCAGAAGCTCTCCGGCATCTCGGCGCCGCGCGCCTTGCGCACCAGCTCCACGTGGTTGACGTAGGCGCTGCCGTCAGCCCACTGGTAGGCGCGGGGCAGCGGGGAGAGACAGGCCGTCTCATCGAAGGGAAAGGCATCGGCGCAGGCGCCGTCGTTGAGGGCCTGATAGACGGCGGTCAGCCGGGGGGCGAGATCGCTCCACTCGTCCAGCGCCCCTTGCAGGGTGGGGGCTATGTCGGCCACGGCCACCGCCCGGGTCAGATCCCGGCTGACCACCACCAGGGCGCCATCGCGCTTGCCATTGTTCAAGGTTGCCAATTTCATATCGAATTCCTTATTTGCCGGGGGTGCCGTCTGGCCGCTGCCAGCTGGACACATAGTGGGGATTCTCTATCCCCTCGCAGATCTGGCCGACTCCCAGGGCATCCCGGGTGTCGAGCATCACGGCCACCTCGTCGGTGAAGGTCTTGGCGTGGGCCTGCCCCGCCGCAAAGGCCTTGGGATGGGGACCGTGAGTGAAACCGGCGGGGTGGAAGGTGACCATGCCCCGCTCTATGTTGTCCCGGCTGAAGAAGTCCCCGGCGTGGTAGAAGAGCACCTCGTCAAAATCGTCGTTGCTGTGATAGAAGGGCACCCGCAAGGCCCCGGGATCGCTCTCTATGGGGCGCGGCACGAAGGTGCAGATGACGAAGCGGCTCGCCACGAAGGTGGAGTGGGCCGACGGCGGCAGATGGTAGCGGTGGCTCATCAGGGGGCGGATGTCCCGCCAGTTGAGGCGCACCACGCACAAGTCCCCGTGCCAGCCCTGGGCATCCAGGGGGTTGAAGGGCCAGGTGATGACAGAGACCTGATCGTGGCGCTTGACCTGCAGCGACCAGGGATTCTCGTCCTGCTGGGCCAGGAAGCGCTCGTTGATGGCGGGCACGTCAAGGGCCGCCGGATCGAAGATGGCGTGGTTGCCCACCAGCCCCTTGTCCGGCAGCTGATAGCTGTCCTCGGTCGCCTCTATCATCAGGATGAACAGGGGCGCCGTGGGCTCGATGCGCCACATGGTGCCACGGGGGATCACCACATAGTCGCCATCCCGCAAGGTCAGGTGGCCGTAGTCGCAGTAGAACTCCCCGCCCCCCTCATGGATGAACAACAGCTCGTCGCCGTCGGCGTTGCGCACCAGAAACGGCATTGTCTCGGTCAGGCGCCACATCCGGTAGCGGCAGTGGGGGTTGCTGAGCAGATCCGGCATCACCCAGGGAGAGAGGGAGCTCACCTCCTCCTGCAGCTCATTCAAGTCGAACGCCCGCGGCCGCAGCGGCCCCTCCCAGTGGCTCCAGTCGGTGGGGGCATGCTTGTGGTGCATGTGGGTGGCGGGGCCGAAGAAGCCGCTGCGCCCGAGCTCGCGCTCGTAGATGGCCTGCTCGGGCAGATCGGCGTGGGCCTGGCGGGAGTGGGTCCCCTCCCGGTGGGGGAAACTTATCCAGTTACGCATGGCTGTGTGCCTCCCATGACATAGATACCGGCGGGCGATCGCCCATATGGTTACGCATCGCTCGGCTCTCCCTTTCTCTCGCCCTGCTCGGCCCCGCTCAGCACCCCACGACGGATCTGATCCAGTTCAATGGATTCGAACAGTGCCTGGAAGTTGCCCTCGCCGAACCCCTCGTTGCCCTTGCGCTGGATGATCTCGAAGAACACCGGGCCTATGACGGTGTCGGTGAAGATCTGCAGCAGGATCCCATCTTTCGTCGGCGAGCCGTCGATCAGGATTCGCAGCGCCTTGAGCGCCTCCAGATCCTCCTGATGCCCCTCCACCCGGCTGTTCACCTTCTCGTAGTAGGTGTCCGGGGTCGGCATAAAGCCGGTGCCGCGGCCACGCAGGGTGCGGATGGTCTGGTAGATGTCGCTTGAAGCGAGCGCTATGTGCTGTATCCCCTCCCCCTTGTACTGGCGCAGGTACTCCTCTATCTGGGACTTGTCGTCTGAGGACTCGTTGATGGGGATGCGAATTTTGCCGCAGGGGGCCGTCATGGCGCGGGAATGCAGGCCGGTCAGCTTGCCTTCGATGTCGAAGTAGCGAATTTCCCGGAAGTTGCCGATCCGCTCGTAGAAGTTGGACCAGACGTCCATGTTGCCGCGATGGACGTTGTGGGTCAGGTGATCGATCTCGTAGAGCCCCGCATCCACCTCGGCCATGCGCGCCTGCCAGTCGGGGTAGAAGACGAAGTCCACATCGTAGATGGAGCCCTGCTCGCCGTAGCGGTCGACGAAGGAGAGGGTGCTCTCGCCGATGCCGTAGATGGCGGGGATGTTGAGCTCCATGGGCCCTATCTTGCCGACGAAGGGCTTGGCCCCCTTGGCGATGGCGTACTGCTGGGCACGGCCCGCATCCGCCACCCGAAATGCCATGCCGCAGACGCTGGGCCCGTGCAGGCTGGCGAACTGCTCCGCCTGGGAGTGAGGCTCGGCGTTGACCACGAAATTGATCTCCCCCTGGCGGTAGAGCCAGCACTGCTTGTGCTTGTGCCTGGCCACCTCGGCAAAGCCAAGAGAAACGAACAGCGCCTTGAGGGCGGCAATGCCCTTGAGATCCGGGGCCGTGTACTCGACGAATTCGAACCCATCGGTGCCGAGGGGATTGATGCTGCGAGAAGGGGAAGAAGAGGTCGTCATGATGCGCTCCTTGCGATGGACTGATAACGAAACGGGTCACGCCGGGAAGGCTCGACAGGCAGCCCGGACGGCGTTGTTAACAACTTGTTTCATTAGAGGCAGGAGCGAAGCAGAAGAGAAGAGGCGGGTTTCAGATAGTTTGGCGAGGGTCAGTGCCAAAAGATGTAAATAGATTGTGACATTTCGACCTAAGCCTTGCGGACAGCCCCACGACGCACCGCCGGGCTGTCAGCTTTGCCTTACAGGTGCCAGTTTTTCACCTCGAGATGGGGCAGCTGGAGCCTGGCCTGTTGCAGCCGGTGGACGTCGGGGTTGATGAGCCAGGCCTGCTGCCCCAGCGCCAGCAGCGGCAAGTCGTGCAGGCTGTCACTCAAGGCCAGCGTCACCCTGAGGGCGCGGATCTCGGGCAGGATCTTGTGCCGGCCGTGGCAATAAAAACGCGGCACCAGGCCGCCAAGGCGATAGCCCATCCGCGAGCCTGTGATGCGATGGGGAAGCCTTGGCAGCTGTCGATGGAGCTGGGCTCGGACCAGGGCCCGGGGGCTGGCGGAGATGACCCAGCAGCGCGCCCTTTCGGCCATCAGCAGGGAGCGGGCCTCCCGAAAGAGCCCGGGCCGTGTGTGGCAATAGGCCCGCACCAGCTGGCGCCAGCCCGGCGGCGAGAGCCCCAGGGTGATGGCCCACCAGATAAGCGAGATCCCCTGACGGCGCAGGCTGGGCACCAGATACACCAGGCTACCCAGTGCGATCACCGGCAGCAGCAGCAGTGGCCAGCGGCGCCGGCGCAGGATGAAGCGCAGCAGGCCGGCGTGACTGTCCCCGGGCGCCAGGGTGTCGTCAAAATCGGCCAGGATCCAGCCCGAGCCGGGCGCCGCGCGGGAGCTGGTCATTCGCCCAATCCCGCGATGGCGGTGTGCAGCTCGGGCAGGAGGAACAGCGCCCCCTCATCCGGCGGGCAGACGAGGTCGAAGTCCTCCCCCGCCAGGGTAAACTGCAGGCGCCAGGCGTGCAGATAGCCGCGATCGGCGGCCGTGCCACCGTAGCGCACATCCCCGAGGATGGGGGCCCCCACGCTTTTCAAGGCAACCCGGATCTGGTGGGTCTTGCCGGTCCGGGGCTTGATGCGATAGAGCCGCAGCCCCTCCCGCACCGAGACAGAATCGAACCAGCTGATGGCCGGGTTCTCCTGGGTGCGGGCCAGCATCCAGCTGCCGCCACGCCCTTTCTCCATGTCCCCCTTGATCCACCCCTGCTTCTTCTTCGGCTTGCGATCGGAGAGGGCCAGATACTGCTTGCTCACCTCCCGGGCGGCAAAGGCCATGCTGAGTGCGCGGTTCGCCTCCGGGGTGCGGGCCAGCAGCACCAGTCCCGAGGTCATCTTGTCGAGGCGATGGACCGGATAGAGTTCGAGGCCGGTATCCATCTTGACCCGATTGACGAGCCCAGGCTCACCCCCCTCGTCGTGCATGCCAAGGCCGGGGCCCTTGTTGATCACCATGAAATCTTTGTGCTGCAACTGTATCCGGTACATCTATAACCCTTTAGAATGTGATTTGTTAACAAGTTGAATGCGGGCCTGCTGGCCACCCCATGGATCCTCAGCACAAGAATCGCACGGATGAAGAGATACTTGTTTTGGCTGCTATTGCTTGGCGCCAGTTACGCTTCCCCTGTCATGGCAAGTGACCGTCCCCATGAGCCTCCGGATCGGGTCGTCTTGCAGTTGCGCTGGCTGCATCAACCCCAGTTCGTGGGCTATCACATGGCCAAGGCGAAGGGGTACTATGCCGATGCCGGACTGGATGTCGAGATAAGGCCCGGCGGCAAGGGGATAAGCCCGGTCCAGGAAGTGCTCAGCGGGCGCGCCGACTTTGGCGTCGGCAACACAGAGGTGCTCACCAGCTACGCCAATGGCGAACCCCTGCTGGCCCTCGCCAGCGTCTATCAGCACTCCCCCTCCATCTTCCTGGCCCGTCGCGACAGCGGCATTCTCACCGTTGCGGACATGCGTGGCAAACGGATCATGATGTTCCCCGGCCATCAGGATGCCGAACTGCTCGCCACCCTCTACTATCAGGGGCTGCACGAACGCCAGCTCATCCCTGTGCCCACCTCGGTCAACATAGACGATCTGATCGCGGGCAAGATCGACATCTTCAACGCCTATCTCAGCAACGAGCCCTTCTATCTGGAGGAGCGCGGCATCTCGGTCTCCGTCATCAATCCGCGCAACTACGGCATCGATTTTTACAGCGACATCCTGTTCACTACCCAGAACGAGGAGCGCGTCAACCCGGAGCGGGTGGCAAAGTTCAGGGCCGCCAGCCTCAAGGGGTGGCGCTACGCCCTCGCCCACCCGGCGGAGGCCATCGACCTGCTGCGCAAGGAGTATGGCGTCAACCGCAGTCAGGCCCACATGGAGTACGAGCTGCAGATGAGCAAGGAGATGATACAGCCGCTCTATGTGGAGATCGGGTATATGAATCCGGATCGCTTCGCCCACATCATGCAGCAGCTGGTCGAGATAGGCCTGGTTCCGAGGGCCGTGCCGCTGACCCGCTTGCTCTATCAGGCCCCCTCCGCGCAGTGGATCTTCTGGCGCCCCTGGTTCTTGCTGAGCCTGGGGGTCGGCGCCCTCATACTGCTGCTCTCCCTCTATCTGCTTGTCAGCAACAAGCGGCTCAATCGGGAGGTGACCCTGCGCAAGTTGCGCGAGCAGGAGATACTGCAGCTGGCTCGCCTCGATCCCCTCACCGGCCTGCCCAATCGCCTGAGCCTGATGGAGCAGTTGAAGGAGCAAGTTCAACTCGAGGATCCCGGCTGCCTGCTGTTTTGCGATCTCGATGACTTCAAGCGCATCAATGACAACTTCGGCCACAGTCAGGGGGATGCCATCCTCTGCCAGCTGGCCAACCGGCTCCATGACGCCATCGGCCACCAGTGCTATTTTGCCCGGCTGGCGGGGGATGAATTCATCCTGCTGCTGCCCGGCTACAGCAGCGCCCAGGCGCAGGATGTGGCCGAGGTGATCCGGCACGCCATGCAGGCCCCCTTCGTGGTCAATGGCCAGGCCATGCAGGTCGGGATCAGCATAGGGGTCAGCCACTACCAGCGGGGCTGGAGCCCCGAGCAGTGGCTGATCCAGGCGGACAGGGCCATGTATTGCGACAAGAGCGGCGGCTTCATTGCGCTGGCGGAGCAGACGAGCTGACGGCGGCCTAACCCACTTCGCCGCAGCGCCCATGCAACAAGGCCACCCTAAGGTGGCCTTTTGTCATCCTGTGTTTGCTCGAGGCGGCCGTCAGCCGAAGGTCTGCCCCAGGGACTTGAGTTGGCGCGCCTTGGTGAGCAGGATGTCGCTCGAGGCATCCATGTCGTGCATCTTGTTGCTGTTGGCGTGGGAGTGCTGGGAGATGACGTTGACGTTTCGGCTGATGTCCTCCACCACCGCCTGCTGCTCCTCCGCCGCCGCCGAGATCTGGGTCGACAGATCCACCACCCGCTCTATCTCGGTCAATACCTGGTGCAGGCTCTGTGAACCCTGCCGGGTCAGGGTCACGCAGGACTGGGTCTGCTCCAGATTCTGCTGCATCATCCCCTTCCAGCCATTCAGGGTGCGCTGGATCTGCCCTATGCTGCCCTGGATCTGCTCGGTCGCCTTGTGGGTCCGGGTTGAGAGGGTGCGCACCTCGTCCGCCACCACGGCGAAGCCGCGCCCCTGCTCTCCCGCCCGGGCCGCCTCTATGGCGGCGTTGAGGGCCAGCAGATTGGTCTGATCCGCTATCCCCTGGATCTCGCTCATCAGGATCCCGATGCGGTCCGACTCCTCCGCCAGCGCCACCGCCGCCGTGAAGGCGTGCTCGGCCTGGGTGGCCAGCTCGGTGACCCTGTGCTGGGTATCCTCCAGCTGCTGGTCGGTATGCTGGCAATGCACCTTGGCCTGGGCAATCTGGTTGTCCGTCTCCTGGATGTTGCGGGCTATCTCGTGGGCCGTCGCCGCCATCTCTGTGATGGCGGTCGCCACCTGCTGGGTCTGGATGTCCTGCTCGGCGATGTCGGCGTTCGCCTCGCTGGAGGCGGTCTTGAGATGGACCGCCAGATCCTGCAGGGAGAGGGTGGCGTCGTCCACCCGCCCGAGCACGGTGCGGATCCTGGCCTGCAGCAGCTTGATGTGGAAGTCGGCGATGGCACTGGGTTCATCCCCCGAGTAGATGAGCCGGGTCAGGCTGTCATACTCTTCGGCCAGCTGGCTCAGGTAACGGGGGGTGGTGATGAGGGTATGACGATAGAGGAGGCCGAGCCACAAGAGCGGCAGCAGCATGAACAGGGCCCCCAGGGGCCCCGTCAGATAGGCGCCCGCCGCCAGCATCAGCAGCAGCCCGGCGATGGCCACCCCATGGCGCACGGGGCGCAGACGCAGGCCCCCCTTGCGCTCCCCCCGCTCCACCGCCTTCAGCCTGGCGTAGGTGCGGGCGGCGACGACTTTCATCCCGGGCTCGGCGCGGCTGCGCACCGACTGGTAGCCGCTTATCCGTCCCTGCTCGAAGATGGGGGTGACATAGGCATCCACCCAGTAGTAGCGACCATCCTTGCAGCGGTTCTTCACCATGCCGCGCCAGGGCTTGCCCTGCTTCAGCTTGCCCCAGAGATCGGCGAAGGCCGCCTTGGGCATGTCAGGATGGCGCACCATGTTGTGGTGCTGGCCTATCATCTCTGCCCTGCTGTATCCCGCCACCCGGCAGAAGTGGTCATTGGCATAAGTAATGACCCCCTGAAGATCCGTGGTGGAGACCAACTGTTCACTGGACGGAAAATCCACCTCTTCATCAACGAGATGAATCTGGGTTCTGTTCATGGCGCACGCCTCTTGTTTGATAACTCAGTTAGCGTAGTCAAGCCATGGCAGCCAGGCCAACGCGGCCCCTCAGGCAGTGGGGATGACTGAGAGACCGACCTCTGGATCCATGATGGCGCCCTCAGTTTTCCGCCGCCGGGCGGCATTCACGCTCCCGGATCAGCTTCTTGTTCACCTTGCCGACACTGGTCCTGGGGATCTCCTGCACTATGTGAATCTGGCGCGGAATGGCCCAGCGATTGATGCGACCGCTGTCGACGAACCCCTGCAGGTGGGCCTTGATGGCCTGTGCATCCAGATGCGCTCCCTCCTTGCCGACCACCAGGGCCAGGGGCCGCTCCCCCCACTGCTCGTCCGGCACCCCGATCACGGCCACCGCATGAACGGCGGCGTGGGCGCTGATGAGGCTCTCCAGCGCCAGCGAGCTTATCCACTCGCCCCCTGTCTTGATCACATCCTTGATGCGATCCCTGATCTCCACAGTGCCGTCCGGGGTGATGGAGGCCATGTCCCCCGTGTGCAGCCAGCCCCCCTCCCAGAGCTCGGCCCCCTTGTCCGGCTCTTTCAGGTAGCCCTGGGCCAGCCAGGGAGCACGCACCACTATCTCTCCCATGGTCTGGCCATCATGGGCCAGCGCCCGGCCCTGCTCGTCGATGATGCGCAAGTCCACCAGGCCGATGGGCTTGCCGGTGCGGATCCGCAGCGGCAGTTGCTGGGCCATGGGCAGCGCCAGCTCCTCGGGAGCGAGGTGCACCACGCACAGCAGCGGGCAGGTCTCCGACATGCCGTAACCGGCGTGCACCAGTATCCCCTGTCGGTGAGCCTGGGTCGCCAGCCCGAGCGGCAGCGCACTGCCCCCCAGCAGCATCTTCCAGCCCGCAAGGGAGGTCTTTGCTGCCTCCTCGCAGTCGAGGATCATCTGCAAGATGGTCGGCACGCAGTGGGAGAAGCTCACCCCCTCGTCGCGGTAGAGCCGCACCAGCTTGTCCGGCTCGTAGCGCCCCGGATAGACCTGCTTCACCCCCAGCATGGTCGCCACATAGGGGACGCCCCAGGCATGGACGTGGAACATGGGGGTGATGGGCATGTAGACATCGTCTGAGCAGAGCAGCGACTGGCCCGCATGGGCCGCCAGGGTGCCCAGTTCGTTGAGGGTATGCAGCACCAGCTGGCGGTGGCTGAAATAGACCCCCTTGGGATCCCCTGTGGTGCCCGTGGTGTAGAACAGGGTCGCCACCGAATGCTCGTCAAAGTCGGGGAAATCGAAGTGACTCTGTGCCCCGGCCAAGAGCGTCTCGTACTCCCCGAGCAGGGGCAGTGCGGTGGACGGCAGCTCCCCATCGGTCAGCCGGATATAGCCGCGCACCGTGGGCAGCCTCTCCTGGATGCTCTCCATCATGGGCAGGAAGTCGTCATGAACCAGCACCAGATGATCCTCGGCGTGGTGCATGGTGAAGGCGATCTGCTCCGGCGAGAGGCGCACGTTCACCGTGTGCAGCACGGCGCCTATCATGGGCACGGCGAAGAAGCATTCGAGGGAGCGGTGGCTGTCCCAGTCCAGCAGGGCGACCGTGTCCCCCGGCCCTATGCCCGAGGCCGTCAGCAGGTTGGCGAGGCGGTGGATGCGCTGGTTGAGGGTGCGATAGTCATAGCGCAGTCGATCTGCATAGACTATCTCCCGGTCCGGGTGCTGACGCACCCCGGATAACAGCAGGCTCTTGATCAGCAAGGGATAGGCATGGGCTCCCTGGGCTGGCGGTATGATCCTTGTCTTCACCATACGGACTCCTTCCGATTCGTGTCTGGGCGCAGGGGAGCCAGTCTCCCCTCGCCATCTGGGTTAGCGGGCGTCGAGACGCCGCAGCAAGGCCTCGGCATGGGGCCAGGGGCCAAATCCGCTCGCCGGGTTGAGGTGTCCCACTGTCCCGGCATCCACCAGCTCGCTCCCCCAGTCCTGGGCCAGGGCACGCACCGCCGCCGGGCTCGCCAGGGGATCGTTTTGGCTCATCACCACCAGGCTCGGGAACGGCATCTTCATGCGGGGCAGCGGGTGCCAGCCTCCGGCCTGCATGGCTTGCGGGCTCGGGTAATGGGATGGCCAGCTGGCGTCCAGATCCGGCGGCGTCACCAGCAGGGCGCCCCGGATGGGGTGACGATGCAGGGCCGCGCCCTGCTGCGCCACCCAGTGAGCCAGCATCAGCACCCCGGCGCTGTGGGCCACCAGGATCACCGGGCCCTGGATGCGCGCCAGCGCCTGCGCTATGGCCTCGACCCTGGCCTGGCAGCTCAGCTTGTCCGAGGTCAACGGCGGCACTGTCACCACCTTCTCAAGCCGCTCGGCGAGCAGGGTCTGCCAGTGATCCGCTACGTGGTCACGCAGGCCGGGCACTATCAGTACTGTGGCCTCGGGCTGAAATGTCCTCATCTCTCTTCCCCTGTTCAGGCGCTCCGGCGACGGCCGGATGACATCAGGACCACAGTAAGGTGCCAGGCTACCGGCTGCTTTACCTTGGGTGCCATGGAGTTGTCTTTATATGACAGGAGTCTGATGGCGTGAGCGCCACCGGGCTGCATAGAACCGGACTCGAAAGGCCATGGATCGGGCTGGCACGCAGGGTCATCACATGGCACCTGCGACTAATAGATCAGTTAATAAGCACTTTCCAACTTGTAAACGAAATGATAAAAACCAGTTAACAACAAGCAACCAGCAGATGAGCTGTCGCCATGGGAATTGCATCATGACCCTCCTTGCCAGAGCCGCCACCCTCACCAACTATCTCGATGTCGCCCGCCAGCTGGGCCTCAATACCCCCAACCTGCTGTCGCAGGCCGGCCTCAGCGCCTCCATTCTGGATGTGCCCAATCAGCGCATCCCCGTCTCCACCATAGTCAACCTGCTCGAGCTGTCCGCCCGCACCGGGAACTGCCAGAGCCTGGGTCTGCGCATGGCGGAGCATCGCCAGCTGTCGGACTTTGGCGAGGTCAGCCTGCTGCTGAGCTACCAGCCCAACCTGCGCGAGGCCTTGCAGGTCATAGTGCAGTACATACACCTGTTCAATAATGCCCTGGCCATCTTCATCGAAGAGGCGGGCAAGGCGGTGATCATTCGCGAGGAGATCATCACCGACGCCCCCATGCCGTCGCGCCAGGCCACCGAGCTCGCGGTCGGCGTCATGTATCGCTTCTGTGCGGCCCAGGTCGGGGTCGGCGCCAACTGGCATCCCATCAGCGTCAACTTCACCCATGATGCACCGGCGGATCTCTCCATCCACAAGCGGCTGTTCGGCTGCAAGCTGGAGTTTGGCAGCGAGTTCAACGGCATCGTCTGCCAGGCCGCCGATCTGGACATTCCGAACCCCCTGGCCAACCAGGCCATGGCCCGTCATGCCCGCCAGTACCTCGATACCCTGCTGGTGGAGACCCAGCAATCCCTGATGACGGACGTGCGCAAGGCCATCTACCTGCTGCTGCCCATGGGGCGCGCCACCATAGAGCAGATAGCCCGCACCCTGGGGATGAACGTGCGCACCCTGCAGCGCCATCTGGAGGAGAGCGGCGTCACCTTCAGCGAGCTGGTCAACGACGTTCGCCGGGATCTGGTGATGCGCTACCTGCAAAACTCCGGCTATTCGCTGGGCCACATCGCCGACATGCTGGGCTACTCCATGCCAAGCTCCTTCACCCGCTGGTTCAGCGCCCAGTTCGGCATGCCGCCGGCCACCTGGCGCTCCCGCCACAAGGGCCTGCCCAAGGTGGCCCAGCCCGCCCCCGCCGGCCTCGCCTACGGCTGAGGGCCGGCGCCATTCGCCAGACGAGAGAAGGGAGGCATAGCGCCTCCCTTCTCTTTTTCCTGTGTCACGGCGCTGGTTAGCTGACGTCGGCCCCCACCGGGGTCCGGCAGGGCTTGGCCCCCTCCCTGGCATCCCCCTCCTGCCGCGCCTGGGCAGGCACGGCCCCAGACCCGGAGAGCAGGAAGTAGGAGAGCGCCGGCACCCCTATCAGGGCCCCCAGCATGTTCCACAGGAACATGAAGGTGAGCAGTATGCCCATGTCGGCCTGGAACTTGATGGGGGACCAGACCCAGGCCACCACGCCAGCGGCCAGGGTGATGCCCACCAGCCCCACCACCCGGCCGGTGAAGGCCACGGCCTGACGATAGGCGTCCACCAGCGACATGCCCTGGCGCTGATGGTGCAGCTGCACGCTCAGCAGGTAGAGGGCGTAGTCCACCCCTATGCCGACCCCGAGCGCAATCACCGGCAGGGTCGCCACCTTGACGCCTATGCCCATGGCTACCATCAGCGCCTCGCACAGCACAGAGGTGAGCATCAGGGGCACCAGGGCCACCAGGGTCGCCCGCCAACTGCGGAAGGTGATGAGGCAGAACAGGGTCACCGCCAGGTAGACGTAGAGCAGCATGGTGCGGTTGGCCTCGTGCACCACCAGGTTGGTGGCCGCCTCTATGCCGGCACTGCCCGCCGCCAGCAGGAACTGGCGATCCGCCGTGCCGTTCTCCCGGGCAAACCGCTTGGCGATGGCCACCACGCCGCTCAGGGTCTCGGCCTTGTGATCCTTCAAGTACGCGATCACCGGCATCAGGGAGCAATCGGTGTTGAACAGCTCCGGGCTGTTGACCGAGGCCTGCTGGGCGGCATAGTTCAGCACGTTCTGGTTGCGCTGGATGCTGGCGAGCTTGGGGTTGCCCTCATAGGTGCCGGCGGTGATCTGGCGCACCGCATTGACCAGGGAGCTGGTGGCCTGCACGCCGGGATGCTGTTGCAGCTCCCACCCCAGGCGATCCGCCAGGATCAGGGTCCGGTAGTCGAGGCACCCCTCCGGCGCCGTCTTGATCATCACCGCAAAGAGATCGCTCGAGAGGGCGTAGTGGCCGGTGATGTAGGCGTTGTCCCTGTTGTAGCGCGAATCGGCGCGCAGCTCGGGGGCGCCGCTGTCCAGATCGCCAATCTTGAGGTGCAGGCTCACCAGGTAGCCGCCTATGCCCATCCCCAGGCCGAGGATCACCACCACTGTGGCCCACTTGCGCTCGGTGCAGCAGTCCAGCAGTGTCCAGAGTCTGCCGAAGCCCTGGTTGGCGGCGGCGTGGGTGTCTATCCTGAGCGCCCGCTCGGCCGCCTTGCGGCCCACCCCCACATAGGAGAGGGCCACCGGCATCAGCAGCAAAGAGGTAAAGATGAGCACCGCCACCCCTATGCTGGCGGTGATGGCGAGATCCTGGATGACGGGGATGTCGATCAGCATCAGCACGGCGAAGCCCACCGCATCGGCCAGCAGCGCCGTGACCCCGGCGAGGAAGAGGCGGCGGAAGGTATAGCGCGCCGCTATCTGGCGGTGCGTGCCGCGGGCGATGTCCTGCATGATGCCGTTCATCTTCTGGGCCGCGTGGGAGACACCGATGGCGAAGATGAGGAAGGGCACCAGCACCGAGTAGGGGTCGATGGCGTACCCCAGCCAGGCGATGATGCCGAGCTGCCACACCACGGCGATCAGGGAGCAGCCCACCACCAGCAGGGTGCTGCGCACGCAGCGGGTGTAGAGGAAGATGATGGCCAGGGAGGTCGCCACCGCCAGGGCGAAGAAGAGGATCACCTGGATGAGGCCGTCGATGAGATCGCCGACCAGCTTGGCAAAGCCGATCACCCGGATCCTGTACTGGCCCGTCCCCTCCTCCCCCGCCTGGTGGGGCTTGCCGTCAAATTCAATCTGGCTGCGCAACTGCTCGAGGCGCCGGGAGAAGTCATGGTAATCGAGGGGCTTGCCGGTGACAGAGGCCTTGTCCAGCAGGGGCACTATCAGCATGCTGGACTTGAAGTCGCTCGCCACCAGGCTGCCGACTATGCCGGCGCGGTTGATGTTCTGGCGCAGCTGCTCGATGTCAGAGGCCGAGCCCTGATAGGCATCCGGCATCACGGGCCCGCCCTGGAAGCCCTCCTCGGTCACCTCGGTCCAGCGCACCGCCGGGCTCCAGAGGGACTTCATCCAGGCCCTGTCCACCCCTTCGGTCAGGAACAGCTGGTCATTGACCCGCTTGAGGACGCTCAAATAGTCGGGGTCGAAGATGTCCCCCCGGGTATTCTCCACCACCACCCGCACCGAGTTGCCGAGGCCGCGCAGGGAGTCCCGGTTCTCCAGGAAGTTTTTGATGTAGGGCTGGCTCTGGGGGATCATCTTCTCGAAGCTGGGCGCCAGCGCCAGGCGGGTCGCACCCATGTAACCAAACACCAGGGTCGCCAGCGTCATCACCAGCATGAAGAGCGCTCTGTGGTTGAACACCAGCCGCTCCAGCAGGTTGCCTGAGTGCCTGTCGAACGCGCTCAGCTCGCGGATCACCGGCATCGAATCTTGCTTCACATGGCCCATGTCTGGATCCTCGTTATCGTTATTGGGCCGTCATCCGGTGACGGCCTGCGTTGAGACAGCTTATTTGACCGCCGCCAGGGTACGCACCCCGCGGCTGCCCACCAGCACCAGGGCGCCATCGACGGTCAGGGCGGCGCCCGCCACCGGCGATGGCTCGGCCAGGGGGGCCAGGGTCAACGGCTCGTTGCCCCGTTGCCGCAGCATATGGCCGGCCTGGGTGAACAGGCGGAACTGGCCATCGGCCCCCTGCATCGCGGCGCTGATGCTGATGGGCAGCGGGCTCACGAGCCGGGTCCAGTTTTCGCCCCCATCCGTGCTGCGATAGGCATGGCCCCGCAGGCCATAGACGATCACCTCATCCGAGCGGCCGATCAGGCCGAAGAAGCTGCCGTCATAGGGGCTGGGCAGTGAGACGAAGCGCTGTCTCTGCGCTTCCCATTTGCGCAGCAGCCCCTGCTCGCCCACCAGATAGAGAACGTCACCGGCGGGAGCGATGGCATTGAGATGGAGCCCGTCCGGGTTGTCGGTGCGATCCTGCATGGGCGTCCAGTGCAGGCCGCCATCCTGGGTGCGCAGTATCAGGTTGAAGACCCCGACCACGTAGCCGACCCTGTCGTCCTCAAACCAGACGTCGAGCAGGGGTTTGTCGGCCCCCTCCTCCACCAGCCGCTGCCCCTCCGCCACCCATTGCGGCCAGGACTCGTTGACTGGCTCGGCACGGGCCAGGGCCGAGTAATGGCGCAGGACCAGCTCCCCTATCTGGCGACCATCCAGCTGTTTCTGCCAGCTGGCACCACCGTCCTGGCTGTGCAGCACCACCCCGTCCCCCCCCACGGCCCAGCCCTGCTCGGGAGTGGGGAAGGTGACGGCATTCAGATCCGAGCTCACCGGCACCCTGGCCTGCTGCCAGCGCCGCCCCTCGTCGTCCGAGTAGAGGATGTGCCCCCGCTGCCCCACCGCCACCAGCCGCGACCCGGCTCGGGCCAGATCCAGCAGGGGGCTGTATCGGGCCAGGGCGCTCGCCCTGGCCGGCAGATCCAGCACGTCCCTGTATTCGGGCCCCTGCGCAGCCTGCGCCTGCGCCCCCTGCGCGAGTCCCGGCAGCAGCAGGGCGCAGCACAGCCAGGGCGCCAACTTGTTGAATGAACCCATACGTCCTTGTCTCCACATGCGCCGGGCACCCCGGCGCGAAAAGCGGGAGCCGGGCTCGCCTGCGGCGAACCTGGCTCCCGTCAGGATCAGCGGATCCCCGCCCCGGCCAGGGACTCGGGCGACCACTTCGCCTTGGACAGCGAATCGCCGTACTTGATGCCGCCATGGGGACCCACCACGCCGTTGATGTTGTAGCTGCCCGCCACCAGGTCATAGATCATGAAGGGGGTGGCGTCCGGGGTCTCCTTGTCGTAGCTCTGGCTCAGGAAGGCGAAGGAGCCGCGATAGAGCTGACCACGGGCGTCGTACTGATCGGAGGCCAGCGCCACCCAGCTGTCTTCGTCCAGGTAGAAGCGGCGCTTGGCGTAGATGTGGCGCTCACCGGCCTTGAGGTTGCCCTCCACCACCCAGACCCTGTGCTTCTCCCAGCGCACCTGATCCGGTGACAGGAAGTTGGGGGTGGTCAGCGCCCTGGCATCGGGCTGATAGGTCAGCCGATAGGTGTTGTAGGGGACTATCATTTCCTGCTTGCCCACCAGCTTCCAGTCGAAGCGGTCCAGCGCCCCGTTGAAGACGAAGACGTCGTCATAGGTGCCCGCCCCCGAGGTGCCCGGGTTCGGGGTGTCGTAGGCCAGGTTCGGCGCCAGCTTGACCCGGCGCTGACCAGGCAGGTACTGCCAGGCCTTGCGCGGCTGCTCCAGGGGGTTGGCGGCGTCGCGCAGCATGATGGCCTCGCCGGCACGGCGGGCCGGGCCGGTGTAATGGAGCTTCATCTGGTAGTAGGTGTCCCTGGCCGAGACCGGCTTGTTCATGTCCTCGTAGATGGCGTAGTTGATGAAGGCCTGCCCCGTGGTGGAGAGGGCCGCCACCCCGGCGGCGTCGACGTTCCAGGAGTCGTACTTGGTGGCGATGTTCACCCCCTGGTAGCGCAGCAGGAAGTTCCACATCGCCTCGGCCCCGCTCTTGGGGATAGGGAAGGGAATGCCCGGCAGCACCTTGTCCACCGCCATGCCCCCCGCCAGGGTGATGGCGTTCAGCGCGTTCTGCCTGGTGTTGTCCAGCACCGCCTTGGGCAGCGCCACGCTGCGGTGGGTCGGGTAGAGGTCCACCCTGAAGTCCGGGAAGCGCTTGAGCAGCTCCGCCGTGGTGGCGGTCAGCGCCCCCTGGTATTGGGCCGCGTTCTTGCCGGTGATGACCAGGAGCGGCTGCTCGCCCGCATAGGGATCCGGGCGCATGCTGTCACCGGCCTTGAAGCCGGCCGGCGGAGTGGTCAGGCCCCCGTTGTAGGCGGGGATGCTGCCATCGGCGTTGGCGGCCGCCTCGGCGCCCACCTGGGTCAGGCTGGTGCCGAGCTGTGCGGCTTCGCTGCTGGAGACGGCGGCCAGTGCCTGGCCCGCGAGGGCCAGGGTGAGGGAGGCGGCCAGCAGGGTCTTGTTGAATGTCATATCTCGTTCTCCGACTCGGTCGATTGACTCAGTAAGTGGTCTTCAGGGTCAGGTAGATGGCGCCTCTGTCTTCCGTGGTGGCGCCGCCACCGGAGAAGGAGGCGTAACCACCGGCATAACAGGTGTTGCGCTGGGCCCCATCGAGGGCATTGGGGGTGGCACCGTCCTCGGCACCGTCATTGCACTCGGCAGACTTGCCAAAGGAGTCCACGTATTTCAGATCGACGAAGTACTGGTTGTAGAGGGTGGCGCCGAGCCCCACCGCGTAGCTGCCGGTGTCTTTCGCCCCGCCCGCCTGGACCGGGGAGATGCCCGCCAGCCCCCAGTTCACCGAGAGCGGCATGGTCATGTCGACCCCCGGCAGGACCTGATACCAGGTCGGGGTGAAGTTGACCGCCAGCCCCCAGTTGTCCCGGGTGGGCTTGTCGATGCCCTGATAGCTCTCCTCCCCCTTGTAGAGCGCCTTGTTGTGGTCATCCAGGCTCAGCAGGTTGCTGTAGTAGAGCTCCCCGAGCAGGGCGGCGCCGTCGAACAGCGCCGTGTCCGCGAAGGTCATCAGGCCGTTGAGGGTCCAGTGCAGGGTATCGCCGGTGGCGCTGTAGCCATCGGAGCCATCGGTGATCACCCCGGTGTCCGGATGACGGGGGCCGAGCACGGGGGCCGGGATCCCGAAGCCGTTGGCCAGTCCCCCGGGCCCGGTGGCACTGAGCAGGGCCGGGATGCTGGAGAGGGGCATGTGCTGGCGATAGTTGAGATCGCTGCCGACGCTCACCCCGGCGATGTCCTTGGAGAGGCTGAGGCCAAAGATGTCGATCTCGTCGCCATAGGCCAGGGCGTAGCTGGTGTTGGCGATGGACTGGCGCAGGTTGGGCACGGCCCCGGCCGGCAGGGGCGCCGCCCCGCGAATGGTCATGCCACGGGCATCGAGCACCGCCTGGGGCAGGATGTCGGCGGTGCGGCGGTAGAAGGCCCCCAGGGTCGCATCCAGCGCCTCGGGGGACCACTTGGCCATGATGCCCCAGTCACCGTGCTTGCCCGGCTCGATGTCGGCGCCACGGCGAATGTTGCTGAGGGTGCCGCTCGGTCCGGCCAGGCCAGGCCCGCCGGTGTGGCCCAGCAGGAAGGACTGGGCACCGAAGCCCACCAGATCCGAGCTGCCGTAATAGGTGCCGGCTTCCGGCAGGCGGGCGGCGTTCCAGTCCAGGAAGTACTGGGCGGCGAAGGTCCACTCCGGGTTCAGGGTGAAGGAGGCGGAGATCTGGTTGCGGGGCACGAACAGCTCTTTCGCTTCCGTCCCCGGGGAGGCCGCGAGCTTCGCGAGATCCAGGCCCGACTGGCCATAGCTGAGGGCGTGCACCGGGCTCAGCAGGGTTTCCCCCCAGAAGATGTTGTGCTGCCCTATCTTGACCCCGAGCAGGGACTCGTCGCCCAGCTCCATGTTGTGGAACACGAAGGCGTCGAGCAGCTCGCCGGAGGGGCCATGGTAGTAGCGATCCGCATAGTCGCTCAGGTGACGGTTGCCCGCCACCGGAGGCAGCCCGACGATGCCGGAGCTCGCGCTGTTGCCGTTGATGAAGGGGTTCTCGTCGGCGCCGACGTCGCGGTAGGCGTAGTCATACCAGCTGGCGGCGCTGAGGCGAAAGCCGGTGTTGCCCTTGTTTACCACGTCCAGCTCGGTCAGCAGATCGAAGCGGGTGGTGACTGTATCGCCGGCATCCTTGAAGTTGTAATCCCCGTCGTTGTTATTCGGGGTGGCGAGCATCCGCTCATCGGCACTCTCGGTGCGCATGCCGTAGTTGAACTTGCCGGTGTTGTCGAAGCGAACGGACCACTCTTCGCTTCCGGTATCGACCTCGACCGCCTGAACGGTGGGCATGAGGGCGGCCGCGATGGCCGCCGCCAGCAGGCGCAGGCGCAGGGCCCCGCCACCATGACTCGTGTGCTTGTAATCCATTACAGTCTCTCCGAGTGTCGTCATCTGATGTCGTTGTTGTTATCTGTTCCGTCGCCGTTTCCGTTGGCTTTGATGCAAGGGAGATGACCTGGCTGATGGCGCACCACCTTGTTTGGCGCTCGAGGATGCAGCTCTGTTTTTGCATCGGCCCCGGGGTGTCGCTCGCTCTGATGAGCCCGCTCTTTCTCTCTTGTGTGCCGACTGTAAGGCCTCCCTCCCGGGCCACGCTTGCCATTGAACGTCAGCCACTTTTCATTTGATGACAGCGCAGGAGGAGGATGGCAAAGGGCGCCGAAAGCGGTGTCAGACAGCCCCGGTTCCGGGCCTGTTCACCTGTCTGGCGGGATGGGCTGCATGCGTGGGGGAAGCGTTTCGGCGAAGGGGAAGCGGGGTGTCAGAAACAAAAACGGCGGGGAGAGGCCCAGGCCCCCTCCCCACCGAAAGCCAGACGATCAGTGCGCGATGGCGCAGCCGGTGGCGGCCTGCAGCGCCTCGAACTCGATGCCGGGGGCCAGCTCCACCAGGCGAAGGCCGGTGGGGGTCACGTCCAGCACGGCGAGATCGCTGATGATGCGATCCACCACCCCGACCCCGGTCAGCGGCAGGGAGCACCACTCCAGTATCTTGTGCTCCCCGTTCTTGGCGCAGTGCTCCATCAGCACCACCACCCGCTTGACCCCGGCCACCAGATCCATGGCGCCCCCCATACCCTTGACCATCTTGCCCGGGATCATCCAGTTCGCGAGATCCCCGCGCTCGGAGACCTGCATGGCCCCGAGCAGGGCCAGGTTGATGTGGCCGCCGCGGATCATGGCAAAACTCTCGGCGCTGTCGAAGAAGCTGCTGCCGGGCAATGTGGTGATGGTCTGCTTGCCGGCGTTGATGAGATCGGGATCGAGCTCCTCTTCACTCGGGAAGGGGCCTATGCCGAGCAGGCCGTTCTCGCTCTGCAGCCACACCTCCATGCCGTCCGGGATGTAGTTGGCCACCAGGGTCGGCAGGCCGATCCCCAGGTTGACGTAGAAGCCGTCCTGCAGCTCCTGTGCGGCGCGCTGCGCCATCTCTTCACGGGTCCAGGCCATCGCTATCTGCTCCTCAGTGCGCAATGCTGTAAAACGAACGCTGCCGGCAGCACTTGTGCGCAACACGGCGCCATCTCTTCACGGGTCCAGGCCATCGTCAGCTCCTCACTGTTCGCACTTCGATGCGTTTCTCGGGGTTGGGGTTCAGCACCAGCCGCTGCACATAGATGCCGGGCAGGTGAATGTCGTCGGGGGCCAGCTCCCCCACCTCGACTATCTCCTCCACCTCGGCCACGCAGACCCGCCCCGCCTTGGCACAGAGCGGGTTGAAGTTGCGTGCCGTCTTGTTGAACATCAGGTTGCCCGCCTTGTCGGCCCTGGCCCCCTTGATGAGGGCCAGGTCTGCCGTCAGGGCGTGCTCCATCACATACCACTCGCCGTCGAACTGGCGAGTCTCCTTGCCCTCGGCGATGAGCGTCCCGTAGCCGGTGCGGGTGAAGAAGGCCGGGATGCCGGCGCCGCCGGCTCTGAGCTTCTCCGCGAGCGTCCCCTGAGGGGTAAACTCAAGCTCAAGTTCCCCCGCGAGGTACTGGCGCTCGAACTCCTTGTTGCCCCCCACGTAGGAGGAGATCATCTTCTTTATCTGGCGGCTGTGGAGCAGCGGCCCCAGGCCGAACTCATCCACCCCGCAGTTGTTGCTGATGATGGTGAAGCCGCCCTTGCCGCTCTCCCTCAGCGCCTCGATCAGCTGCTCGGGGATGCCGCACAGGCCGAAGCCCCCCGAGGCGATGGTGATGTCGTCCTGCACCAGGCCGCTCAGGGCGGCCTGGGCGCTGGGATAAACCTTGTTCATAAAGACCTCTCTGCTCTCTGGCTAGTCCGTTGGCCACGGGGGCGCGTTCGTTGTATGGCTGTTTGTTGACTCGGCATCCATGGCCTTCCTAAGGCTTGATGCCCCAATGCATCAGGGTCAGCACCAGGGCGACCAGGAAGGCGGTCTCCCCCACCATCAGCAGGATGGGCTTGATGCCGACCGCCGCCAGCTCTTTGAGCTGGGTCTTCATGCCGATGGCGGCAATGGCGATGACCAGGCACCAGCGTGACAGGCCGTTGACCCCCTCCTGCAACGGCACGGGCACCCAGCCTGTGCTGTTGATGCAGGCCAGCACCAGGAAGCCGACGGCAAACAGGGGCAGCAGGGGCGGACGCTTGCCCAAGGGGCCATCCGCCCCCTGCCTGCGGGTGATCATGGCGGCCACGACGATCACCGGCAGCAGCATGGCGACCCGCATCAGCTTGACCACGGTGGCCACGTCCCCGGTCTCGGTGGACATGCTGTAGCCGGCCCCCACCACCTGGGCGACGTCGTGAATGGTGGCGCCGAGGAAGACCCCCGCCTCCACCGGCGTCAGCTCGAAGAAGCGGGCGATCATGGGGTAGAGGATCATCGCCAGGGTCGAGAGCACCGAGACCCCGATCACGGTGAACAGGGTGGCCCGCTCCTTCTGCGGGTGATTGGGCAGGGAGGCTGCCAGGGCCAGGGCGGCGGAGGCGCCGCAGATGGCGGTCGCCCCGCCGGTCAGCATGCCGAACAGGCGCTGGAACCCCATCGCCCTGGCCGCCACCACGGAGAGGCCGATGGTGACCACCACCAGGGCGACCACCAGCAGCACCGGCATCCAGCCCAGCTCGGCGATCTGGCCCAGGGTGATGCGCATGCCAAGCAGGGCGACCCCGATGCGCAGCACGCTGCGCGCGGTGAATTCGATGCCCGCCTTGCAGCTCCCCTCGGCACTGAGGAAGTTCAGCCCCATGCCGAGCAGCAGGGCGAACAGCAGCACGGGGGCGCCGTAGTGCTCGGAGAGGAAGGTGGCGGCGGCCGCCACCGTGATGCTGACCGCCATGCCGGGGGCCAGTTCGCGCACCCGTGAGAAGCGGGCGCTGGCGGTCTTGGTGGGGTTCAGCGCGTGCATGGGACGGCTTCCTCTTGTGGGATGACGATATGGAGCTGATCACCCGCCTGCTCGACCGGGTAGAGGCCGACCTTGAGCTGGGTGGAGTTGAGCAGATAGCCGGTGTTCAGGTTGAAGCGCAGGCCGTGGGCCAGGCACTGGATCACCTCCCCCTCCAGCCGACCACCGCACAATGAGGCCCCCTGGTGGGGACAGCCGTCGTCGATGGCGTGGAAGCGGCCATCGACGTTGAACAGCACCAGGCTCTTGCCCTGGGCCTCGATGAGGATCCGCTTGCCCGGTTCAGGCACCCGCTCGGCCGGCACCAAGATCCGCGCCGCCGGCGCCCCGGTTGCCGCATCCAGGGCCTGGCGCAGGCTGGCCAGCAGCTGCGCCACCGGCTGGGCCCCGCTGAGAGTCAGCCCCTCCCCCAACACGAAGCTGGGCACCCCCTGGTGGGCCGCCCCGGGCGGATCGCAGTGGAAGGGGGTCCCGTCCCCCTGCAGGCAGCTCACCAGATCGGCGGACCCAAAGCCCGCCGCCTCTGCCAGCCCCAGCAAGGTAGCTCCATCCCCCAGATCCCCGCCGTGCAGGAAGTGGCAGGCGAACAGCCGATCCAGCAGCTCGTCCAGCTGCGCCGGCGATCCCAGCTGGCAGGCCCGTTGCCACAGGCGGTGGGCATCGGCCGTGTTCGGCATGCGGGGGATCTTGCCAAAGTCCAGCGCAACGCCGACGCCGGCCGCCGCCTGTCGCACCTGGGCCTGACGCAGGCCAATGGCCTGTTCGCTGCCAAGACGCCGCAGGTAGAAGTCGTGAAAATCCTCCCCCTGCACCGGCAGCGCGGGCAGCAGTTGCACCCCGCGCCAGTGCACATCGACCCGCACCTCGGGCCGCACTGCCCCCAGCTGGATCAGGGCCTGCGCCAGCTGGCGTTTGCCGATGAGGCACCAGGGGCAGATGAAATCCATATAGACCTCGATGCTGAGCCTCATGCCCTCACCTCCGTGCCCTGGGGGCCCGTGATGACCCGGCGACCGGCATCCCCTTCGAGCCGGGCCACGTCCTTGTGGTAGTGGCGCTTGCCGTAGAAGAAGACGGCGGCCGCCGCGATGCTGATGAGGGGCACCAGCTGGAAGGCGTTGTCCAGGCCGATGTGGTCGGAGACCTTGCCGGTGATGAAGGGGCCCGGGGCCAGCCCGAGCAGGTTGTTGGCAAGGGTCAGGGTGGCGAACGCCGTGCCGTGCACGCTGGCGTGGGTGAGGTTGGCCACCATGGCACCGGCGGGGCCCGAGGTGCCGGTGGCGATGAACATCCCCAGCCCTATCAGCAGCAGCTGAGGCAACCCGGCCGGCAGGGCAAACGCCAGGGAGAGCAGCAGACAACTCCCGAGGCAGTAGGCGATGGCGAGGCTGATCTTGCGATCCGGCCGGTTGCGGCAGAGCCGATCGCTCAGCATGCCGCAGAGGATCATGCCGGCGCCGCTGCACAGCACTATGATGGCGGCCATGAGCCCCGCCTTGTCCGTGTCCAGTCCGTAGTAGCGGTTGAAATAGCTCGGCATCCAGACGATGACGGTGCCGCCGACGAACAGCTGCAGGCCGCTGCCCACATAGGCCGAGATCACCGAGCGGCTGGAGTAGAGGCTGCGCAGGGGATTGCGGTCCGTCTCTGTGCTTCCCCGTGCCGCCCGGCCGGTCTGGGAGATCCGCGCCTCCTTGACGATGAGGGGATAGATGGCCGCCAGCACCAGGCCGAACAGGGCCATGCCGGCGAAGGCCCAACGCCAGCCGAGGAAGTGCGCCAGCACGCCCCCGGTGGCCATGCCGAGCACTGAGCCGAACATGCCGCCGGAGATGAAGGCGCCGGAGAGGGTGGCCCGCATCTCCCGCGGGAACACCGAGACCACCACGGCGATGCCGACGCTGCCGTAGGCGGCCTCCCCCACCCCCACCAGGAAGCGGGCGATGAACATCTGCTCGTAGTTCTGGGCCAGGGCGCAGCCCAGGGTCGCCAGGCTCCAGAGCGCGGCCATCATGGCCAGGCTCTTGACCCGGCCGAAACGGTCGGCGAGCAGGGAGAGGGGAAAGGTCAGCAGGCCGACCATCAGCGCCACTATGCCGCTGAGCAGGCCCAGCTGGGTGTCGGAGAGCGCCCACTCCCCCTTGAGCATGGGGAAGACGGCGTTGAGCACCTGACGCGACATGTAATCGGAGATGAGCAGACCGAAGGTCAGCGCAAACACTATCCAGGCATAACGACGGGGCACGGCAACCTTGCCGGCCTCTGGGTCGTCATCGATATGATACGTAGCCATACAATCCCTCGCGCTACTGCAAATTGGGTTCGGTTTTTCGGTCAACGGACCGGCGGCAGAGGCCCCCGGCCAGAGAATATTGACTCATCACTCAGTTACCCTGCGTGCTGCATAGTGCAAGGCGCAAGGCCGTTTGGCAAACAGAGTCGGGGGGTCGCCGTCCCGCCAGCATTGCGGCGACCCCTCTGGCTCAGGACCGCTGTGGCACCCCTTTCTGGCCCTGGGTCCGGTTCGGCGCCATGCCGTTGGCCAGCAGCGTCTCCTCCACGCTGTCGTACTGCACGCCGATGCGGTAGATGGCGCGCGCCTCCTTGCCGCTCGCCACCTCGCGGCCCAGCTCGTGGGCGACCCGCACGCACTGGCGGATCTGCTCCACCGAGCTCATGCGCTGGCCGTGCTGGCCTATGATGGTGTCCTCGATGCCGCAGCGGGGGTGCAGCCCCATGGCCATGGCCATCATGTTGAAGGGCAGCACGTTTTTGAGCAGCGACTCGGCGGTGACGCAGGCACCGTCCGGCGCACGGTGGACGAAGTTCATGAAGTTGAACGGGTTGGGACCATCAAAACCGCCGCCGATGCCGATCCAGGTGAGGTTGAGGGGGCCCATGTAGACCCCCTTGCGTACCAGCCGCTCCAGGGTCTCCAGGGCGTGCATGCCGGTCAGCTGGAAGTGGGGCTGGATGCCGTTCGCCATCAGGCGCTTCAAGTGCTCGGCCACCCAGGCCGGGCCGGCCGGCACCGTCATCTCGCTGTAGGCCGCCTGGTAGGCGGGGTTCGCCAGCGAGGTGCCTGCCAGGTACTCCGGATAGAGCAGCTCCATGATGTTCATCTGGGTGGTGTTGATGGCGACAGTGACCT
The DNA here is from genome assembly GCF_965119515.1 of Aeromonas sp. Marseille-Q7275. Classification (NCBI taxonomy): domain Bacteria; kingdom Pseudomonadati; phylum Pseudomonadota; class Gammaproteobacteria; order Aeromonadales; family Aeromonadaceae; genus Aeromonas; species Aeromonas sp. Marseille-Q7275. The sequence continues at coordinate 68,266 of NZ_CBCPLW010000005.1, forward strand.
GATCCGGTTTCGGGGTCAGCTCCGCCAGCATGTGGCGGGTGTCGTCGGAGAGCCATTTGGCCGCCTCGCCCTCCCCTTCCGGCGCGAAGGAGATGGAGCCCCCCACCTGGATGATCATGTCCGGCACCGCCTTGCGCACCCCGGCGATCAGTTCGTTGAACTTGGACAGCCGCTTGGAGCCGGTGCCGTCCAGCTCGCGCACGTGCAGGTGCAGCACGGTGGCACCGGCCTCGTAGCACTCCACCGCCTTCTGGACTTGCTCCTCCATGGTCACCGGGATGTCTTCCGGGAAGTCGCCAGGGGCCCACTCGGGACCGTAGGGGGCCACCGTGATGACTACCTTTTCCATGTTTTCCGGGTGCAGGGAATCGTCAAAAAATTGCATCTGTTCATTCCTTAAATTGGCTGGCCTTCCATGAAGCGCCTGGGGTGGTGACATCCTCCGGGCCCGGGGCCCGGGGCTTGATCAGAAGGGGGTATCCCCCATGATCCCGGCCCGCTCCATCTTGCGATGGCTGGGGGGGTAGTCCATGGCGGCATAGTGCTGGGTGCTGCGGTTGTCCCAGATGGCGATGCTGCCCGGCTGCCAGCGCCAGCGCACCTGATACTCGGGGATATAGGCCTGGCTGATGAGGTAGCGCAGCAGATCGCTGCCCCCCATGCTGTAGTCCTGGCCGACGCGCACATGGGCCGGGGTGTGGTAGTTGGTGAAGTGGGTGGCGAAGGCGTTGACGAACAGGATCTTCTCGTCCGTCTCCGGGTGGGTGCGCACCACGGGGTGCTCGGCGTCCGGGAACTGGGCCTTGAGGGCGAGCCGCTTCTCTATTGGCATGGCCGCCCCGAAGCTCGCCTCTATGCTGTGACGGGCGCGCAGGCCGGCGATCTTCCCCTTGATCTCTTCCGGCAACTGCTCGTAGGCCACCACCATGTTGGCCCAGAGGGTGTCCCCCCCCACGGGCGGACACTCCACGCAGCGCAGCACGCACCCCATGGGCGGTTGGGCGCGCCAGGTGGCGTCGGTGTGCCAGGCGTTCTCGTAGCGATCGTTGGGTAGCTCCGGGGACTTGTAGATGCGCACCAGACCGGGGTTGTCCGGATCGCTGCCCGCCACCGGGTGATCCTCCAGCTCGCCGAAGCGGCGGGCGAAGGCCACGTGATCGGCGCGGCTAATCTCCTGCCGGCGCAAGAACAGCACCCTGTGCCTGAGCAGGAGGGCACGGATCTCGGCGAACAGCCCCTCATCGTGAACGGCGTCCGCCAGGTTGACGCCGCTCAGTTCGGCGCCGATGTGGCAGGTCAGTTGTTCTACACGCATGTCTCTCTCCCTGAATGACAAGTCAGTGCTGCAGGCACCGCCCTTGAGTGCGGGCTGGCCTGGGATCCTTGGCCTAGATGATGAAGACGGAGGAGCCCGTGGTCTGGCGCGCCTCCAGATCCCGGTGGGCCGCCGCCGCATCCTGCAGTTCGTAACGCTGGTTGATCTCTATCTTGATCCGGCCGCTGGCCACGTGATCGAACAGCTCCCCGGCCAGGGCCTCCTTCTCGGCGGGATCGGCGATGTAGTCGGCGAGCGCCGGCCGGGTCAGATAGAGGGAGCCCTTCATGGCCAGCAGCTGAGGGTTGAAGCCGTCGATGGGACCGGAGGCGGTGCCGACGCAGACCATGAGGCCGCGGCGTTTAAGAGAATCGAGCGAGCCCATGAAGGTGCTCTTGCCGACGCTGTCAAACACCACGTCGACCCCGGCGCCCCCGGTCAGGGCGCGCACCCGGGTGGCCACGTCTTCACGGCTGTAGTCGATGGTGAAGTCGCAGCCGTGGGCACGGGCCAGCTCGGCCTTGGCCCCGCTGGAGACGGTGCCTATCACCGTCAGCCCCAGCAGCTTGGCCCACTGGGCGACGATGAGGCCGACGCCCCCCGCGGCCGCGTGCAGCAAGATGCTGTCACCTGGCTTGAAGTCGTGGATGCGGCGCATCAGGTAGGCGGAGGTGAGGCCCCGCATTGTCATGGCGGCGGCGGTCTCGCAGCTGATGCTGTCCGGCAGCCTGATGAGGGGGGCGGCCGGGATCAACCGCATCGTCGAGTAAGCACCTAGGGTGTTGATAAAGCCGGTGTAAGTGACGCGATCGCCGACGTCGACATTGGTCACCCCCTCGCCCACCGCCTCCACCACCCCGGCCGCCTCGACACCCAGGCCATTGGGCATGGGGATGGGGTAGGTACCGTTGCGAAAATAGGTGTCGGCATAGTTGAGGCCGACCGCCTCATGGCGCAGGCGCACCTGGCCAGGCCCGGGCTCGCCCACCGCCACGTGTTCGTAGCGCAGGACCTCGGGGCCCCCGGTTTCATAAAAGCGAATGGCATTGGCCATGGCTGTTCTCCAGATTCATTCATGGGTGAAAACATCGTCCAGAGTGAATCTAGGGATTTACATGAACGCCCGCTTTGCATCGGGCGACAGCCACTTTTCATCTCATGACACCCCCCTTCGAATCCGTTGCCCCCCCTCGTGGAAGACGACAGAATCGGCCCTGAACCACCACGGCGGCGTCATGGCACTGGCCAGGCGCACCTGGGGAAGGAAGCGCTATCTGATTGAATAAACAGTGGTTATCAGAAGAAAAGCCGCTGGTGCCCGCCCATTGACGGGCCTTGGACCTTAGCATAATTGACGTTGACGTAAACGTAGTGTGAGATGAGGGTATTCACAGCCAGCATCCACAGCAGACAAGCACCCCATGAAAGGAGTCACTATGTCCAACCTATCCTCGGCCGGGACGCGTTTTCGCACTGCCCTGGCCAACGAGACGCCCCTGCAGATCGTCGGCACCATCAACGCCTACATGGCGCTGATGGCCGAGCGCAGCGGCTTCAAGGCCCTCTACCTCTCCGGCGCCGGGGTGGCGAACGCCTCCTTCGGCCTGCCGGATCTCGGCATGACCTCCATGAACGACGTGCTGATCGACGCAGAGCGCATCACCGCCGCGACCCAGGTGCCACTCCTGGTGGACATCGACACCGGCTGGGGCGGCGCCTTCAACATCGCCCGCACCATTCGCGCCTTCGAGCGCGGTGGGGTGGCCGCCGTCCATATGGAAGATCAGGTGGCCCAGAAACGCTGCGGCCACAGGCCGAACAAGGCCGTGGTCTCCATCGCCGAGATGGTGGACAGGATCAAGGCGGCGGTGGATGCCCGCCAGGACGAGAGCTTCGTCATCATGGCCCGCACCGACGCCCTGGCGGTGGAAGGGCTGGGCTCGGCCCTGGAGCGCGCCGCCGCCTATGTGGAGGCAGGCGCCGACATGATCTTCGCCGAGGCGGTCACCGAGCTGGAACAATACGATCGCTTCAAGCAGGCGGCCGGGGTGCCGATCCTCGCCAACATGACCGAATTCGGCAAGACCGAGCTGTTTGACAAGGAGGCCCTCGCTGCCCACGGCGTCGACATGGTGCTCTACCCCCTGAGCGCCGCCCGCGCCGCCAACCAGGCCGCCCTCAACGTCTATCAGCAGCTTCGCCGCGACGGCCACCAGCGCGCCGTGGTCGACACCATGCAGACCCGGGAGTCCCTCTACGACTTCCTCGGCTACCACCACTACGAGCAGACCCTGGACAGGCTGTTCACCAAGGACCTGTCTACCAAGGAATAACACGCCGACCGGCCGTCTCATGCTGGCGGCCGGCGCTTCAACGGACTGAATGAGGAAACATGTGATGAGCGCCCTGCCCGAAACCACCGGCTTCAAGCCGAAGAAATCCGTCGCCCTCTCCGGCACCGCCGCCGGCAACACCGCCCTGTGCACCGTGGGCCTCTCCGGCAACGATCTGCACTACCGTGGCTACGACATCCTGGACGTGGCCACCAGCTGCGAGTTTGAAGAGATTGCCCACCTGCTGGTGCACGGCCATCTGCCCAATGTGGCCGAGCTCGCCGCCTACAAGGCCAAGCTCAAGGCCCTGCGCGGTCTGCCCACCGGGGTCAGGACAGCCCTGGAGCAGCTGCCCCCCTCCGCCCACCCCATGGACGTGATGCGCACCGCCGTCTCTGTGCTGGGGTGTCTGTCGCCTGAGAAGGACGATCACAACCACCCGGGTGCCCGGGACATCGCCGACAAGCTGATGGCCTGCCTGGGCTCAGTGCTGCTCTACTGGTACCACTTCAGCCACAACGGCAAGCGCATCCATGTGGAGACCGATGACGACTCCATCGGCGGCCACTTCCTGCACCTGCTGCACGGCGAGAAGCCCCGTGACTCCTGGGTGCGCGCCATGCACACCTCCCTCATCCTCTATGCCGAGCACGAGTTCAACGCCTCCACCTTCACCGGCCGCGTCATCGCCGGCACCGGCTCCGACATGTTCTCCTGCATCACAGGCGCCATCGGTGCCCTGCGCGGGCCCAAGCACGGCGGCGCCAACGAGGTGGCCTTCGAGATCCAGAAGCGTTACGACAATCCGGACGAGGCGGAGGCCGACATCCGTGCCCGCATCGAAAAGAAAGAGGTGGTCATCGGCTTCGGTCACCCGGTCTACACCGTCTCGGACCCCCGCAACAAGGTGATTAAAGAGGTGGCCCGCTCACTGAGTGAGGAGCAGCACAACACCAAGATGTTCGACATCGCCGAGCGGCTGGAGTCCACCATGTGGGAGGCCAAGAAGATGTTCCCGAACCTCGACTGGTTCAGCGCCGTCAGCTACCACATGATGGGGGTGCCCACCGCCATGTTCACCCCGCTGTTCGTCATCGCCCGCACCTCAGGCTGGTCGGCCCATGTCATCGAGCAGCGCATCGACGGCAAGATCATCCGCCCGAGCGCCAACTACGTCGGCCCGGAGGATCTGACCTTCGTGCCGCTCAAGGAGCGCAAGTGATGGTAAACACTCAATATCGCAAGCCCCTGCCCGGCACACAGCTTGACTACTTCGACGCCCGGGAGGCGGTGAACGCCATCGCCCCCGGCGCCTGGGACAGGCTCTCCTACACCGCCCGCGTGCACGCCGAGAATCTGGTGCGCCGGTGCGATCCGGCCATCCTCGGCGAGTGCCTCGGCCAGATCGTCCACAACAAGCGCGATCGCGACTTCCCCTGGTTCCCGGCCCGGGTGGTGTGCCACGACATCCTGGGCCAGACCGCCCTGGTGGATCTCGCCGGCCTTCGCGATGCCATCGCCGATCAGGGGGGGGATCCCGCCCAGGTGAACCCGGTGGTGCCGGTGCAGCTTATCGTCGACCACTCCCTGGCCGTGGAGTGCGGCGGCTTCGACCCGGACGCCTTTGCCAAGAACCGCGCCATCGAGGATCGCCGCAACGAGGATCGCTTCCACTTCATCAACTGGACCAGGCAGGCGTTCAAGAACATAGAGGTGATCCCGCCGGGCAACGGCATCATGCACCAGATCAACCTGGAGAAGATGTCCCCTGTCATCCATGCCGATCGCGGCCTGGCCTACCCGGATACCTGCGTCGGCACCGACAGCCACACCCCCCACGTGGATGCCCTCGGGGTGATTGCCGTCGGGGTTGGCGGGTTAGAGGCGGAGAACGTGATGCTGGGGCGCGCCTCCTGGATGCGGCTGCCTTCGATCGTCGGCGTCGAGCTCTCCGGCAAGCCCCAGCCCGGCATCACGGCCACCGATCTGGTGCTGTCCCTCACCGAGTTCCTGCGCCAGCAGAAGGTGGTCGGCGCCTACCTGGAGTTTCGTGGCGAGGGCGCCGCCGCCCTCACCCTCGGCGATCGGGCCACCATCTCCAACATGGCGCCGGAGTATGGCGCCACCGCGGCCATGTTCTTCATCGACCAGCAGACCCTCGACTACCTGAAACTCACCGGCCGTGATGACGACCAGGTCAGGCTGGTGGAGACCTATGCCAAGGAGGCGGGTCTCTGGGCCGACGCTCTGGCAGGCGCCCAGTACGAGCGGGTGCTGCACTTCGACTTGTCGACCGTGGTGCGCACCCTGGCGGGCCCCTCCAACCCCCATCGCCGCCTGCCGGTGGCCGATCTCGCCACGCGGGGCATAGCCGTGGATCTGGACAAGGCCCGCACCCAGGAGGCGGACGGCCTGCTGCCGGATGGCGCCGTCATCATCGCCGCCATCACCAGCTGCACCAACACCAGCAACCCGCGCAACGTGATTGCCGCGGGCCTCTTGGCCCGCAACGCCAACAAGCTCGGGCTTGTCCGCAAGCCCTGGGTCAAGTCGTCCCTCGCCCCGGGCTCCAAGACAGTCGCCCTGTACCTGAAAGAGGCGGGGCTGGACAGCGAGCTGGAGCGGCTCGGATTCGGCGTGGTGGCCTTCGCCTGCACCACCTGCAACGGCATGTCCGGCGCCCTGGATCCCGCCATCCAGCAGGAGATCATCGACCGGGATCTCTACGCCACTGCGGTGCTCTCCGGCAACCGCAACTTCGACGGCCGCATCCACCCCTATGCCAAGCAGGCCTTCCTCGCCTCTCCGCCCCTGGTGGTGGCCTACGCCATCGCCGGCACCATCCGCTTCGACATCGAGAAAGACGTGCTGGGGGTGGTAAACGGCCGCGACATTCGCCTCAAGGATATCTGGCCGAGCGACGAGGAGATCGATGCCGTGGTCAAGGCCTCGGTGAAACCGTCCCAGTTCCGCCAGGTCTACATTCCCATGTTCACCATTGAAGAGGATCATGGCCCCAAGGTCGCGCCCCTGTACGACTGGCGTCCGCAGAGCACCTATATCCGTCGTCCCCCTTACTGGGAGGGGGCTCTGGCGGGCGAGCGCACCCTCAAGGGGATGCGGCCGCTGGCGCTGTTGCCGGACAACATCACCACAGACCACCTCTCCCCCTCCAACGCCATACTGCGCAGCAGCGCGGCCGGGGAATACCTGGCGAAGATGGGCCTGCCGGAGGAGGACTTCAACTCCTACGCCACCCACCGCGGCGATCACCTGACCGCCCAGCGCGCCACCTTCGCCAACCCCCAGCTGGTCAACGAGATGGCGGTGGTGAACGGCGCGGTGAAGAAGGGATCCCTCGCCCGGGTCGAGCCGGAAGGCCGGGTGATGCGGATGTGGGAAGCCATCGAGACCTACATGGCGCGCAAGCAGCCCCTCATCATAGTGGCGGGTGCCGACTACGGTCAGGGCTCGTCCCGTGACTGGGCGGCCAAGGGGGTGCGGCTCGCCGGGGTGGAGGTGATAGCGGCGGAAGGCTTCGAGCGCATTCACCGCACCAACCTCATCGGCATGGGGGTGCTGCCGCTGGAGTTCAAGCCGGGCACCAGCCGCCTCACCCTGGGGCTGGACGGCACCGAGACCTACGATGTGGTGGGGGAGCGCCAGCCGCGCGCCGATCTCACCCTCGTTGTCCGCCGCCAGAACGGCGAGGTGGTCGAGGTGCCCATGACCTGCCGTCTCGACACCGCCGAGGAGGTCTCGGTCTTTGAGGCGGGCGGCGTGCTGCAACGCTTCGCCCAGGACTTCCTGGCGTCGACGGCGCAACAGGCGGCAAGCTAAGTCCCAGCCCCTCCCCTTTGACAAGGGAGGGGCTGTTACTCCTCCCCTTTTTCAAGGGGGAGGCCGGGAGGGGGTCTCGCACCCACTCCCGCAAGCCATCAATCCAAATCAGGACGATTTCTATGGCCTACGAACCTCAAGTGAAAATCCCGGCCACCTATATGCGCGGCGGCACCAGCAAGGGGGTCTTCTTTCGCTTATCTGATCTGCCCGAACGCTGCCAACAACCCGGCCCTGCCCGGGATGCACTCTTCCTGCGCGTCATCGGCAGCCCCGACCCCTACTCGGCCCACATGGACGGCATGGGGGGCGCCACCTCCTCCACCGCCAAGTGCGTGATCCTCGCCAAGAGCCAGCAGCCCGATCACGATGTGGACTACCTCTACGGCCAGGTCGCCATCGACAAGGCCTTCGTGGACTGGAGCGGCAACTGCGGCAACCTCTCCACCGCCGCCGGCGCCTTCGCCATCCACGCCGGACTGGTGGACCCGTCCCGCATCCCGGACAACGGCACCTGCGTGGTGCGGATCTGGCAGGCCAATATCCGCAAGACCATCATGGCCCATGTACCGGTGCACAATGGCCAGGTGCAGGAGACCGGCGCGTTCGAGCTGGACGGGGTCAGCTTCCCCGCCGCCGAGATCGTGCTGGAATTTCTCGACCCCTCCGAGGATGGCGAGGAGGGCGGCGCCCTCTTCCCCACCGGCAACCGGGTGGACGAGCTGGAGGTGCCGGGCATCGGCACCTTGAAAGCCACCCTGATCAGCGCCGGTATCCCGACGGTGTTCGTCAACGCCGAAGAGATTGGCTATGAAGGCACTGAGCTACGCGAGCAGATCAACGGCGACCCCGAGGCCCTGGCCCGCTTCGAGGCGATCCGGGTTGCCGGGGCCCTGCGCATGGGGCTCATCAAGACGCCCGCCGAGGCGGCGACCCGCCAGCACACCCCGAAAGTCGCCTTCGTCGCGCCGGCGAAGGAGTACCGCACCGCCAGCGGCAAACGGGTGAAGGCCGATGAGGTCGATCTGCTGGTGCGGGCCCTCTCCATGGGCAAGCTGCACCACGCCATGATGGGCACCTGCGCCGTGGCCATCGGCACGGCGGCGGCCATTCCCGGCACCCTGGTGAACCTGGCGGCCGGTGGCGGCGAGCGCGAGGCGGTGCGCTTCGGCCACCCCTCCGGCACCCTGCGGGTGGGGGCAGAGGCGCGACAGGTGGATGGCGAGTGGACGGTGACCAAGGCGGTGATGTCCCGCTCAGCCCGCATCCTGATGGAAGGCTGGGTGCGGGTGCCGGGGGATGCCTTCTAGCCCCTTCGTCACCGGCATGAAAGAGGCCCAAGCGATTGCCTGGGCCTCTTTGTGATGATGTTCACCTCAAGGAGTGCTCTCCCCCTGGTCGCTGGCGGGGCTGCTCCACCACTGATCCGCCTGTTGTTGCGGGCGCGCCACGCACTCCACAAGACGCGGTATGTTCTTCTTCCCATCGCCACCGATCAGCCGCTTCACCTGATCAGCCGGGCATTGGCCGTCATCCACATAGGCAACCTTCCCATAAGGGAGCTTGCCCGGCGCGGGATCCTGGCTCAGATAGGTGATGGGGGTAGGCGCGAAATGGGCGCACCCCGACACCAGGCTCAGCAATCCCCCTGACAACAGCACGCTCTTCCATCTGACAGCCATAGGTCACTCCCTGTCGTGATCTGCTTATGCACACGGGCACGCAGTTTCCGTGCACACTGGCAGTGTGCCAGCCATCCCCCAGGGCCGACAGCCACCCTGGGCGGTGCTGTGACGATTCCAGACGTGAGTATCCGCGCCCGGTTGGGTACCGACGGCCACCCGGGAGTGGCCGGGCCCTTGCCCCAGGGGGCCTCACTGCCCGCCTTCATGACCCCCGTCTCCCAACTCATTGCCCGTAATAGCGCTCCAGCAGCGCATCGACCTCGGGCACGGAGATCTGCATCTGGGGCCAGCGCTCGCCCTTCTCCCTGATAGCCTGCAGGCTCTCCCTTTGGGGGCGAAGCTGGCTGCCAAGCCGCCGGTTCAGGGCCTCGTAGCGGGCGATGACAGCCTGCCGGCTGAAGAGGCCCGGGGTCAGATCCAGCCGGTAACCCCGAAACAGCTGCTGCAACCCCTGATAGACCGCCAGGTGATAGACGGAGTGGTGATCTTCCTCCTCGAAGTAGCGGCTGGTGACGTACAGGTTGTGGCCGGGGTGCGCCACCAGGCTGCGTGCAAACTGCCGCAACTGATCCCGATGAAACTCGGAGCGACCAAACCCAGGCGTGAAGGGGTTGTTGGCCACGGCCACAAACAGCGAGGCGGGATGCTTGAGCGGACCAAGCAAGGCCCGCTCGATGCGCTGGTAGTTGGCCGGATAATCGAACCACAGGCTGGCATCGATGGCGATGTAGCCCTGGAACTGGCCGCTGTCTCTGGCCACCGCATCCAGGGTCAGCAGGCCCCCGAGGGAGTGGCCCACCAGCAGGGCTGGCGAGGCGGTGCGATAGCGGTGCTCGATGAGGGGGCGCAGCTCCCGGGTCAGGTATTCCATGAACGCCGGACCGCCGCCGGTCTTGGCATAACCGGCGCCGGCCGGCGCCCCATTGGGCAGCACCAGGGTGTGGCTCGGGGTGTAGTCGCGCATCCGGTCGGTGTTGTGCACCGCGACGATGATGAGAGGCGGGATCGCCGGGTTGAGTCCGGCCCGCAGGGCCTGGGTGATGCCCGCGACCTCCAGCAGGAATTTCTCCCCATCGAGCAGATAGAGCACGGGAAAAGCCTGCTGCGGCTGTTGTTCATAGCCCTCTGGCAGATAGACGCTGTATTGCCGCGCCTCCCCCAGCAGGGTCGAGTGGTGGGTGAAGCGCTCGGCGTAATGGCGCATGTCGGCCTGGGCAGACGAGAGAGTGATCATGGTGAGCAGTATCGCGATGAGTCTTGTCATAGGGTGAATCGGACGAAGTGGGTTCGGATAGAGGACAACAGGGCCACCGGGCCCTGTTGTCACCTGGGTTACAGCTTGTAGCTGAAGCCCGCCATCATGTTGGCCGGTTCGCCGTACATGTTGAAGGTGGTGGTGGAGCCGACACGGTAGAAGTACTCGCGATCCAGGATGTTGTAGAGGTTCAGGGTCGCCTGCATCCTGTCGTTGATCTCGTAGCGCACGGCCGCATCAAACAGGGCATAGCCCCCCTGATGGGTCGAGATCCCCTTCTGGTTGAAGGAGTAGTCGCTGACCGCCGTCATCCCGCCCCCCAGATGCAGCCCCTGTACCCAGTCCGCCAGGTGGTAGTCGGTCCAGAGGGAGAGGGTGTGGCGCGGAATAGCATCGAATTTCGGATTGTGATCGCCGGATTTCTCCTCGATGTCGGTGAAGGTATAGCCGGTCATGACCATCCAGTGCTGGCTCAGGTAGCCGGTCGCCTCCAGCTCCACCCCCTGGGTCTCCACCTTGCCGGTGGCCCAGTAGGTGTTGGTGATGGCGATGCCCTGATCGTCATAGGCCTGGGCCGCGATGTTGGCGTCCTTCATCAGGAAGGCGGTCGCCCGGGTATTGAGCAGGCCGTCCAGCAGGGAGGACTTGATGCCGGTTTCCCACTGGCTGCCCTCCCGCGGCGTGAGCATCTCCCCCTTTTCATCCTGACTGGTCTGCGGCTTGAACACCTTGGAGTAGCTGGCATAGAGCGCATGCTCCCCGGTCAGGTCATAGACGGCCCCGGCATAGGGGGTGAATTTCCCCTTGAAGTCACCGGACTGGCTGCTCTGCGCCCCCGAGCTCAGGGTGGTGTTGACGACCTCGGTGTCATACCAGGAGACCCGGGCCCCGGTGATCACCGCCAGCGGCTCCAGCAGCCGCCAGGTCACCTTGCCATAGAGGCCCAGCTCGGACTGCTCTTCGTGGTCGTTCTTGGTGTACTGGTAGTTCGGCTTGGCGACCCCGGTCGGATCGAAGTCGAACACGTTGATCTTGCCGATGTTGCGGTTGGTGTAGGTCTGGATGTCGGACTCGTAGCGCTTGTAGTCAGAGCCCAGCACGAACTCGCTCTTGTGCCCAAGCAGGCCGAACAGCTGGCTGTAGTTGGCATCGAACGCCATGTTTTTCTGCTGGTTCGCCTGGGCATTGAACATCAGCCCCGTGTTCCCTGCAGCATCCACTGGGCCATTGGTGTAGGTCTGCTCCAGGCGCATGTCGTGGTCCATGTAGCGGGCCGAGAACTGCGCCACGCCTCCGTTGGCGAAGGCATGCTGGAGGGCGGCCCCCACATCCGTGGTGCTTGCATCGAAGAAATCTTCATCCGAGCCCAGATAGGTGCTACGGCCGATGTCGAGCATGGAACCATCGCGGTAGGCCGGCAGGCCATTGGTGGGCAGTATGTCCTTGGTCTGGTGCAGGGCATAGACAGAGAGCAGGGTGCGATCCGACAGGTCGAACTCCAGGGTGCCGTAATAGGTGCCGTTGTCGTTGTTGTTGTAGTCGACCTGGTTCTTGATGTCGGCGTTGGCCACCACCAGGCGACCGAGCACCGAGCCCTCCTCGTTGAGTGCCCCGCCCAGATCCGCCTCCAGATAGTGCCTGTCCCAGCTGCCATAGCGCGCCGTGACCGAGCCCTTGAACTCGTCGGTCGGACGCTTGAGCACCATGTTGATGACGCCCCCCAGCTCGCTGGTGCTGTTGAACAGGCCGGACGGGCCGCGCATGATCTCTACCCTGTCCACGGCCGCCAGAGACGGCAGGGTGCCGAACTTGCTCTGCATCGGCGATGGCAGGCCGTTGAGGTTCACCTCATCGTATTCGTAGCCGCGGGAGAAGATGGAGGAGCGGCCGCTGTCGTTGACCATGGTGCGCAGGCCCGGCGTGTACTTGGCCAAGTCGTCCACCGCGACGAAGTTGCGCTCCTCTATGTAGTCGTTGGTCAGCACAGTGATCGACTGGGGAATGTCTTTCAGGGCCGCCGGGGTCTTGGTCCCGACGGTGGCCGAGTCGACGCCGTAGCCCCCCGTCTCCTCCGACGACGCCATCCCGTAGAGCGGGTTGCCATAGACAACCAGGGTTTCATCCGGCTCGATGTTCGCCGTTTGTGCCCGGACCGGGGAAACGACAGTGACAGCCAGGGCGGCAGAGACGGCCAGAGCCAGCGGGCTCGGCGCTTTATCCTTGAAGACAACCATAGAAAGAGTGACCCCCAAACAGAGGTGATAATCATTTTCATTTGATTTTGCGGGGGCTAATATAGCATTCGAGTATCCGCAGTAGTTTTGCGGGTTGGTCATTTAATACTTCGAAATGGTCAAAGTGAGCATGACTGACACTGTGGTAAGAGATACCCGCGTTCGCAAACGGGGTTTGTTCACAGGAAGAGTAGAGAACCTGATGATTCAGGACGGCATCCTCTTTCACAACAAGGACATAGTCCACAAGGCCGACTTTGCCACCGAGCGGGAGCTGCCGCCGCAGCTCATCATCGCCATCCCCCTCGAGAGCAAGGCGCTGATGACCTATGGGGCCACCCATCAGCTGCGGGGCTGCCGTTTTCACACGTCCGATCCCATCGTCGCCACCGCCATCTTCTATGCCAGACCCGACATGGTGCAGGGCGCCGCCAAGGCCCAGGTGCGTAGCCGCAGCATAGTCCTGTCGCTCAGTCCCGCCTGGCTTGAGCGCAAGATGACGGGCCCCCAGCACGAGCGGTTCGAGCGGGTATTCAGCCATCACCTGAGTCGCGTCGACTGGTCGCTGCCCCCGCATCTGGGGCAGATTGCGGAGGCGCTGAACCTCACCAGCAGCCAGAATGCTCCCGAGATGCTGATGCGGGAGGCCTTCGCCCTCACCCTGTGGGAGAGCCTGATGAGCAACCTCCAGCAGATCTCCCAGGTGTGTGGCCAGCGGCACAGCGAGCAACCGACTCGCCTGAAGATGTTGCTTCGGGATGAAAAGGTGGACCACATGACCCTGGCCGACATCGCCGATACCCTGGGCATGAGCCTCTCCACCTTGCAGCGCACGGCCAGGAAAGAGCTGGGCATGAGCCTGCAGCGCTATCTGCGCGAGCGAACCTTGCAGCAGGCGAAGGCGAAGCTCGAAGAGCGCAGCCTCTCCCTGCAGGAAGCCGCCGAGCACGCGGGTTACAGCCATGTCGCGAACTTCATCACGGCGTTTCGCAAGCTGTTTGGCTATTCGCCCAGACAGGCCAGCCGGCACGTGCGGGCGCACACTCAGTAGGCGCGACGACCCGCCTGCACATGCAGATGCCCGCCCTGTCGCTCGCACGGCTTCATCCTCTTGTTCATGCGCAATACATCTTTGTTCTGGAATAGTAGAGGCCGACACAGTGGTGTGGCGCTTGAAATCAGCGCTCGTCATCCACACATTCAGTGCATACAATGCGTTAACGAGGCGTAATTGGTCGCCTCACCCCGGAAATCAAGAGGACATCAAGATGGATACCCGTTCTATCTACACTGGCACCCAGGGTGCCGTGCGCGACACCAACAAGGTGCTGCGCAATACCTATATGCTGCTCTCCCTTACTCTTGGCTTCTCTGCCGTGGTTGCCGGGGTTGCCACCGTCATGAACATGCCGCCCCTGCACTGGGCCATCTTCCTGGTCGGTGTCTACGGTCTGATGTTCCTGACCGAGAAGAACCGTGACAACGGCATGGGGCTGGTGTTCACCTTCGCCCTGACCGGCCTGATGGGCTACAGCCTGGGCCCCATCATCAACATGTACATGAACAATGGCGGCGGCGAGATAGTAATGACGGCCCTTGGCGGCACGGCGCTCACCTTCTTCGGTCTGTCGGCCTATGCCCTGACCACCAAGCGTGACCTCTCCTTCATCGGCGGCATGCTGTTCGTCGGTTTCTGGGTGCTGCTGGTGGCCATGGTCGCCAACATCTTCCTGCAGATGAGCGCCCTGAGCCTGGCCCTGTCCGCCATGTTCATGCTGTTCTCCTCCGGCGCCATCCTGCTGACCACCCAGCAGATAGTGCGCGGCGGCGAGACCAACTACATCTCCGCCACCGTGACCCTGTACGTCTCCATCTACAACATCTTCCTGAGTCTGCTGAGCCTGCTTGGCGGCAACCGCAACTGATGAAAAACCCCGCTTCGGCGGGGTTTTTATTGGCACCTGTTTCTGTCAGGATAAGTTGCAAATCAAGGATATGAAGCAAAGTGGCCCTGATCCAAATCAGGGCCACTTCGTTGCCGACGAGTTATGCTGTCGCTTTCGTTTCGCTCAAGGGTTGCGTCTATCCCATGCCCATGGATTTCTCAGGTTTATTGCGCCGTCTGCTGACCGACAGCCATATCTACTTCGCCCTCAAGGTGCTGCTGGCCATCCTGGGGCTGCTCGCCTTCGCCCTGGCCACAGGCGACATCCAGCTCACCGTGCTGCTCTCCCTCGGAGTGGTGGCGGGGGCCATCGCCGAGACCGATGACAGCCTCTGGGGCCGGGTCAAGAACCTCGCCATGACGCTGGTCTGCTTCCTGTTTGCCTCCCTGTGCGTGCAGTACCTCTTCCCCACCCCCTGGCTGTTTGCCATCGGGCTCGCGGGATCCACCTTCCTCTTCGTGATGGTGGGGGCGCTCGGACAACGTTACGCCACCATCAGCTTCGGCTCCCTGCTCATCGCCATCTACACCATGCTGGGGGCCGCCAAGGCGCCGGATCTCTTCTACCAGCCGCTGGCGCTCGGCGCCGGCGCCCTCTGGTACGGCCTGGTGTCGCTGGTCTGGCTCTGGCTGCTGCCCTACAAGACACTGCACGAGCAGCTCGCCCAGAGCTATTTCGCCCTCGGCCGCTACCTGTTGGAAAAATCCCGCTTCTTCCCGGCTGACGAGCACGGCGCCCAGGCCATTCGCCACAACCTGGCCCAGCTCAACATCAACCTGGTCAATGCCCTGAACCTGACCAAGACGGCGCTCAACGCCCGCCTCAGTACCCGCCATCAGGCGGCGCCCGAGCTCGCCGGCCTGCTGCGGCTCTACCTGCTGGCGCTGGAGATCCAGGAGCGGGCCACCTCCAGCCACTACCCCTACAGCAAGCTGGAAGCGGAGCTCAAGCAGGGCATAGTCCTCGACGGCTTCCAGGAGGTGTTCCTGCAGCTCTCGGAGGCGTGCCAGCGGCTCGGTTACGCCATCCTGGTGCACAAGCCCTATGCCCATCACAAGCGCATCCACTGGACCCTGGAGGCCCTAGGCGACCAGCTGGAGTTCACCCACCTCAAGCAGCACTATCCCAAGACCCTGCTGACGCCGATGAAGTTCCTGCGCCGCAACCTCTCCAGCATCAACGAGCTGCTGGCCAGCGCCGAGGAGCTGCAAAACCCCGCCGCCCCGCCCGCCAGCCTGCCGCCCCTTGCGCGGCCTGCCCCCTTGCCGCTGCTGGCCCTGCTCAAGCAGCACCTGACCCCGAACTCCATGGTGTTTCGCCACGCCTTGCGACTGTCGCTGGGACTGGTGGTGGGTTACGGCATACTGCAGGCCTTCAGCCTGGACAAGGGCTACTGGATACTGCTGACGGTGCTGTTCGTCTGCCAGCCGAGCTACAGCGCCACCCGGCGCCGGCTGGTGCAGCGGATGCTCGGCACCTTTGCCGGCATCTTGATAGGCGTGCCCGTGCTCTGGCTCTTCCCCGAGCTGCACCTGCAACTGGGGATCATGGGGCTGGCCGCCTTCCTGTTCTTCACCCAGGTGCGCAGCAACTACAGCGCCGCCGTCTGCTTCATCACCCTCTACGTGCTGATGGCGTTCAACCTGCTGGACGGCATCGGCTTCGCCATCCTGGGGCCGCGCCTGCTCGATACCCTGCTCGGCTGCCTGCTCTCCTACGCCCTGGTGGCCTGGCTCTGGCCGGACTGGCAATACAAGCGGCTGCCGACCCTGATTGCCAACTCCCTCTCCGCCAACGCCCGCTACCTGTCGGCGGTGCTCGCCAGCCTGCACCGCCAGCGCGACGAGTCCCTCGACTACCGGGTGGCCCGCAAGTGTGCCCACCTCGCCGACAGCGAGCTGGCCATGGCCTGGCAGAGCATGCTGGTGGAGCCGAGCAAGCGCCGCCGCTTCCTCGACCTCTGCTTCACCCTCACCTGGCGCAACCACGCCCTGCTCTCCTATATCTCGGCCCTCGGGGCCCATCGGGACAGGCTGGAGCCCATCGAGGGCCTTGACGAGATCAGCCGCCACATCAGCCATACCCTGGAGCGGGCCGCCGGCCACCTGGCGGGGGAGATGCCGGCCCGGCTCGAGGGAGTATGCCCGGCCATCACCCCGGACAGCAGCGAGGAGCAGCTGATGCTGACCCAGCAGCTCACCCTCATCAGCCAGCTGGCGGATGAACTGCTGATGCTGGCCAACGACGGCCAGCTGCTCACCCGGCAAGGCAACGCCTGACGAGCGAAGAAAGACACCTGTCCAGAGAACCACACCGGGCGGGGCGACACCCTGCCTGGTGAATTATGCCCCCTGGTGCGTCTGCGCCGGTTGCTCGCCGAAGATCAAGGCGCTACCATGCCCGCCCAATCCCGACAGCCCGAGGAGCCTCCATGTCCGAGCACCCGTCCGAACACCATCAGCTGCATTTCAACGGCCAACTCATCGAGACCGATGCCAAGGGCTATCTGCGCCACATCGAGGACTGGAGCGAGGAGCTGGCGCTGGTGCTGGCCGAGCAGGAGGGCATAGTGCTGGAAGAGCCGCACTGGGAAGTGGTGCGCTTCGTGCGGGCGTTTTATCTGGAGTTCAACACCTCCCCCGCCATCCGCGCCCTGGTCAAGGCGATGGAGAAGCAGTACGGCCCCGAGAAGGGCAACAGCCGCTACCTCTACAAGCTGTTCCCCGAGGGGCCCGCCAAGCAGGCCACCAAGATCGCCGGCCTGCCCAAGCCGGTGAAGTGCATCTAAAAACCAGCCCGGCCTCTCCCTGAGAGACCATCAACAGATACCAAAAAAATACCGCGCCCATCTGTCAAATGAGGCGCGGTATTTTTTGTTCGGCGTTCGTCAAACCCCCATCAGGGGTTGTAGGCCACCACGGAGCCGCTCAGCCCCGTCATCTGGCTTATCCTGCTCTGCATGCCCTGCAGCTTGGCCTTGGAGACATCCGGCCCGATAAAGACCCGGTTGATCTGCCCCTGCACCGGGGTCCTCGGCGAGGTCTGGGCCGAGTAGCCGGCCGCCCTCAGCTTGCCCACCAGGGCATTGACGCTGTCGGCATTTTTGAAGGCGCCGAGCTGCAGGATCCAGCTGCCCTGGGCCAGGGCTGCCGCCGCAGGTGCCGGGGTGGCCGCCTGGGTCGTCATCTTGCTCGCGATGAGATCGTCCATGGACTTGATCTGGCCCGCCTGCGGCTTGCTCTCCACCGGCTTCTTCACCTCGACCGGCTTGGGAGGAACCGGTTTGGGCTTGGGCTGCTCCACCGGTTTCTTGGCCACCACCTCGGGCTTGGACACGGGTTTGGGCTCAGGCTTGGCCACAACCTGGGTCGCAGGCTGTGCCTGGGCGGCGGCAGAGGCCTGATTGGCGGCCAGGGTCACCGTATCCCCGATCTCTTCTACCTGCCACTGGGTGGCGGCAGAGGCCTGCTGCTGGCTCGCCAGGTGATCGGCCGGCAGGGTGCTGGCGGCAGAGACCTGCAAGGCGGGCTTGGCGGGCTCGAGCTCGGGGCGCAGCGGGATCTTGGCAAATGCCTCTTCCTTCTGCTCCAGCTTGTTGCCGTCCATCAGATCCGGCAAAAAGATGACAACCAGGGCGACCAGGATGACGGTCCCCACCAATCTATTTTGAAACTTCGAAGCCAAGTTAATTCCCACCCATGTTGCTTAGAACCTGCTGCTTTTTATGGACAACGATGATGGCCGGATTCATCAGGCCGGCTGCCCGGCCAGCACATCGGCGACAGTGTAAAACGAACCAAAGACGATGACCATATCATCAGGACTCGATGCGGCCAGGGCAGCACGATAAGCCGCGCTCACGCCGTCAAAGGTCGCCGCCGGTCCCTGCCTGTCCCCGAGGGCGGCGGCAAGCTGCTCTGCGGTGGCGGCGCGCGGGCCGGTGAGGCTCGCCAGGAACCACTGGTCGATGAGGCCATCGAGTTCGGCGAGCGACCCTGCCATGTCCTTGTCTTTCAGCATGCCCACCACGGCGCGGCGCTTGCCCTTGCAGGGGATCTGGCGCAGCTGGCTCGCGAGATAAGCCGCCGAATGGGGGTTGTGGGCCACATCGACGATGACCAGGGGCTCGTTTTGCAGCCGCTGCATCCGCCCCGCCAGCCGGGCATTGGCCAGCCCGTCACGGATCGCGGACTCCGAGAGCGGCAAGCCGAGGGATTCCAGCGCCGCCAGCACGGTGACCGCGTTCATCAGCGGCAGGGCGGGTTTGGGCAGCCCCAGCCAGTGGTTCAGGCCATGGTAATCCCAGTCTGCATCGTGCTCATCGCCGTGGAAGTCGCGGCCGACCTGGCGCAGGCAGGCGCCAAGACGCGCCGCTTCGCTGGCGATGGTCGCTGGCGGGTTGGGCTCGCCGCTGATGGCGGGTTTGCTCGCCCGATACACCCCGGCCTTCTCCACCGCCACCGCTTCGCGGGTATCCCCGAGCCAGTCGCAGTGATCCAGCGCAATGGAGGTGATCAGGGCCACATCGGACTCCACCACATTGGTGGCGTCGAGCCGGCCGCCCAGCCCCACTTCCAGCAGCAGCACGTCGGGGGCGGCGCGGCAGAAGAGCCACAGGCCCGCCAGGGTGGCGAACTCGAAGAAGGTGAGGGCAATCTCGCCGCGGGCGGCTTCCACCTCGGCAAAGGCGGCGCAGTGCTCGCTGTCAGAGAGCTCGGCCCCGTCGATGCGCACCCGCTCGGTAAAGCGCAGCAGGTGCGGCGAGGAGTAGACCCCCACCTGGTAACCGGCGGCCATCAGTATGCTGGCGGCCATGGCGCAGGAGGAGCCCTTGCCGTTGGTGCCCGCCACCGTGATCACCTTGAACGGCAACTGGGTGAGGCCCATGCGCCGGGCAACGGCGCCGACCCGCTCCAGCCCCATGTCGATGTTGACCGGGTGGATCCGTTCCAAATAAGAAAGCCAGTCGACCAGCGACCGGCTTTGAGATTGTTGCATGTGCGAACTCATGTTCAGTCTTCGATGACCTGAGTGTTCATCAGCTTGGCCAGCAGGCCGGCCAGACGGCTGCGCATTTCGCGGCGGTCGATGATGAGATCGATGGCGCCCTTCTCCAGCAGGAACTCGGAGCGCTGGAAGCCTTCCGGCAGCTTCTCGCGCACAGTCTGCTCGATGACGCGGGGACCGGCGAAGCCGATCAGCGCCTTGGGCTCGCCCACGTTGATGTCACCCAACATGGCCAGACTGGCGGAGACGCCCCCCATGGTGGGGTCGGTCAGCACAGAGATGAACGGCAGGCCCGCCTTGGTGAGGCGATCGAGCGCCGCACTGGTCTTGGCCATCTGCATCAGGGAGAAGAGCGCTTCCTGCATCCGCGCCCCACCCGAGGTGGAGAAGCAGACCAGGCCGCGGCCTTCCTTGATGCTCTCCTCGACGGCGCGCACGAAGCGGGCACCGACCACGGAGGACATGGAGCCACCGATGAAGGAGAACTCGAATGAACAGGCGACGACCGGCACCCCCTTGAGGGTCCCCTTCATCACCACCAGCGCATCTTTTTCTCCCGTCTCTTTCTGAGCGGCAGACAAACGATCCTTGTAGCGCTTGGAATCCTTGAATTTCAAGATGTCCTGCGGCTCCAGCTCGGCACCGACCTCGGTGCGGCCCTGCTCGTCGAGGAAGCTCTCGAGGCGGGCGCGGGCGCTGATCCGCATATGATGATCACACTTGGGGCACACTTCGAGATTGCGCTCCAGTTCTGCCCGGTAGAGCACCTGTTCGCAAGCGGTACACTTGGTCCACACCCCTTCCGGAATGTTGTGACGACGCGGTGTAGTGATCTTGCTCTTGGGAAGGATCTTCTCAAGCCAGCTCATGGAATTCCTTAATGCTTTTGTGCCTGACAAAACGCATCGGGCCTTGATTGTTCAATGACTTACGGCTCGATGGCAATAAATGACGGATCATTAAACCACAAATTTTCGGGCCCAGTTACTAAAAACTGGTCGTACCCGGTGCCGAGTCCGGCAGCCAGAGCGGGCCGAGCGGCAACCGGGGCAGGGCAAACTCTGCCGGGTAGTCCACGTCCACCAGATAAAGCCCCCCCGCCTTGGCGGTCGGCCCCGCCAGGTTGCGATCCCTGGCCGCCAGCACCTCGGCTATCCACTCCACGGGTTTGAGCCCCTGCCCCACCAGCAGCAGGGAGCCGGTGATGTTGCGCACCATGTGGTGCAGGAAGGCGTTGGCCTTGATGTCGAGCACTATGTAGGGGCCGGAGCGGCTGACGCAAAGGTGGGTCACATTGCGCCAGGGGGTGTTGGACTGGCAGGCGATGGCGCGGAAGGTGCTGAAGTCGTGCTCCCCGAGCAGGCTCTGGCCCGCCTGGTGCATTAGCTCGGCATCAATGGTCTCGTGGTAGTGGCTGACGCCGCTGCCGAGGATGGCCGGGCGGAAGTTATGGTTGTAGATGACATAACGGTAGCGACGGGCGGTGGCGCTGAAGCGGGCGTGGAAGTTCTCGTCCACCTCCTTGACCCAGCGCACGGCGATGTCAGGCGGCAGGTTGGAGTTGAGCCCCAGGGTCCAGGCCCCCTCGGCGCGGTTCGCCTCGGTATCGAAGTGGATCACCTGGCCGGTGGCGTGCACCCCGGCATCGGTACGACCGGCGCACTGGATGGAGACAGGGTGGTTGGCGATGCGGCTGAGGGCTTTTTCCAGTTCGGCCTGCACGCTGATCACTTCGCGCTGACGCTGCCAACCGAAATACCGGCTGCCGTCGTATTCAATACCTAGGGCAATTCGCATGGATGAATCTTGTCTTGTGGGGAAAGGATGAAAGAAACGGGCCGGATTATACGCCCTTGGGCCCAAAAGTCCCAGTTCGGGCCGGCATCCCGTGCCGGCGACCGGCATGAAAGAGGGCAGCCCGCGGGCTGCCCTCTGTGTTCATCACCGGCAAAGGGGATCACCCCAGGCGCCTGAGCAGCTTCTCGGCTTCGCTGCGCTGGTGCTCGCTGCCCTGGGCAGCCGCCTCTTGCAGCAGCTCGCGGGCGCTCTCCTTGTCGTCGATCTCGAGGTAGGCCCGGGCCAGATCCAGCTTGGCCCCCACGCCACCGTCATCGGCATCCACATCGAACCCGGTGGACTCCGGCAACACCTCGGGGAAGCCATCCAGCCCCACGTCCAGGGAGAAGCCCTGGTAGGGCTCCTGCTCAGTGCTGCTGGCGTTGGCCTCGGCCAGGAGCTTGTCTATCTCCACGTAGTCGTTCGCCTGCGCCTGCTCACGGGGCTTCAGATCGCCCTGATGGGGCTCCACCTCGGTGAAGGCATCCTCGAAGTCCGCCAGGGCCAGCTCGTTGGGATCCCAGGCCGGCGCCGCCGGCTTGGTGGGCTCCAGCCCGAGCTCGGCCAGCATGTCATCGATATCATCCTTGCCATAGGCGTCGTCGCCTCGGGCAGCGGTGTCGGTGGCAGGCTCGTGGAAGTCGGTCTCGAGATCGCTGAGATCAAAGTTGGCAAGCGCCCCATCGTGCTGGCTTCTGCTCTGCTCCTGCGCCTGGCTGAGATCGGCCTCGAGATCGGCATCCAGCTCGGCGAACAGGGCCGCTTGCAGCTCCTCCTCGCTCATGAGCTCGTCGTCGGCCCGGGCCTTGGCCTCGGACTCGCCGGAGAGATCCAGCTCGGGGGCCAGGGGCAGACTGAAGTCACCCTCGTGGGCCAGGTCGAGTTCGGGCACCAGATCCGGATCCCGGTTGGCCGTCGTCACCGCAGGCTCCACATCGAAGGCGGACAGGGCCATCTCATCATCGCTGAAGACGACGTCAGTCGAGGCCTTGGTCCCTTCCTGACTGCCATTGTCACCCGGCCCAAGATCCGGCATGGCGTGCATGGGCTCGTCATCGGCGATGCCGACCGTCATCAGCTGGTCAAATTCGCTGCTCTCCTCCCCCATCACCATGGAGGTGGACTCCGACAGGCTCTTCTCCTGCTCTTCCAGCTCGCGGCGAGCGCGGGCCCGCAGCCAGAGCGTCACCAGGGCCAGCACCAGCAGCACGGGCAGCAGGATGATCATGGCGAGGTTGAGCGGCGAGGCGAGCAGCTCCATCACCCAGTTCTGTTTGGGTTCGGGGGCCACCACGGGCGGCACCGGCTTGGCCTTGAGCTCCGCCACCTCTTTTTGCAGCGCGGTCTGATCCTGCAGCTGGGCCTTGAGGGTCTCCACCTCTTCGGTCAGGGACTGCAGGCGCAGCTTGAGCCTGTGGTTCATCTCGGTGACCTGACCGAGCTGGGCGTTGGCATCTTCCAGCGCCAGCGCCATCTCGGTGGAGGGCTTGCCCACCACGGCGGCGGCACTGACCGGCAAGGGGGCCGGGGCTGCGGTTGGCGCGGCGGCACTCGCCGCCGGAGCGGCAGCCTTGGCGATCGCCGTCACCTCGGTCGCCGCCTGGGGCGCGCTCACCTTGGGGGCGGTCGGAAGGGGGGCCGCCTTGGCCACGGCCTTGACCGGCGCGCTGGTCACCGGCTTGGTCGCCACCGGATGGGTCTGCTTCTCGGCCAGGTATTTGGGGCTCAGCCCCTTCCAGCTGGCGTTGTCGCTGTTGAAGCGACGACGGGCCTCGGCGTCCGTGATGCGGCCCGCCTCGGCGGCGCTTGGCAGCAGAATGCGGGATCCCACCAGGATGTGGTTGATGTTGCCGTCGGCAAAACTCTTGGGATTCTTGTCATAGATCGCCACCATGGTCTGGTAGACGGTCACCCGGTTGGAGGGGCGATGCTTGCTCGCCAGGCTCCAGAGGGTATCGGTGGAACGGACAGGGCCATAGCTGCCGGCGGCGGCGCTGGGCGCCTGACGCACTATGGGCTGGGCCCTGGGAGCCGGCTGGGCCGGTGCCACGGGCTGGGCCTGAGGTTGAACGACAGGAGGTGCGGCACCGTCCGGGCCCTTGAGCTCGACAAAGAAAGGCTCTCGCCCCGCCTCATCGGCCTGAGCCGTGCCCAGAAGACCCAATGCGAGTAGCGTTGCCAGCGTTATGCGGGAATGTCCCATATTCGTTCCTTCGTATGATGGCCCTATCACATTGAAAAATCTGGATAGTTACCCCAAAACAATCGGCTCAATATAAATCAGCCGCCGGTCTCAAGCCAGCGATCCGACATATTTCGCGTCCACATGCCGCCAGAGAGCGGCCCCAGACGCGAACCCGAGTGTAGAAAAAAACCTAGCTCACTGATATCACGCGACATTCTTAAAACCGGAGAGTGCGCCCCCGGTCACATCCCGGGACCCTGGCTCATCTCCTCGGGCGGGGCTCCCTCCCCGCCGCAGGCCGCAAAACGGCCTCAGAGGTAGTCGCGCACCAGCAGCTCGGCAATCTGCACGCTGTTGGTCGCCGCGCCCTTACGAACGTTATCGGCCACGATCCACATATTGATACCGCTCGGATGAGAAATATCCTGGCGCACCCGGCCAACCAGCACCTCGTCCTTGCCGGTGGCGTCGCGCACCGGGGTCGGGTAGTCAGCATCGTCGTCAAACAGGGTGACGCCGGGGGCATTGCGCAGCAGCTCCTTGACCTGCTCGGCGTCCAGCGGCTGGTGCAGCTCGACGTGGACCGCCTCGGCGTGACCGTAGAACACCGGCACCCGCACGCAGGTGGGGTTCACGGCTATGCTGGCATCCCCCAGGATCTTCTGGGTCTCCCACACCATCTTCATCTCTTCACGGGTGTAACCGTTGTCGGTAAAGCTGTCGATCTGCGGGATCAGGTTGAAGGCGATCTGCTGCGGATAGATAGTCGGCTCCACCGGACGGCCATTGAGCAGATGGGCGGTCTGGCCGGCCAGCTCGCTCACCCCTTCCTTGCCGGAGCCGGAGACGGACTGGTAGGTCGCCACGTTGATGCGGGCGATGCCCACCTCGTCCTGCAGGGGCTTGAGGGCAACCAGCATCTGGATGGTGGAGCAGTTGGGGTTGGCGATGATGTTGCGGTTGCGAAAATCCGCCAGGGCATCCGGGTTCACTTCCGGGATCACCAGGGGGATGTCTTCGTCGTAACGGAAGCAGGAGGTGTTGTCGATGACGATACAGCCCTGCTCGGCCGCGATGGGCGCCCACTTGGCAGAGACCTCGGCACCGGCGGAGAAGAGCGCGATCTGCACCTGGCTCCAGTCAAACTCCTCGACATCCTTGATCTCGATGTTCTTGCCGCCAAAGCGCACGGTGTCGCCGGCGCTGCGGCTGGAGGCCAGTGGATAGAGGGTGGCGACCGGGAAGGCGCGCTCCTCCAGGATCTCGATCATGGCCTGACCCACGGCGCCGCTCGCGCCCAGTACCGCTACGTTGAATTGTTGACTCACTGATGTTCTCTCCTGTGATATTGCCCGCCGATGAGGCCGATCGGGTCGGCATCAGGGGCGGCAGGCGTGATCTGTCTGATGGTCGGCCGGCAGGGTGCGGGCCGAGACGGAGGGCCCCGATCCGGTGATCGGAGCCCCCGCATGAATTCCGGTTTATTGTTGCGAGATGGCAAAGCCCAGCCGGGCCAGCCTGTCGCAGGCGAAGGGGCCCTTCAGGTGCAAGGAGGAGAGCTCGCGCCGCTCCGGGTAGTCCTTGCGCTGCCCATCGAAGCTGCCGGGCAACCCGATCCGGTTGCGAAAGCGGGCATCGTCCCGGCGCACGTCATAGATGAGGTGGACCAGCTGCTTGATCAACCCCTGATCGGCGGGCTGACCCGGCGTCAGCTCGCGCACCTCAGGGGCGGGCAGCAGGGATTGCAGATCCTGGCGCGCCGTGCGCCCCAACTGCTGGCAGAGCGCCTGATAGAGCATCCAGGTGCCGCGGGCCTTGCCCTCCAGGCTGTAGCCGGCGATGTGCGGAGTGGCTATCTCGGTGTAAGGCACCAGGGCCTCTAGGGGCTCAGGCTCCCCTTCCCACACGTCCATCACCAGCTTGAGCGGCGCCTGGCTCTGCTGGCGCGCCAGCAAGGCCTGGTTGTCCCACACCTCCCCCCGGGAGGCATTGATAAGGAACTGGCCCCCGGGCAGCGCGGCTATCTCCTGCGCCCCCAGCAGGTGAAAGGTCGGCTCCGGCCCCTTGCGGGTCAGGGGCACATGGAAGCTGACGATATCGGCCCCAAGGGCCGTCTGATAATCGACAAAACCCGCACCGCCCTCAGTGCGTGCCCGCGGCGGATCGCAGCGCAGCACCTTCATGCCGAGCGCCTCTGCCTTGCCCGCCACGCACTCCCCCGTGTTGCCGGCGCCGATGACGGCGAGGCTCATCCGATCGAGGCTGAGCTCATGGCGCTCCGCCAGCACCAGCAGGGCCGAGAGCACATAGTCGCCGACCGAATACTTGTTGCAGCCGGGGGCGCTGAAGAAGGGGATGCCCCGCTCGGCCAGGAGCGCGGTGTCGATGTGATCCGTGCCTATGGTGGCGGTACCGACGAAAGCCAGCCGCGGGCAGTCGGCGAGCAGCCCGGCATCCACCCGGGTCACCGAGCGCACCAGCAGCACGTCGGCATCCTGCAGATCCGCCGCCCCTATCTGCCGCCCGGGCAGGGGGACGACCTCGCCAAATTCGGCAAACAGCTCGCAGGCATGGGGCATATTTTCATCAACGACGATCTTCATCGGCTCTCTTCTCATCCACTACCGGCCACAGGCGCGCCATTCTAGCCCAAGCGGGCCGATTTTTCAGAGACTTGTTCTCGGACCGCCATGGACAAAGAGTGCGCCGCTCTCTTAAGGGCACAAAGCGCCAGGGCACCGAAGCAGCTTCCCGGGCGTTCATGGATGAGGTGCAGCACTCATATGTAACAACATGTTGCCCTCGCGCCCCCTGGCTTGACCAGGGGGGCCGGGCTGGCACAATGACGCCTCCTTATCATCCGCCCCTGTCATGCGCACCTGTTACGAGCCCTCTCATGCCGACTCATGCCTCTTCGTTGCCACGCCGCCGGGTGCTTGGTTTCAACGCCATATTGCTGCTGCCGCTGTTGCTGCTCGTCTGCCTGCCCTGGCAACCCTTCATGACGAGTGCCCTGCAATCGGACTGGCTCTGGTGGCCCTATGCCCTCACCCGCATGGTGGACCTGCCCGGCCTTGCCATCACCATCGCCGCCCTCTTGCTGCTGACCCGACACAAGCTGACGCTCGGCCACACCGCCCTGCTGGCCCTCGCGGGCGCCCTCTTTGCCGCGCTCGCGAGCGACTGGCTCATCAAGAACCTCATCAAGCAGCTGACCGAGGAGCCAAGACCCTATCTGCTCTGGCTGGAGAGCCAGGAGCTTATCCCCGCCATCCGCCAGTTCTATGCCGGCAGCAGTGCGCTTCGCAGTGAACAGGTCCACGCCGCGACCCAGTTGCTGGCGCTGCCCGCCTGGCTCGGCCACCACTGGCAGACGGAGGTGAACTACGCCTTCCCCTCCGGCCACAGCATCGCCGCCATGAGCCTGGCCCAGTTCTTCGGTCTGATCTGGCTGGCCCGGGCCCCCGCCGGGGTCTGGCTGCTGCCGCTCTGGGCCATCGGCATCGGCCTGTCGCGCACCCTGATCGGCATGCACTGGCCCCTGGACGTGCTGGCGAGCGCCCTGCTTGGCAGCCTCACCGCCCTCGTCGCCGCCCGCTGGTGGCTGCACCACTACTGATTCTCCCAGATAAAAAACGGGCACCCTGGTGCCCGTTTTTTTTATCGCAGGTGCTGCCCTCAGCCCTGGCTCTGCTCTCAGCCTTGGCTCTGCCAGCCCTGGGGGTACTTGTAGCCGACGAAGCGCTTGGCGGCATAGGCCTTGAACTCGGGGGAGTTGTAGGCGGCCGCCACATCCTTGGCGAACGGCTTGTCCGCATCGGCCCCTTTGACCACCACCCAGTTGATGAAGTCATAGCTGCGCTCGAGGAAGAGCCCCGTGCTGAAGGGGATCCCGCTCGAGGCGGCGAAGTTGCCATTGATGACGGAGAAATCCACGTCTTCACGGGAGCGGGGCAGTTGCGCCGCCTCCAGCAGCACCAGCTTGATGTCGTGGGGATTGCTCACCACATCGAACTCGCTCGCCTTGAGGGGGTTGATCCCCTCTTTGAGGGTGAGCCAGCCCAAGTCCTGCAGCATCAGCAGGGCCCGCGCCTGGTTGGTGGGGTCGTTGGGAATGGCGACTGTGCTCCCCTCTTTCAGGGCCTTGAGATCCCCCAGCTTGCCGGCATAGAGCCCCATTGGGCCGGTCGGCACCTGAGTGATGGGGGCCAAGGAGAGGCCCCTGTCTTTGGAGAAGCTGTCCAGATAGGGCTTGTGCTGGAAGCAGTTGACGTCCAGCGACCCGTCCGCCAGGGCGATGTTGGGGGTCACGTAGTCGGTGAACTCCACCAGTTTGACCTTGTAGCCCTTGGCCTCCAGCTGCGGCTTGATGGAGTCGGTCACCATGTCGGCAAAGTCCCCGACAGTGGTGCCTATCACTATCTCTTTCTTCGCCTCATCGATGGCAAAGGCTGACAGCGGCAGGCTGCTGGCGAGCAGCGCAAGGGCGGAGAGGGTGAAAAAGGAACGACGCTGCATAGAAACTCCCTGTAGACATGATCAAAACGGTGGGTCGGGTGACCTGTCGAAGGCGAACACCACAACCATCTAGCCATCCAAACGGCTAACTTGGGACACCATAACAGAGCTTTTCCCCTTCGCCAAGCAACAAAACCGGGCAAGCTTGGCCAAAGAGAGGCAAAGCCCATCCGGCCCCTGGATGAGAAATCTATGACAGAGCACGCAGTTATGCTGCTTGCACTCTCCCCCCTTGACACACAACCGGCTTATTGTGGTCATTCGATACCCATCATCACGGGATCCGCTAACGGTGCCTAGAGCCTGCCCAGCACCCAGACAACACAAGGGGTGACAGTGTTCGATCATGTTGAAATCAAGGTGGTGTGCTTCGACAACTGCCGACGCTTCTACGGCACAGTGCTGGCGCCCCTCTTGATAGAACTCAAATGGGCAGACAAAGACGCCGCAGGTTTCGGCCTGGTTGGTCACGACAAGGTGGGCTTCCTGATAGAGCGGGGCGAACAGGGTGCCCCCTGCCATCTCGCCTTCGCGGCAAGCACCGCTGCGCAGGTGGATGAGTTTCACCAGGCTGGCGTCAGGGCAGGCTTTGCCTGCAACGGGCAGCCGGGGCTGCGCCCCCACTATGCCCCCAATTACTACGCCGCCTTCCTGCTCGATCCGGACGGCAACAACATAGAGGCACTGGCCTGCCTTGAACCCCCTGGCATGGAGAGCCCGTGAAGAAGCGCCGTGCAACTTGTCAGCAGAAGCCCGGCGTCGTTGACCTCGGTGCCAGAAAACTCGCCACAAACAAAGGAGAAAATCATGCTTGAACGCCGCGACACCGGCCTGCTGGTCGTTGATATCCAGGGCAAGCTGGCCCGTCTGGTCGAGGGGAGCGAGTCGCTCATCACCAACACGGCTCGACTGGTGCAGGGAGCCAAGGCGCTGGGCCTGCCGGTTGTCTGGCTGGAGCAGAACCCGGACAAGCTCGGTGCCACAGTGCCCGAGTTGCAGCCGCAGCAGGCAGGCGCCCTTGTGCTGCCGAAGTTCAGCTTCGGCGCCCTGGGGGAGCCGACGATCGCCACCGCCCTCGCCGGAACCGGGGTCAGTCACTGGCTGGTGTGCGGCATCGAGGCCCATATCTGCGTCTACCAGAGCGTGCTGGGGCTTCTGGCAAGCGGTGCCCGGGTCTCTTTGGTGGTGGATGCGGTGTCATCCCGCACCGCCGCCAACCGGGATCTCGCCATCAGCCAGCTGGCGGCCCGGGGCGCATCCCTCACCTCGGTGGAGATGTGCCTCTACGAGCTGATGGGAGATTGCCGCCATCCGGCATTTCGGGAGATCCTGGCCCTGGTGAGATAAGCGCCATGATGGATAACATGGCGCCTTTTATGTTCGGGGTGGCCGCTTTCCTGGTCGCACTGGTAGTGACCATAATCGGCATGGCGTTAACTCGTCGCTATCTGGCTTGGCTCTGGGCCGGCGTCATGATCTTCTACCTCCTCTGGTGGATCCTGCTCGGCTACCCTTCCTTCCTTCCCCACGAATGGCCCGGTCCTGATGGGACAGCGTGCTGAGGGGAGACTTATTAATCTTCGAATAAAAAGTTTGATGGCCCCCACAGATCCTGACGATGCTGCTTTTATGCACAACACATCACCATCTATCTTCATTCGGCGCCCACCACATGGGCGCCAAATGGCAGCGATGGTGACATATACCTGACCGGTTCCCGTCGTGTACGAAAGCGGATCCGGTATCTGGGCTCTCCCTGCCACGTTAACCCAACACACTGCACAGGGATCAGCATGAAGACAGTGAAAGGACTCCTCCTGCTCGCCGCCATAGGGCTGGCTGCCGAGGCACAGGCCGCCCGCATCGAAGCCACGGATCATCGCCTCAATTACGAGGGGCGCATAGTGCGCGACTGGGTCAAGCAGGACGTGCAATTCAACTGGCCGGCCACCCGGCTCTCATTCCTCTTTCAGGGGCGCGAGCTGGCGATCGCCATAGATGGACAGCAAAGCCAGTTCGATCTGCTGATCGATGGCCAACTACATGGCGTCATCAAAACCGATCAGGGCATGAACACCTATCCCCTCCTGCAGTTGCCCCAATCCCGCGCGGTGAAGGTCGAACTGGTCAAACGCACCGAGACCTATGACGCCATGCTGACCCTGGACGCCCTGATCACTGACGGGGTGGTGAGCGGCATCTGGCAGCAAAAACCCCATCTGTTGTTTGTCGGTGACTCCATCAATGCAGTTGGGAGGAGAACCTCAACAGCTCCAACGCCCGGCTCGCCTTCCCGGCCAAGACGGCGGCTCTGCTCGGGGCCACACACAGTCAGGTCTCTTACTCCGGGCTCGGGCTCTTGCGCAACTGGGACGGCAATCAACCCCATCATGCCCTGCCCCACTATCTGAACAAGGCTGGCGCCGTCTATCAGGGCGGCACCGACTTCGAGAGTCAGCACCCTGCGCTGATCGTCGTCGAGCTCGGCACCAATGACTTCAGCTCTGAGCTGCAACCCCATGAGCCTTGGCAGGATCAGGAGGCATTCCAGCAGGCCTGGGTAGATGGTTATGTCGAGCTGCTGCGTGATCTGCGCCAACGCTATGACAGCCCGCCCATCATTCTCATGGGCCAATATCTCTGGCCCCATGACCGGCTCAACCAGGCACTGGCCCGCCTGCAACAACAGCTCGCCCTGTTGGGGGAGCCCCCGGTACTGGTCGAGCAAATGCGCTCAGACAACTCAGGCTGCCTCTGGCATCCGACTGCTGCCGAGCACGACGGCATAGCGGCGGGCCTGGCCGGGCTTATCCGCCAGCAGGGGCTATTGCCCAAGTAGGGGCTGTTGCCCAAGTAGGGACTGCAGCGCAGCCTCCGCTCGTAAATTCATGAAAAACGGTGCCAGATAGGCGCCGTTTTACTGACTCGTTGCCAGGGGATCCCCGAGCGATGGTGAAGGCAGCATCGATCAGCCCTGTCTTAGCGTCTCCTGCACATAGCCATAACCACCGTCGCCGTCGGGTACAAAGCTCAAGCGGTGCGTGAGGCCGGGGGGCGCATCCTCGGGGTGGTGGGAGACGAACAGCAACTGGGTGCCTTCGCCGATGAGGCGCACCACCATCTCCCGCACCAGATGACGGTTCAAGGGATCCAGCCCCTGCAGGGGCTCATCCAAAATGAGCAGTGGCGGATGCTTGACCAGGGCTCGGGCAATCAGCACCAGGCGCTGCTGACCAAAGGAGAGGGCGTGGAAGGGGATTGCCCCCTGATCCTTTAGCCCCAGCAGTGCCAGCCACTGGTTGGCGAGCGCCAGCTGGCGATCCCCCGGGCGGGTATAGAGGCCGATGGAGTCATAAAAGCCGGAGAGGATCACCGTCTGCACCGAACAATGGACGCGATAGTCCAGGTGCAGGGCCGGGCTGACCAGGCCGATGTGGCGCTTGATCTCCCAGATGCTCTCACCACTGCCCCGACGCACCCCGAACAGGCGCAGATCATTGCTGTACCCCTGCGGATGATCCCCTGTGATAAGGGCGAGCAGGGTCGACTTGCCGGCGCCGTTGGGCCCCACCAGTTGCCAGTGTTCCCCCTCGGCAATGGTCCAGTCGAGCCCGTCGATGATGACCTGGTCCCCGTAGGCGACGCGCAGGGCGCGCATCTGTACCCGGGGGCCGACGGGCAGGGGGGCGGGTGCCTGGAGCGGAGGGGGCAGCTGCGGACTCTGCCCCTCGGCCCGTGCCAGCTGGGCCACCTCCTGACTGCCGAGCACAGCGTCACGCTCCCCCGCTAGCAGCAGGCGACGCTCCCCGAGCAGGCCGAGGTGACTGGCGAAGGGGGGGATCTCGTCGAAGCGGTTGACGATCACCACCAGACGTTGCCCCTGCGCCACCAATTGCGCCAGCAGCGACATCAGATCCCTGCGCGAGCCCTGATCCAGGCCATCGAAAGGCTCGTCCAGCACCAGCAGTTCGGGCCGACCCAGCAGGGCACGGGCCAGCAGCAGCTTGCGCCCCTCCCCGCTCGAGAGATGGCGATAGGGGCGATCCCACAGGGACTCGATGCCGAAGCGCGCCAGCAGCGATCGGGCTTGCGCCTCCTCTCCCCCCTCCTCCAGCATCAGGGTCGACACCCGATAGCCCGCCTCCTCCTCTTCCCCCAGCATGTCGGTGTTGCGCCGCTGCCAGTCCAGCTCCCCCAGCCGCTGCTGCGACTCAAACGAGAGGCGCTCGGCCCTCACCCGGCCGGTCACCCCCCCTGCACGGACGGCCAGCTCGCCACACAGGGCAGAGGCCAGGGCCGTCTTGCCGCTGCCGTTGCTGCCGACAAAGGCCCAGCACGCCTGAGGCGTCAGGGTGAGATCGGGGATGAAGAGGGTCTGGTCGCCGTGAAGAGCCAAGCTGGCTGATTGCCACTGCAAAAGAGTCATGGATCCGTCCTGAGTGCTGTTTTGCCCTTACCTTAACAGGGATAGCGACCAGCGGCAGCCTTGGCAGGTGGTGAGGGGCGCTTGACAACAGGCATCCTGTCGACAAAAAGATCATTAGTGTTGAATGCGAATTACTCTCAATAAAACACGTAATCAGCCCCATTGATACCCCCATATGGGCTCAAATGAGATTTCTTTGAGCCCCCTCTCAACTCCGAAATGAGAGCCTTTTGAATCGTCTTTTCTCATGTATAGATGCCCGTCGCACCTCGGACGGTGCGCCCTTAAGATGGAGTTTATCAATGAGAAAAACATCGTTAGCATTGGCAATCACTGCCCTGCTCTCGGCCCTGCCTGTCGTCTCGGCTCAGGCTGCCGAGGGTTGTACCCCCCTCACCGGCAGAGAAGTCGACATGGATACCGGCCGCACCAGCGCACAGCGCTGTCTGCCCGGCATCAACCCCTTGCAGGACCAGCAGTGGCACCTGCTCAACAGTGGCCAGCATGCCTTCAGTGCCCGTGGCGGCGTGGCGGGCAATGACCTCAACCTCTGGTGGGCCCATCGCACAGAGGTGCTCGGCCAGGGGATCAATGTGGCCGTCGTGGACGACGGCCTGGCCATAGCCCACCCGGATCTCGCCGACAACGTCCGGCCCGGTTCGCGCAACGTGGTAACTGGCAGCGACGATCCGACGCCAACCGATCCGGACAGTGCCCACGGCACCTCTGTCTCCGGCATCATAGCCGCGGTCGACAACGCCATCGGCACCCGGGGCGTGGCCCCCCTGGCCCAGCTGCAAGGCTTCAACCTGCTCGACGACAATAGCCAGCAGTTGCAGCAAGACTGGCTCTATGCCCTCGGCAACAGCCAGGCCAGCCGCGACAACCGCGTCTTCAACCAGAGCTACGGCATGAGCCTGGTCGACCCCCAGGGAGCCGGCGAGCTCAACCAGGTACAACTGGATCGCCTGTTCGAGCAGATGACCCTGAAGGCGCAAGGGGCCGCTTACATCAAGGCCGCGGGCAACGGCTTCAGCCGCATTGCTGCCGGCAACTATGTGCTCAACCGCATCGGCGGCGAGCTCAGACTGCCGTTTGAAAACAGCAACATAGACCCTTCCAACAGTAACTTCTGGAACCTGATGGTCAGTGCAAGCAACGCGGACGGCGTGCGTTCCTCCTACTCCAGCGTCGGCAGCAACGTCTTCCTGACGGCCCCGGGCGGCGAGTACGGCACCGCCTCACCGGCCATGGTCACCACGGATCTGCCCGGCTGCGACATGGGCTACAACCGTACCGATCGTCAGAGCGCCAACCGGCTGCACGGCAACCCGGCGCTGGATGCCAGCTGCGACTACAACGGCACCATGAACGGCACCTCTTCGGCCACCCCGAATACCGCTGGCGCCATGGCGCTGCTGATGTCAGCCTATCCGGACCTGTCGGTGCGGGATCTGCGGGATCTGCTGGCGCGCAACGCCACCCGCATCGATGCCAGCCAGGCAGCGGTAACACTGAGCTACACAGCCGCCAATGGTCAGCAACGCAGAGTGACAGGGCTGGAAGGGTGGGAGCGCAACGCCGCCGGGATCTGGTTCAACCCGACCTATGGCTTTGGCCTCATCGATGTGAACAAGGCCCTGGCGAGCGCCGCCACGCACACCTCCTTGCCGGCGCTGGTACAGCTGCCGTGGCAGAGGGTGACGGTGCAGGATCGCGCCGCGGGCGCCATCCCTGATCTGGGCAACAACCCGACCACCTCCAGCACCCGGGTCAGCCTGGCGTTGACGGTGGAAGCGGTACAGGTGCAGGTCAGTCTTGATCACCAGCGACTGCCCGATCTGCTGATCGAGCTCGTCTCGCCCTCCGGCACCCGCAGCGTGCTGCTCAACCCCAACAACAGCCTGGTGGGGCAATCCCTCGACCGGCAGCAGTTGGGTTATGTGCGCACCAAGGGGCTGCGCGACATGCGCATGCTCTCTCACAAGTTCTACGGTGAATCGGCCCAGGGCGAGTGGCAGCTGGCGGTGACCGACGTCGCCAGCGGCACTCGTCAGGTCTCGCTGCTCAATCGCAGCACCAATGCCCGCACAACCCTGACCGAGCGCAACAACAGCCAGCCGGGTCAACTGCTCAACTGGTCCCTGCGGGTGATCGGCCATGAAGCAACCGCCCTCTAATCGCACAGGAGTCACAACATGAAACACAGCTTACTCAGCCTTGCCCTGGCAAGCCTGCTGGCCTCGGTTTCCGCTCAGGCCACGGCCGAAGAGTCGGTGGTCATCGAGGGCAAGCAGTACAGCACCATAGAGGTGAATGGTCAGACCTACCTCACCCCGGACAACGGCAGCAAGAAGCGCGTCGCCCGCAGCCTGGATGGCAAGACGGCACAACCTGGCCTGCGCAGCGGTGACATCTTGCTGCAGGGAGTCGCCAGCCCCGAGCTCACCGTCAGCGGTACCCTGCTCATCGAGGCCGACGAGCCTCAAGCTAGGGCACTGGCCACGCGCCACGGTCTGAGCTTCAAGCAGAGCAGTGGCGGTATCGCCCTGCTGGAGGCCAAGCCCGGTACCGATCTGAACGCCATCAGCGCCCGACTCCAGCAGGAAGGTGTGAAGGTGCAGATCGAGCTGGCCGGCGCCGAACAGCAACCCAGGTGAAGCGCCCCTCGCACTGAAGCCGTCATCTCATCGAGGGGGCCATGGGCCCCCTCGTCTTTAGCCACGACGCCGCAGCAACCTCATCCGCCAATCCCCACCCGGCGATCCCCCCCATAGAGAGGCGAGAGACGAGATCCCATTCACCTTGCACATACGAGTCATCGACACAGCCCCCTGTTGGTAATAAAAAACGGCACCGAGAAGGTGCCGTCATGGATTATGGGGGGAGCTGCCTGTGCGGGCTCAGCCTGCCTTATTCTGCTCGGCCAGATAGAGCCAGGTGTCGACCACGGTATCCGGGTTCAGCGACACGGAGTCTATGCCCTGCTCGACCAGCCAGGCGGCGAAGTCCGGGTGATCCGACGGCCCCTGGCCGCAGATGCCGACGTACTTGCCCGCCTTGCGCGCGGCCGCGATGGCCATGGCCAGCAGCGCCTTGACCGCCTCGTTGCGCTCATCGAACAGGTG
Source organism: Aeromonas sp. Marseille-Q7275 (assembly GCF_965119515.1). Lineage (NCBI taxonomy): Bacteria > Pseudomonadati > Pseudomonadota > Gammaproteobacteria > Aeromonadales > Aeromonadaceae > Aeromonas > Aeromonas sp. Marseille-Q7275. The sequence continues at coordinate 103,974 of NZ_CBCPLW010000005.1, forward strand.
GGCGATGAGACCCGAGTCCCGATCCAGCCCCAGGGTCAACTGGGTCATGTCATTGGAGCCGATGGAGAAGCCGTCGAAGTGCTCGAGGAACTTGTCCGCCAGCAGGGCGTTGGAGGGGAGCTCGCACATCATGATGACTTTCAGGCCACGCTCGCCGCGGCGCAGGCCGTTCTCCGCCAGGATCTCCACCACCTGCTCCGCCTCGCCCACGGTGCGCACGAAGGGGATCATCACCTCGACGTTGGTCAGGCCCATGACATCGCGCACCCGCTTCATCGCCTCGCATTCGAGCGCGAAGCAGGGGCGGAAGCTGTCGGCGATGTAGCGGGAGGCGCCACGGAAGCCGATCATGGGGTTCTCTTCATGAGGCTCGTAACCACGGCCCCCCACCAGGTTGGCGTATTCGTTGGACTTGAAGTCCGACATCCGCACTATGACCCGCTCCGGCCAGAAGGCGGCGGCCAGGGTGGCGATGCCTTCCGTCAGCTTGGCGACGTAGAACTCGCGGGGGCTCTCGTAGCCCGCGATCATCTTGTTGATGGTGGCTTGCAGCTCGGGGCTCTGCTTGTCGAACTCCAGCAGCGCCTTGGGGTGGACCCCGATCATGCGGTTGATGATGAATTCGAGGCGCGCCAGGCCCACGCCGGCGTTCGGCAACTGGGCGAAGTCGAAGGCGCGGTCCGGGTTGCCGACGTTCATCATCACCTTGATGGGCAGGCGCGGCATGTTGCCCACCTCGGTCACCGCCACGTCGAAGTCGAGCTCGCCGTCATAGATGAAGCCGGTGTCCCCTTCCGCGCAGGAGACGGTGATGAGCTGACCCGCCTCGATTCGGTCGGTGGCATCGCCACAGCCGACCACGGCCGGGATGCCGAGCTCACGGGCTATGATGGCGGCGTGGCAGGTGCGGCCACCCCGGTTGGTGACGATGGCGGAGGCCCGCTTCATGATGGGCTCCCAATCCGGATCCGTCATGTCGGTGACCAAGACATCGCCGGGTTGCACCTCATCCATCTGGCTGATGGAGCTGATGACCCGCGCCGGGCCCGCCCCTATCTTGTGGCCGATGGCGCGCCCCTCGATCAGCACCTTGCCGGATTGCTTGAGGGCAAAGCGCTCCAGGGTGTTCGCCTCTTGGCGACTGCGCACGGTTTCCGGACGCGCCTGGACTATGTAGAGCTTGCCATCCTGACCATCCTTGGCCCACTCGATGTCCATCGGGCGACCGTAGTGTTGCTCGATGATGAGGGCTTGCTTCGCCAGCGCCATCACTTCCTCGTCCGTGATGCAGAAGCGGTTGCGCTCGGTATCCACGGTGTCGACGATCTTCACCTGGCGGCCGTGACCGGCGTCCTCGGAGTAGGTCATCTTGATAAGTTTCGAACCGAGCGTCTTGCGCACCACGGCGGGGCGACCGGATTTCAGGGTCGGTTTGTGCACATAGAACTCGTCCGGGTTGACGGCCCCCTGCACCACCATCTCCCCCAGGCCCTGGGCGCCGGTGATGAAGACCACGTCGTTGAAGCCGGATTCGGTATCCAGGGTGAACATGACGCCTGAGGCGGCGAGATCCGAGCGCACCATGCGCTGCACCCCGGCGGAGAGGGCCACGCCCTTGTGATCGTACCCCTGATGTACCCGGTAGGAGATGGCGCGATCGTTGAAGAGGGAGGCAAACACATGCTTGATGGCGGTCATGACAGAGTCTATGCCGCGCACGTTGAGGAAGGTCTCCTGCTGACCCGCGAAGGAGGCGTCCGGCATGTCTTCGGCGGTGGCGGAGGATCGCACCGCGAAGGAGGCCTCAATCCCGGCGCTCAGCTTGTCGTAGGCGGCACGCACCGCCTGCTCCAGCGCAGGCTGGAAGGGGGCATCCACCACCCAGTCACGGATCTGCTGACCGGCCCGGTTGAGGGCGGCAATGTCGTCCACATCCAGGCTGTCGAGCAGGTCGTGGATCTTGCCATTGAGGCCGCTTAACTCCAGAAACTCGTTAAACGCAAAGGCGGTGGTCGCAAAGCCGCCCGGCACGGACACGCCGGCACCTGAGAGGTTGCTGATCATCTCGCCAAGGGATGCATTCTTGCCGCCAACGCGCTCAACGTCCTGCATTCCGAGCTGTTCGTACCAGAGTACGTACTGTTGCATTTGCATGTCTCCAGGTTGGTGGGCCAGGGTGCCGAGCACCTGCTGTGCCAAATCATGTGTTTTTGTATGTGTGTGTTGCCAACGACCATGAAAACGTTTTCTACTGATTATCAAAAAAATCCCCGAGCAAGATTTGGGGATGGCCGTCTGACACAGACATTCTACAATGGCGACACAAAAAGGTAACGACTCAGGTTTGCAAGCGAGTTCACAACTTGGGAATGGCAGACCTGTTGACAAAAGAGATATGGTTTCGAGAGATACTGAATGCTCGCAACCCCCCAGGAGCACACCACAGGAGTCCGCTGTGCACACCGTATTCTATGTATCCGACGGCACCGCCATCACCGCCGAGGTGTTCGGTCACGCCGTGCTGAGCCAGTTTCCGCTGATCTTCGAACAGGTCACCATCCCCTTTGTGGAGACCCAGGAAAAGGCGCGCCAGGTGCGGGCCCGCATCGATGAACAGTTTCGCCAGACCGGGGTGCGCCCCATACTGTTTCACACCATAGTCGACCCCCTGGTACGGGAAGAGGTGCTCAAGGCCCAGGCCAGCAGCCACGATTTTCTCAACACCTTCGTGAGCCCCCTCGAGCAGGAGCTCGGGATCAAGGCCGAGCCCAGGCTCCACCGCACCCACGGCATGGAGAACCGCAAGCTGTACGACGATCGCATCGAGGCGGTCAACTTCGCCCTCAGCAATGACGACGGCATCACCACCAAGGAGTATGACGAGGCGGACATCATCCTCATCGGGGTCTCCCGCTGCGGCAAGACGCCGACCAGCCTCTATCTGGCGCTGCAATTTGGCATCCGTGCCGCCAACTACCCCTTCATCGAGCAGGACATGGGCTCGCTGGAGCTGCCCGCCCCGCTCAAGGCCAACCGCCACAAGCTGTTCGGTCTCACCATAGCCCCCCAACGGCTGCACGAGATCCGCAACCAGCGCCGCGCCAACAGTCGCTACTCCTCTCTCGAGCAGTGCGAACAGGAGCTGGCGAGTGTGGAGCGGCTGTTCCGCCAGGAGGCGATCCGCTTCCTCGACACCAGCTCCCACTCGGTGGAGGAGATCAGCGCCAAGATCCTGGAGGCAACCGGCCTTCGCCGCCAACTCTGCTAGCCGGCATGAAAATAGCCATATCAAGCACTATCAGATTGCCGAGTGGCAAGATAATGAGACAGCAAGAGTGGGAGAAATGACGCCGGCGGATCCGCCGGCGTCATGAGGTTCAGGGACGAGGGTGGGAGCCCGGCTTGTTGAGCTCCCGGTTGTTCATCAAGATGCCATGAAAACGCAGCAAGCCGTGGCGTTTGCGCACCCGCTCGCTCAACCAGCAGGCGGGGAGCAGGCCAAGTCCGGCGGCGAGCGTCAGCACCATGGCGATGTTGTTCACCAGATAATCTGCCCCCTGCCATCCCCAGACCATCAAGCAGGCCGCTGCCATGGTCAGCAACATGGGGGAGAGCCAGACTCCCAGCCAGAGCGCGGCGAGCAGCAAGCCACCGACAATACTTTCGATCATATGAGTCCTTTCTTGAAAAAAGGCTACTAGCACACCAAATTGCCGCCAGGTCAATAGCACCCAAATCAACCGAACACAAAACCATCAATCACTTCCAAAAACCCTTTCCAGATCATGAAAAACCTGAACATTGGCCACAAAGCAAACCAATGATGAGGAAAACAGGTGCACAAGCGGTCGATTATCACTATTCTGCTCGGGTTGGTAGCCGCCATAAAAAACAGTGCGCGGCAAACCGTAACGATATTAATACGGATTTCGTCACGTTTTCGGCACAAGATGCCGCGCCTGGCACAGGAGGTGCCATGGCAGACGAGGCGCGAGACGAGTGAATTCAGCGACGTAAGGAAGGAAGAATGGATCTTCAACAAGACGGCGAAGAGCTCAAGCGCGGCCTGAAAAACCGCCACATCCAGCTCATCGCACTGGGCGGTGCCATAGGTACCGGCCTGTTCCTCGGCATTGCCGACACCATCAAGATGGCAGGCCCCTCGGTGCTGCTTGGCTACGCCATCGGCGGCTTCATCGCCTTCCTCATCATGCGCCAGCTCGGCGAGATGGTGGTGGAAGAGCCGGTGGCCGGCTCGTTCAGTCACTTTGCCTACAAGTACTGGGGTGACTTCGCCGGTTTCGCCTCCGGCTGGAACTACTGGGTACTCTATGTGCTGGTGAGCATGGCGGAGCTGACGGCTGTCGGCATCTACGTGCAGTACTGGTGGCCCGAGATCCCGACCTGGATGTCGGCGGCCTTCTTCTTCGTGCTGATCAACGCCATCAACCTCTCCAACGTCAAGGCGTTCGGCGAGATGGAGTTCTGGTTCGCCATCATCAAGGTCGTGGCCATCCTCGGCATGATTGGCTTCGGCGGTTACCTGCTGTTCTCCGGCACCGGCGGCCCCGATGCCTCCGTCAGCAACCTCTGGGCCCAGGGCGGCTTCTTCCCCAACGGGGTGGGCGGCCTGGTGATGGCCATGGCCTTCATCATGTTCTCCTTCGGCGGTCTGGAGCTGGTCGGCATCACGGCGGCGGAAGCCGACAACCCCGAGAAGAGCATCCCCAAGGCCACCAACCAGGTGATCTACCGCATCCTCATCTTCTATATCGGCGCCCTGGCCGTGCTGCTCTCCCTCTATCCCTGGGGCAAGGTGGTGGAAGGCGGCAGTCCGTTCGTGATGATCTTCCATGCTCTCGACAGCAACCTGGTGGCCAACGTGCTCAACCTGGTGGTGCTGACTGCGGCCCTCTCCGTCTATAACAGCTGCGTCTACTGCAACAGCCGCATGCTGTTCGGCCTGGCCAAACAGGGCAACGGCCCCAAGGCCCTGCTCAAGACCAACAAGAGCGGTGTGCCCCTAATGGCCATCTCCATCTCGGCGGCCGCCACCCTGCTGTGCGTGCTGATCAACTACCTGATCCCGGGCAAGGCCTTCGGCCTCTTGATGTCGCTGGTGGTCTCCGCCCTGGTCATCAACTGGGCCATGATCAGCCTGGCGCACCTCAAGTTCCGCAAGGTCAAGGCAGCCGAAGGGGTTGAAACCAAGTTCAAGGCACTCTGGAGCCCCTTTGGCAACTACCTCTGCCTCGCCTTCATGGCCGCCATCCTGGTGATCATGTACATGAACGACGGCACCCGCATCTCGGTCGAGCTGATCCCGGCCTGGGTACTGGTGCTGGGTCTGGGCTATCTGTTCAAGCAGAAGCGCCAGGGTCGAGTGGCCACCAATCTGGGCTAAGCCTCCCCGCTCCTCTTACGAAAATGCCGGTCAGTGACCGGCATTTTTTTATGCGCCAGCTCCCCTGGCATGGGCGAAGCCGTCCATCACTCCCCTGGCCTGCCCAGATAAGAGGCGCCCCTTGTGCACCTTCACTCAGCGCCCATGCACAGAACCTGTAACGACAAACCCGAGGCAGAAGCCTCGGGTTTGGAGAGATCAGGGCCGGTTGAACGGTCCATCATTCCAGCAGGAAGACGGCTTCCACGTTGTCCGTGATGCTGATCTGCTGCTGCTGGTAGCTGTTCTCCACCATGTCGGCGGCAGGCGCGGCGGCCGCCTTCATGGCACGGCTATACACAGGAATGGGAGAGCTGTTGCGATACTCGACGCTGTACACCTTGCCAAGCTTCATGCCAAAGGCCTTGGCCAGGGATTCCGCCTTGCTGGTGGCATCTGCCACAGCGCCAAGACGGGCCTGATCCTTGATGATCTGTGGTGACTTGAGGCCGTACTCAATCTGGGAGACGGACTCCAGACCCGCCTTGAGGGCGGTATCCATCAGCTGGCTCAGCTTGTCGAGCTGGTAGAGTTTGACCGCCAGCTGGCGCTGGGCACGGTAACCCACCATCTCGGGCTGCTTGTTCTGCGGATACTGGTACTCGGGGGAGATCACCAGATTGCCGGCCTCCACATCGCTACGCTTGATGCCGAGGCTCTCCAGTTGACCAAAGAAGGCGGCCACCTTGGTATCCACCTGCTGCTTGGCCTTGAGGCCCTGTTTCTCCAGGGCGGTCACGGCGACGTTGAGCGTCAGCATGTCGGGCTCGGCCTTCTGCTCCGCGTAGCCGCTGACCACCAGATGGGGAGCCTGGGGCACCTCGATGGCAAGCAGCGGGGCACTGACAACGAGCGCAGACAGGGTAAGAAGGGGACGCCACATAGAAAAAAACCTCCGTCGATTAGATGGAGGCCATTATGCACGTCGTCGATTGGGATTCATATATCGTGCAATGGGGGGATCTGCTCCAGCACCTGATTGGTCATGTCGATGTTGATGCTGATCTCTCCTCCAAGCGGATTGCCATGGCTCGCGATCACGGACGACGGAACCTCGGCTCCGAGCAGAGACTCATCCTCGAAATGGAATGAATCCCACGACAGAACGTGACCCTGGGATGGCATGCTCGGCTCGGAAGCCGTCACCACCATCAGACTACTCCAGTCAAGCTCTTCACCATGGCTGAGCAGCCCCTGCAAGGAGCTGTCGCTCAGGCTCTGCAACGAATACTCCTGCTGCCCCCACTCATGGCCAACCAGCACCATCATGTGAGGCAAGGGCGCATCCTCTGCCGGCGTGAAGCTGATGCGGGAGGCGGCAAAGTCCACATTGAGCAACCCCGCCACATCGCCATCTTCACTCTCCAGCTCCAGACCATTGAGCTTGTCACCCGTCATCGCGGCCTGATAGCCAAAGCGGCCGGAGCAGACGATGCTGTCCTGCCCGTCCCAGCTATAGCGAATGCCATCGATGTCGACCCAGTTGAATGACTGCATGGTGACCCTCTCCTGATACTGCCGCTATCTTAGCCGTCCACTTCATCAAATAACAGGGGCCGGGCAGACCCGGCCCCCACGCTTTGATTATGGATCAACCTTGAGATTGCCCTGATCCAACAAGTCCTGAATGATCTGCTGGTCGGTCCGTGTCGAATTGGCCGTCAGATCCACATTGTCAAAGAAGATGGTATGGGTCGTTGTGCCCCCAGCCGAACCATCCAGATCGATCGTCAGGGTCGATTTATTCACTCCCGGACCAGGGGCAAAGGTCAGATACTGATCCAGAGAGGTTGCGTTGGCATGCTCGCCACTGAGCAACTCGCTCAGGTCCAGTACATCCCCGTTGGCCCCAGTGGTGAAGTCCTTGATGACGTCGGTACCGCCAGCCTCACCCGACTGCCACTTGAAGGTGTCCTTGCCATCTCCTCCCATCAGGATGTCACTGCCCAGCCCACCTATCAGTACATCATTACCCAATCCGCCAATCAGCGAATCATCACCGGCCAGACCGGATAGCACATCGTTGCCGGCACTCCCCTGAATCACATCTGCCGATGCGGATCCGGTGAAGGTGGTGCCCGCTTCGATGGTTACGTGTAGATTGGTATTGGCCGTAGCATCGTTATCGGCATCTTTTACTCCAACCTGGAAATCCAGTTCGGCATCCAGAGTCGTGTTCTCCGAAGTGATCAAGCCAATATCGGAGACTTTCACCACATCGCTGTCGGTCTGACCACTGAATGTAGTGGTCTGATTGGATCCTCCTGTATCACCGAAGGCCGCATTGAAGTTCAAGGCAGCAGAGGTAGTGATGTCCTCTACACTGGTCAGGATCTGGGCGCCGTAGATCTGCCAGTTTTCCCCCGTTCCGTTGTAGTCATTGTGCTCGATCACAATGGCCCCATCGTTATTGTCCAAGGTGATACCGTAAGCCAGCAGGGCAGCCAGGGTCGCTGGACTACTGCTTGATTTGGCAATATCACTGTTACTGATCACCAGGGCCCGGGTGGTGGTTATGCCACCCGCACCTACCAGTTTCAATACCACAACTAGATCTTCACTATTGATACCGTCGAATTTGAGGAATATTCCCTCCGCACGACCATCAGGATTGGCGACTACGGTGCCGGTCGGGTTGGTGGTGTGGAACGTCAGATCCAGCACTTCCCCCTTGCCGATAGTATCGCCAGCCACACCGTTCGCCGAGTTGGATACACTGACCCAAGACGATGCCTGGGTAAACAGCTCACCACTGGTGAAGATGTTGGTGTTGGCTCCCCCAGTCTGCAGATTGTTGGTCCCGGTCCCCCCCCCCGGTTCTGATGCCCCCCTGAACTGGACATAGAAATCGTTGTCGAGCTTGGCCACTGACACGTCCGGTTGAGTACTATCCGGTACACTGCCACCTGACGCATAGCCCGTGATATTTAACGAGGCACTGGTTTTGAGGACACTGAAGCCTTCGACCGGATCATCAAGTGATACGGTATAGGTACCGTTGACCTTGTCAAAAATCAGTGTGCCAGTTGCCTCCTGGGTGGTGCCGGGGTTGGCCGGGTTCGGCGCGTAATTAAACTCAAAATTGAAAGTTGCCGTACTGGCGCTCTCCGACACCCAGGTAACCGATTGCGACGTGATGGTCGTGCCACCGACAGTGCCGCTCAGGCTGATCGTCTTGAAGTCCGAATCGATTGCACTGAACGGGCCAGTACCGCGAGTATCCGCACCGGTGCTGTAGTCGAACACACCAGCAGCCCCTCCCGGATTGTTGCTGTTGGAGTACACCAGATTGGAGCTGGCCAGGATGGAAGGTATGTCGTCTTCAACCTGGATCAGCAGGTCACCTGCCAAAGGTAGCGGGTTGACTCCATCAGAGGCTCGAATTGCGCCAGTCAGGTTCAGCGTCAATATCTCGTTGTCGTCACCATTGGCATCAGGATGATCCAGTGGCCCAAGCAGGGTAAAGGTGTAAGAACCATTGCTCTGCACCACGAGAGTGAAAACGGTTACTGCGCCGGCCATCGCTGTCAGGGTATTACCAGAGAAGCCGTAAGTGACAGCTACCCCATCCGAGGTCAGGGACGGCATGACATTGGGGGTGGAATCCAGACCGAATTGTCCACTGTTCGTGCCGACTAAAAGTTCGACCAGGCTTCCTGAAATGACTGTCGTCTGGGCATCATTGTCAGTCAATCCACCAGGTAACTCATCCTCGTCCACCTTTCCGATGACCGGTGCAGCATCCTCAATGTTGATCGTCAGAGATGCATTCGCCTGATCGCCATCCTTGTCGATGATGACATAGTCGAAGCTTTCACTGGTATCCGCGGAAACACTTTGCGGAGAGGTATAACCCCACTCACCCGTAGCAAAATTAAAGGTAAGCTTGCCACCCAAAGCCGTCGTGATGTTGGTCAGTTGCTGATCGCCATCCAGGACGCCATCCCATGAGTAAGTCGTCCCATTGATCTTGATGGACATGATCCGCCCTGGGCCGTCAGCACCGTATGAGTCGTCATCTCCCCCTCCCACTGCGTTGTTGTTCCCGAGCAGAACATTGCCACTGACAAAGTTCCCCGAAATCTGACCAAGCAGCGTAGTAATCAGGCCGTTAAAGTCGGTGACCAAGATAGGAGCTCCGCTACCATCAAGATCGACATCCTGCAAGCGGGTGGTGTTAATACCATCCCCCACACCAATAGCAGTGACGTTGATCCCATTGCTATCGACAAAGGTGTTCCAAGCCGTTGCCGTCGCGTTGCTCAGCGAGTTGCCACCTGTCCCCGTTTGTTCATTAGGGTTGCCATCACTGATAAAGAATACCTGGTTGCTCCATCCCTCAATCGGAGAATAAGACACCATGGTTTGCTGGATGGCATCAGTGAAGTCGGTATCGCCGTTAAATGGCCGATTTGCAATGATGCTATCGACCAGAGCATTGAACTCGGCAAGCGATGTCACCGGGACATATGCCAGGGAGTCCGAAGAAAACGCCACTATGGTGATTTTCACATCGCCATCGGTACCATTGAACAATGCCTGCCCCGCAGCCTTCACTGCGTTCATCATGGTGTTGAACTCACTGTTGCTGATACTGCCGCTAGAGTCGAGCACAAAGGCGACATTGAAATCTTTGCCGCTGGATTCGGCCACAATGGCTGTGTCGTTTTTCGCCAGCGGCGTATCATCATCAACATTGATTGCCAGTGTGCCCGTTGCAGTATCACCATCTCCATCAACCACTTGATAGTTCAAGGTAAATGTCTGGTTGTTCTCCAGATCTGCGTTCGCATGCAGGATGGGTGCGTTCTGCGTAACACTATATTCTCCTGTAGCCGAGTTCAGGGTTACTGTCAGCACGGTAACTGCCCCCTGTTTGACTAGCAGGGCACCTGCTGGATTCGTTTCATAGGTAAAACCTGCTGGAGCGCCCGTGGTCAGCCATTGCACATTCCCCGCACCATCTGCACCGAAGTTATGAGCGAGAATGCCGTTCGTGTTTACCGCATTGTCATCGTCGTTCGGGCCATTCGGAATGCCATTTGCTAGGGCGTCATCGTCGAGTTGCACCGTGAAATTGCTGCCAACGCTCGGCACGATCGTCGACGATGTTCACCGACAGCGTGTCGCTGTCGGACTGACCGATCTGGTCCGTCAGCACCACCGCGAAGTCTTCAAACAGGCCATTTCTCGCCCGCCCCCGTTGGCATGGGTTTCATTGTCCCCCGGGGTGTAGCTGTAGCTCACCACCCCGGTCAGCGGGTTGTAGCCCGTGATGCTCAAAGTGTTACCCAGCCCGTGACAAACGACCCCGCCGTGAACGCAGCGTTGATGAACGTCACCCCGCCTATCGTCAGCGAGGCCACCCCATCCGGCGAGCTGATGGTGAAGCTGCCAGCCTGTGTCAGGCGCGCTGCTGTCCGAGCCGTCAGCAAGTCATCTTCATCCACCACCACGTCCCCGCCATTCACTGACGGGGTCAGGTTGCTTATCTCCGGCAGCGTGTTGCCAATCGCGATGGTCAACGTCGCCGTGTCGGTGTCGCCATCCCCGTCGCGCAGGGTGTAGAGGTAGTTACCTCGACACCCGCCAGCAGGCGCGCGCACAACTGTAGAGCCGTCCGGGTTGAGCGTCCAGCACACCGTAGGCACCCTGCACCGCGGTCGCCCCCGCCACCGCCGTCGGCGCCCCGGCGGCCGTCGTCGCCGTCACCGAGGACACCAGCCGCGCCGTCCGCACCCCGGGTGTCTGCCCCCGTGTCGCTGTCGCCCTCATCTCCCTGCCGCCGCGTCGGCGATGAGGTTGCCCGTGGCCGGACCGACCCGCCAGCCGCTATCGAATCAGTGTCCATTCTGGGCATCAGGCACGTCGTCGACGATGTTCACCGACAGCGTGTCGCTGTCGGACTGACCGTCCTGGTCCGTCAGCACCACCACTGAGAAGTCTTCAAACAGGCTGTTCTCGCCCGCCCCGTTGGCATGGGTTTCATTGTCCCCAGGTATAGCTGTAGCTCACCACCCCGGTCAGCGGGTTGTAGCCCGTGATGCTTAGTGTTACCCAGCCCCGTGATAAACGGCCCGCCGTGAACACCCCGTTGTTGATGAACGTCACCCGCCTATCGTCAGCGAGGCCACCCCATCCGGCAGGCTGATGGTGAAGCTGCTCAACCTGTGTCAGGCTCGCGCTGCTGTCCGAGCCGTCAGCCAAGTCATCTTCATCACCACCACGTCCCGCCATTCACTGACGAGGTCAGGTTGCTGCTCCTCCGGCGGCGTGTTGCGCGATCGCGATGGTCAACGTCGCCGTGTCGGTGTCGCCATCCCCGTCGCGCAGGGTATAGAGGTGAATACCTCCGACACCCCGCCCGGCTGGCCGGCATCGCGCGCAACTGCTGAGCCGTCCAGGTTGAGCGTCAGCACACCGTAGGCGCCCTGCACCACGGTCGCCCCCGCCACTGCCGTCAGCGCCCGGCGGCCGTCGTCGCCGTCACCGGAACACCGGCGCCGTCCGCACCCCAGGTGTCGCCCCGTGTCGCCGTCGCCCGCATCCCTGCCGCCGCGTCGGTGATGAGGTTGCCCGTGGCCGGACCGACCCGCCAGCCGCTATCGAATCGGTGTCGTTCTGGGCATCGGGCACGTCATCGACGATGTTCACCGACAGCGTGTCGCTGTCGGACTGACCGTCCTGGTCGCGTCCATCACCACCGCGAAGTCTTCAAACAGGCTGTTCTCGCCCGCCCCGTTGGCATAGGTTCATTGTCCCCCGGGGTGTAACGGCGGCTCACCACCCCGGTCAGCGAGGTTGTAGCCCGTGATGCTCCAGGTGTGGCTAAACGGCCGCCATGCCCGGCGCGATGTTCGTCAGCGAGGCCACCCCATCCGGCGAGCTGATGGTGAAGCCCCTGCCAGCCTGTGTCCAGGCTCTCCTTGCTGCTGTCGAGCCGTCAGCCAAGTCATCTTCATCCACCACCACGTCCCCGCCATTCACTGACGGTCGGAACACTTATCTCCGGCGGCGTGTTGCCAATCGCGATGGTCAGCGTCGCCGTGTCGGTGTCGCCATCCCCGTCGCGCAGGGTGTCGAGTAGACCACCTCCGACACCCCGCCCGGCGCGGCATCGCGCACATAGCTGTAGAGCCATCCGGGTTGAGGCGTCAGCACACCGTAGGCGCTGCACCACGGTCGCCCCGCCACCGCCGTCGGCGGCGGCCGTCGTCGCCGTCACCGAGGACACCAGCGCGCCGTCGCACCCAGGTGTCTGCACCGTATCGCTGTCGCCCGCATCCCCTGCCGCCGCGTCGGTGATGAGGTTGCCCGTGGCCGGACAGCCCGCCAGCCGCTATCGAATCAGTGTCATTCTGGGCATCAGGCACGTCGTCGACGATGTTCACCGACGGCGTGTCGCTGTCGGACTGACCGTCCTGGTCCGTCAGCACCACCGCGAAGTCTTCAAACAGGCTGTTCTCGCCGCCCCGTTGTACAGGTTTTCCATTGTCCCCAGGGTGGCTGTAGCTCACCACCCCGGTCAGCAGGTTGTGGCCTGATGCTCAAGGTGTTGCGTGACAAGCTGACCCCGCCGTGAACACCCGTTGTTGATGGGCGTCACCCCGCCTATGCGTCGGCGAGGCCACCCCATCCGGCGAGCTGGTGGGTAATGCCAGCCTGTGTCAGGCTCTCCTTGCTGTCCGAGCCGTCAGCCAAGTCATCTTCATCCACCACCACGTCCCCGCCATTCACTGACGGGGTCAGGTTGCTTATCTCCGGCGGCGTGTTGCCAATCGCGATGGTCGGCGTCGCCGATGTCGGTGTCGCCATCCCCGTCGCGCAGGGTGTAAGTGAATACCTCCGACACCCCGCCCGGCGTACCGGCATCGCGCACATAACTGTAAGAGCCGTCAGGTTGAGCGTCAGCACACCGTGAGCGCCTGCACCACGGTCGCCCCCGCCGTCGGCGCCCCGGCGGCCGTCGTCGCCGTGCGAGGACACCAGCGCGCCGTCCGCACCCCGGGTGTCTGCCCCCGTGTCGCCGTCGCCCGCATCCCCTGCACCGCCGCGTCGGTGATGAGGTGCCGGTAACCCGGACCAAACCCGCCAGCCGCTATCGAATCGGTGTCATTCTGGGCATCGGGCGTCATCGACGATGTTCACCGACAACGTGTCGCTGTCAGACTGACCGTCTGGTCCGTCAGCACCACCGCGAAGTCTTCAAACAGGCTGTTCTCGCCCCGCCCCGTTGGCATGGGTTTCATTGTCCCCCAGGGTGTAGCTGCCGGCTCACCACCCCGGTCAGCGAGTTGTAGCCCGTGATGCTCAGGTGTTACCCGGCGCGCGCGGGCATGCCCGCCTATCGTCGGCGAGGCCACCCATCCGGCAGGCTGATGGCGGTAAACTGCCGGCCATCAGGCTCTCGCCTGCTGTCCGGGCCGTCAATAGAGTCATCTTCATCCACCACGTCCCCCGCCATTCACTGACGGGGTCCGGGTTGCTGTCTCCGGCGGCGTGTTGCCAATCGCGATGGTCAGCGTCGCCGTGTCGGTGTCGCCATCCCCATCGCGCAGGTGTAAGTGAATACCTCCGACACCCCCGCCCGGCGTACCGGCATCGCGCACATAGCTGTAGGAGCCATCCGGGTTGAGCGTCAGCACACCGGCGGCATCTGCACCACGGTCGCTTGCCACCGCCCGTCCAGCGCCCGGCGGCTGTCGTCGCCGTCACCGAGGACAGCGCGCCGTCCGCGGGTGTCTGCCCCCGTGGCTGTCGCCCGCATCCCCTGCCCGCGTCCGGTGATGAGGGTGCCCGTGGCGGACCAAACACCGTGCTATCGAATCAGTGTCATTCTGGGCATCGGGCACGTCGTCGACGATGTTCACCGACGGCGATGTCGCTGTCGTTGTGGTCCGTCAGCACCACCGCGAAGTCTTCAAACAGGCTGTTCTCGCCCGCCCGTTGGCATGGGTTTCATTGTCCCCCAGAGGTGTAGCTGCGCTCTTCCACCCCCGGTCAGCAGGTTGTAGCCCGTGATGTAAGGTGTTACCCAGCCCCATCGACAAACGACCCCGCCGTGAACACCCCGTTGTTGATGAACGTCACCCCGCCTATCGTCAGCGAGGCCACCCCATCCGGCGAGCTGATGGTGAAGCTGCAGCCTGTGTCGGGCTCTTTCCTTGCTGCTGTCCAGGCCGTCAGCCAAGTCATCTTCATCCACCACCGTCGCCATTCCTTGCGGCAGGGTCAGGTTCTTCTCCGGCGGCGTGTTGCCAATCGCGATGGTCAACGTCGCCGTGTCGAATGTCGCCGTCCGCATCGCGCAGGGTGTAAGTGAATACCTCCGACACCGCCGGCGTACCGGCATCGCGCACGCTGTAGAGCCGTCCGGGTTGAGCGTCAGCACCGTAGGCGCCCTGCACCACGGTCGCCCCCCCGCCACCGCCGTCGGCGCCCCGGCGGCCGTCGTCGCCGTCACCGAGGACACCAGCGCGCCGTCCGCACCTCGGGTGTCTGCCCCGTGTCGCTGTCGCCCGCATCCCTGCCGCCGCGTCGATGAGGTTGCCCGTGGCCGGACCAAACCCGCCAGCCGCTATCGAATCGGTGTCTCTCGTCCTGGGCATCGGGCACGTCGTCGACGATGTTCACCGACAGCGTGTCGCTGTCGGACTGACCGTCCTGGTCCGTCAGCACCACCGCGAAGTCTTCAAACGGGCTGTTCTCGCCCGCCCCGTTAGCATAGGTTTCATTGTCCCCCAGGAGGTGTGGCTGGCTCACCACCCCGGTCAGCGGGTTGTAGCCCGTGATGCTCAAGGTGTTCCCCAGCCCCGTGACAAACAGGCCCGCCGTGAACACCCCGTTGTTGATGAACGTTACCCCGCCTATCGTCAGCGAAATTTCACCCATCCGGCGAGCTGATGGTGAAACTGCCAGCCTGTGTCGGAAGCTCTGCTGCTGTCGAGCCGTCAGCCAAGTCATCTTCATCCACCACCACGTCCCCGCCATTCACTGACGGGGTCAGGTTGCTTATCTCCGGCGGCGTGTTGCCAATCGCGATGGTCAGCGTCGCCGTGTCGGTGTCGCCATCCCCCTCGTCGCGCAGGGTGTAAGTGAATACCTCCGACACCCCGCCCGGCGGCACCGGCATCGCGCACATAGCTGTAGGAGCCATCGGAGTTGAGCGTCCAGCACACCGTAGGCGCCCTGCACCACGGTCGCCGCCACCGCCGTCAGCGCCGGCGGCGCGCCGTCGTCGCCGTCACCGAGGACACCAGCGCGCCACCGCACCCCGGAGTGTCTGCCCCCGTGTCGCTGTCGCCCGCATCCCCCTGCCGCCGCGTCGTGATGAGGTTGCCCGTGGCCGGACAAACCCGCCAGCCGCTATCGAATCCAGTGTCGTCTGGGCATCAGGCACGTCGTCCTGTATCACCACATCCAGACTGGCGCTGGTGCTGGCCACCGTCGCTGTCCGTCAGCGCGACGTTCAAGCTTTCGGTCAGGGCAGTGTCATTGGCAGGCTGAGTGTGAGCCTCGTTATCGCTCAGGGTGTAGCTGTAAGAATCTGGTGCCGGCGCCTGTCACTGAGTTGTAACTGATGCCTGTCACCAACAGTTGATTGCCAGAGGGCTCCCGGATCGCCTGCAGGCTACTGATGACCTGACCGTTACTGATGGTACACGCCACCCAGAGCCAGGCTCTGGTGCCATCTGCCGCATTGAAGGTGAAGGCGCCGCTCTTGGTCAGACCTGCAGCATTCAGACTGCTGCCGTCGGTAATCGCGGCTTCACTCCAGAACAAACTCGCCCTTCGACCTGCAGCCCGCCCAAGGAGACTGTCTCATCCGGTAATGGTGATGGTAGGTGTCGTTATTGGTGTCGTCGCCATCGGTCACTATGTAGTTGGCCGGCGGCACGGGGCCTGTGTAGTTGAGTGCCGGAGTGAAGGTGTAGGAGCCGTCGGCATTGATGATGGGGGCCTATCCTCAATGAGCTCTCGACACCGGCCAGAATGCCGATGTTGGCGCACAACTTTATGAGAGCAATGGATGTGTCTTGAGGACCATCCGAGTTGCTGCTGGGTGATCGGCAGGTTACCTGATGGCTTGGTCTTCCTGGGTGACTTCAGATTCATCCAGATCGCTCAGGCTCATTCTCTGGCGGGAGATCGTCTTCCTGCAGCACATTCCTGATCGAGCAAGGCATCATAGCTGGTATCGAATCCGACTCGGCTATGGTCGCATCACCGATACGATCGATGACGACAAAGCCGCCGTTGCCACTGGCCCGCGACCCCGCCGATGCCGCCCCCACCTGCGGCAGAGCGCCCCGCCGGCTGCGGCGGCTTCAAAGTTCTTAGTCAGGTCGACCCCTTGCAGGATGGATTCTTGCAAGGCCACGAGATTTCTGGAGGAGGTTGCTGTTCTCGACCGATGATGAGGGTTGCCCTTCGGCCGGTGTATCTGTCTCGGCAGGGGCGGCAGCGGCCTGTCCGAAGTTGTCATCGTAGGGTGCAGCATCGTTTCACATCGTCGGCAATATTGAGCTTGGCGCCCGGTTACAATATCTCGCCGGGCTGGAGAGGGCGACGCCTGCATCGGCAAGCAAGGGATCTGAACATTACCTTCCACGGAAGAGACGACGACGGTTTTGTCGATGATTTGGGTGCGCATATCCATTGCTCAGGGTGACGAATCTTGATGCCTACACTCTAGATGCGCGCTCATCGGGCTTCAGTTGCAAAAATGTACAACATTGAATCTGTTTGGCTTCATCCGGTCGCCAGATCGAATGAATGTTTTTTACACCGAATAAATCAATAACCCCAACAACTCGTCTTTCAGGCTTTCTGTCTCCATCGCAGAAAAGCACCTTCATATATTCTAAATGGATATAAAAGGCCCCGTGGGACCCCTTTCAATATGATTGCCTGATTCACGGCGAGGTAGGAATGCCGGATGAACGAAGCCCTGGTAACCGTCTGTAATATTGCAGGTTAGGCCAGCACCTCGACCTGCTGCTGATCTTCCACTCGGGTGGCGATGGTCGTGACACCCGCATTGTGGGCTGCCCGGCAGACCGCAGCCAGGAAGGAGGTATCGGCGCCCGGCTCCATGACCTGGCTGGTATAGCCATGATCCACCTTGACGTAGGCAGGAGCAAGCTCCTCGAGATACCCCAGGGACTGGAAGTGGCGACCATAGTGATCGACACCCCACAGGAAGCCCTGCTCTCGCAGCACGTCGACCAGGTTGGTCACATGCTGCTTGTGTTTCATGATGGCGGCCTCAGGGATCTCGAACAGCAGCCTCTCCTTCAACTCGCCGTTCACGGCCAGATAGTCTCTCAGCCAGGTCAGGAACTCATCCGAGCAGAGCGACCCTGCGGTGATGTTGACCGCCAGCACCAGCTCGGGTTGCTGCCTGAACAAGGGCAGGCAGGCTTCCAGTACTGCCTTGTCAAACTCGGCGCCCATCTGGAACTGCTCTATGGCGGGCAAGAACTGGCCGGCGAAATAGTCGGTCCCATCGCGCGAGATGGAGGCAAACAGCTCCGCATGCAGGCGCGTGCCATCATCGAAGCGGCAGGCAGGCTGCGCCTTGAAGCGCCACAGGTTTCGGGCCATTGCATCCTGTACCAGATCACGCCAGGCCAAACGCCCCATCAATCCCTGATCCGAGCCCCCTTCCATGACGACGGCACCCCGCCGCTCGTTGCGCGCCTTGCCCAGCGCATTGTCCGCCTTGGTCAGCAGGGCGGAGAGATCATCATCGCCATCACGGCCGGCGATCCCGACAACCGAGAGCGCACCGCTCTCACCCATGGGATTGACCACCAGATCGGCGATACGGCTATTGATAAGCTCCGCCAGATCCTTGAGCTGCGACAGATCATCAGTAGGACATAGCAGGGCATATTCGGTGGCCGAGATCCGGGACAGCGCCGCACCATCCCAGCCGTCCAGCAACTCCCTGAGCACCTGGGCGATGGACTTGACCATGTTGTCCCGCGCGGCATAGCCCTCCTCACGATAGAGATCGTCCAGCATGTCGACGGCCACCAGCATGACGCCCCCCTGTCCCGCCTCGGCGATCCAGGCATTGACCTGCCCCACGAAGTAGGAGCGGTTGCCGAGCCCGGAGACCGCATCCACATAGACGCGAGCGCGCAGGTTTTCGGCTTCATCGGCCTGCTCCTTGAACTGCACCGCCAGCTTGCTCGAGAGGGTGTTGATGGCCTGCACCACCTGTTTCAACTCGCGGCTCTTGGGCTCGGGAATGGCGTGCCCGAAGTGGTGCAGCTCTATCTCGACCGCCTGCTCGCAGATGAGCTTGAGCGGTTTGAGCAGGTAGTTGAGTGCCCGCATCAGCAGTATGGTGGTGATCAGGAAGCCCACCAGGAACCAGGTCGCCAGCTCGCTCATCCCCTTCCAGAGCTCGTAGTAGGCCTGTCCCGGATGGCCCACTATCTTCAGCTTGCCCAGTTGCAGCCAGCCCGAGGTCAGAATGGATTCGTTGGATACCTCAGGGAAGAGGCCCAGCCCGATAAACCACTGCGGCACCCCCTGAATGTCGCTGCTGTTTTCCAGCTCGATGACATCCTTGGAAGCCAGCAGATCGAGGCGGACCAGCCGATAGTAGCCACCGTCGAACACGGCCTTCATGACGGATTCGGCACTCACCTTGTCCCCGTTCTCCAGATAAGGCGTCAACGCCAGACCCAGGGCGGTGGAGGTGTTGATGACTGTGGTCTCCTGCTGTTGCGCCAGATAGTTGCGGGTCGAATTGAACTGTACCCAATAGGTGGCGGCAAACAGCAATCCGAACAGTAACAGCATGGTTGCCAATAGTTGTCTGTAGAGCGTCATAGGTTAATCATCCAAATTCACCACAGGCCGAGCCAATCGCCCTGAAGTCATGCGATTGCGTAAGTCAGTCCATAATCCCAAGCGGGATGATTGCCCGGCCAGTTCCCCTTGACCACGCGCCTTCATCAGCCACAAGTGACTACCGTTAAAGCTGTAAATTGGCACCAGATCCGCCCGCTGACTGGCCGGGCGAATGGCGCCGACAAGGTTGTCCAGAATGAGAGGCACTGATGCTGGCGTCTCATAATAGGCAACAACCATATGAAACTGGTTATAATCCAATGCCTTGACATATACCATCCGCATTTTTTCATCCGGAATGCCAAGTTCCAGCAGCGTAAAGTATTTGGAAATGCTGAAGTCTTCACAATCTCCGCCAGCCGCCCCCAAAAACTCCAGCGGGGTCGCCCAGTAATCCTTCTTGTGCCACAGCTTGATGTCATCGATAAACCGCATCTGATTGAAAAACTGGTTCACCTTCTCCAGTTTCTGCCGCTCCGTCAGACCCGCAGCCCGGTTCTGCATGGCCAGCGTGCGCCAGCTGGTGACCCGCTTGCCTGCACGAGAGCCGTAGGTCTCCTCCGCCCGCTTGACCAGCTTCAGATCTTCCGACGACAAGGGCTGGCTGGCGCTGAGCAACAGAGGGATAGACAGCAGCACCAGCCACAACAGCTGGAGCCGCCAACGCTGCACGTGGCGAATGAGCCATGCTGGCCAGAAGAGCCCGCGGCTCCCAGCCTTGCACCACGATGTCACATGTTTCCCCTGCGGCATGCCATTGCAATCTTCAGTTGAGAGCCAAACGCATAAAAGAATGACTGCAGCAAGCTGCAGCCATTTCTTCTGACTGATATGACATCAGCACGATGACCATCAGTTGTTATTGGCCTGCCAGTCAGCGGGCTGCTGTACATTCATGGCATTGAGCAGTCCCCCGGTGGCATTGAGGATACGGTAATCCGCCAGCAGGGCATCATACTCGGCCGTGATGTAGCTGCGGCGAGCCTCGAACAGTTCGTTCTCCGTGTTCAGCACGTCCAGCAAGGTCCGTTGTCCCAGACCAAACTGCTTCTTGTACGCCTGTACGGTGTCGTAGCTGGCGTCCACGTGCTCTTTCAGGAAGACTTTCTGCTTGGCCAGCGACTCCTTGGCATTCCAGGCGAGACGGGTTCCCTCTTCCACCTGACGGAAGGCATTCAGGTGAATGTCTTTTGCCTGGGAATAGAGTGCCGAGGTGGCCTTGCTTTCAGCCAGATCGGAGCCGCCACGGAACAGGTTGTAGCGCATCCGGACCATGGCGGTGAGATCGTCGTTGCGTCCCTTGACCGCATCGATGTCCTCGTTCCAGTTCTGATCCACCTCGAAGGCCACGTTCGGGTAGAACCCGGACTTGGAACCTTCATGCTGATACTTGGCCTCTTCGATGTCTTGCAGGGAGGAGAGCAGGGTCGGGTGAACCTCGGTGGCCGTCTTCAGCGCGTCCTCCAGGGTGGCAGGGATCAACTGGCTGTTGGGGGCCGGTTGTACCAGATCCTTGGGCACCTCATTCACGACCCGGATGAACTCGCTCTCGGCATCCCGATAGTTGTTCTCCGCGGCCGCCTGGTTGGAGTAGGCACGAGCCACACGACCATCGATCTGGGTCTGGTCCGCCGTCGAACCCAAACCTGAGTCTGTCCGTTTCTGGATGTCACTGCGGATCTGCTCGTGGGTTTCCAGGTTCTGCTTGGACAGCTCCAGGATCTCCTGCTGGCGCAGCATGTTGAGGTACACCTCGGCCACCCGCAGGGCCGTGTTCTCCGCCTCGGAGATCATGGCCAGACGCTGGGCCTGGGCGGCAGCATCGGTCCGGGCCACGTTGCTGCTGACATCGAAGCCGTCAAACAGCATCTGGCGCAGGCTGATCCCGGCCTCCTTACGAGTCATGGAATCATCGATCGTCTGCGAGTTGGCGGGCGCCGCACGGGTCGAGGGGCTGTCGGTCTTCTCGTAACCAACGCCGCCACGCAGATCGATGGTGGGATAGTAGCCGCCCTTGGCTCCATCATGCTGGTACAGTCGTGCCTGATAGAGATCAAAAGCTTCCTTGATTTTCGGATGGGTAGCCAGTGACTGTGCCACTGACTGTTCCAGTGTCTGTGCCTGGCTCAGGCCCGGGAACAGTATGGTGCCACTAACCAGCATGGCAACAATCGTCTTCTTCATGGTATCTCCAGTCATGTTGTTTTTAGATTGTTGGCTTATCGTTCTCTCAGTGCCGACTGCTTAGCCCGCAGGATGGGCTTGAGCAAGTAGTCTAGGACACTTTTTTTACCAGTAATAATATCTGCACTGGCTAACATACCGGGGATGATGGGAAGTGCGTTAAGCTCATCGCCCAGATAACTCTTCTCGGTACGCACCCGAACCAGATAGAAGGAGTTGCCCTCCTCATCCTGGATCGAGTCGGCGCTTATCTGCTCAACCTTGCCATGTAAACCTCCATAAACAGTGAAATCATAAGCAGTTATCTTGACCACGGCCTCCAGTCCGGGTCGCAGGAAGGCGATGTCCTTGGGGGAGACCTTGGCTTCCACCAGCAGGGTATCCTCCAGCGGCACGATTTCCATCAGATCCATGCCCGGCTGCACGACCCCCCCCAGGGTATTGATCTTGAGCTTCTTGATGGTGCCCTTGAGAGGCGCTATCACGCTGGTCCGATCGACCCTGTCCCGCAGACCGACCTGGCCCTCGGACAATTGACTCAGCTTGCCCTGGCGTTCATTGAGCTCGGTCTGGGAGTCCGCTCTGAACTTCAAGGCGATGTCATTGCGCTTGGAGATGGTCTCCCGCAGCACCGAGTTGAGTTTGGGGATGAGCAGGCGGTTGGCTTCCAGCTCGCCCTGCATCTCGTTGACCTGCCGCTCCAGTTTAATTAGCTCCACTTGAGGAACTATACCCTCTTTTGCGAGAGGCCGGCTGATGTTCAGCTCCTGGCGAGCCAGATCCACGCTGCGGCTCACTGTCCTTATCTTGGCATTGAGCTCTATGGTCTCCTGCTCCTTCTGCTCGATCTGCTGACCGAGTATGTAGAGCTGGTTGTTCAAGTTGTTGAGCCGCTCGTCCTGGACCGACTTTTCACGGGCCACGTATTCCGCAAAGACGTTCTCGAACCCTTCGGGGAAGACGATGGGCTGCTTGTCGATGACCACCTGCTCACGCCAGCCGAGGTTGGGTTCTCTCTTGACCACCACACTGCGGATCTCGGCACGCAGACGGGCGATGTCGCCCTTGAGGATCACCAGCTCCTGTTCACGCTCGCGAAAGTCCGACTTGAAGCGGGTATCGTCTATGCGCAGCAGAGGCTGCCCCTTTTCGACTATGTCCCCCTCCTTGACGAAGATCTCCTTGACGATCCCCCCTTCCAGGTTCTGGATCACCTGCAGTTGGCGAGATGGAATGACCTTGCCCTGACCCACGGTGACCTCATCAAGCTCCGCCCAGGCGGCCCAGATGATGGCACTCATGAAGAACAGGAAACAGGCCCAGAGCAGCACCTTGGCGCGAGTTGGCGTATTCAGCAAGACGGCGGCGGCACCGTCGTCGACATACTCGAGGTGCTCGGAGGCGGGCAACACTGTGTCTGGTGCCGTTTTCTTGAACCAGTTGTTAGCCATTGGCCGTCTCCTGTACCCGCACCTTGCCTTCCTTCAGTTGTTGCAGCACCGTCTCCTTGGGGCCGTCAGCCACTATCTTCCCCTGCTCCACGACGATGACCCGGGAGGCCACATCCAGCATGGAAGTCTTGTGGGTGATGAGGATCAGCGTGGTTTCAGGCCCCAGCCTGGCCAGCTCCTGCTTCACATGCATCTCTGACTGGTTGTCCATGTTGGACGTTGGCTCATCCATCACCAGGATGGGCGGATCGTTGAGCAGGGCACGGGCCAGCAAAATGGCCTGACGCTGACCACCTGAGAGCTGACGCCCGCCCTCGCCTATCTGCCGGTCCAGCCCATTGGGATCCCGATTGGTAAAGTTGGTGACGCCGGCCCGCTTGGCGGCGCGCACGACCCGGGCATCATCCACCAGCGGGTTGCCCAGCATGATGTTGTCCCGCACCGAGCCAAAGAAGAGGGTCACATCCTGCGGCACACAGCCGATGTTGCGGCGAATGGCGGCCGGTGGCAGCTGATCCAGCTCGAAGCCATCGAGGCGCACCAGACCGTCTGTCGGTCGGTAGAGCCCCATCAGCAACTTTTCCAGCGTGGTTTTACCCGCGCCGATCCGTCCTATGATGGCGACCTTTTCGCCCGGCTCGATGCGCAGGTTGATGTTGTGCAGGGTGCTGCTTTCCATGCCCGGGTATTTGAAGGAGACGTTTTCGAACTCGATGCGGCCCTGGATGATGGGGTGGTGAATGTACTGTTTGCCCTCCTCCTGCTCGCCCGGCGTCATCATGATCTTCTCCAGGATCTCCAGGGCGGACTTGGCCTGGTTGTAGCGGGTCGACAGCACGGAGAGCTGCACCATGGGCGCGATGGCGCGGCTGGACAACATGACGGCGGCGATCATGCCCCCCATGGTCACCAGCCCTTCCGATATCTGATAGACACCTACGATCACCAAGCCCACGGTCACCACCTGCTGGATGTAGCTCGCCAGGGAAGACATGGAGTTGGTGATGCGACGGGTCTGCACGCCCCAGGTAGAGATGTGGGACACCGCCTGCTCCCAGCGGTGCTGGAACATGCTCTCGGCGCCGAAGATCTTGACGGTCTCAAGGCCGGAGATGCTTTCGATCAGGTTGGCGTTTTTCTGGGAGGCCAGGCGGGAGCCTTCCTCGATGGACTGCTTGAGGGGGGCCTGGATATAGAAGCTGTAGGCCACCAGGATCAGCATGGCGACGATGGGCACCACCACCATGACGCCGGCAAACAGCCAGATGATGAAGAGGAAGAACACCGCAAATGGCAGATCAATCAGGGTCGATACGGTGGCGGAGGTGAAGAACTCCCGCACCGATTCAAACTCCTGCAGATGCTTGGCGAACGCCCCCGTCGAGGCCGGGCGGGACTCCATCTTCATCCCCATCACCTTGGCAAAGATCTTGGCTGACAGCAGCACGTCCGATTTCTTGCCGGCAATGTCGATGAAGTAGCTGCGTAACTGGCGCATCACGAAGTCAAAGGTGAACACTACCATGGCCCCGACCGCCAGCACCCAGAGGGAGTCGAACGCCAGGTTGGGCACGATCTTGTCGTAGACATTCATGGTGAACAGGGGGCTGGCCACCGCAAAGAGGTTGATGAGGATGGAGGCAA
The DNA here is from genome assembly GCF_965119515.1 of Aeromonas sp. Marseille-Q7275. Lineage (NCBI taxonomy): Bacteria > Pseudomonadati > Pseudomonadota > Gammaproteobacteria > Aeromonadales > Aeromonadaceae > Aeromonas > Aeromonas sp. Marseille-Q7275. The sequence continues at coordinate 128,565 of NZ_CBCPLW010000005.1, forward strand.
TCAGCACATCGCGATAGATGCCACGGGATTCAAACAGCGTGCTCCAGAACCAGTGACCATCTCGGGTCTCCAGCACCTTGGGGGAACGTTCATCGAACTTGAACTGCTTCTTGACGAAGAACAGCCGGCCGTTGTACTCGTCACCCAGCTGGGCAGTGCTGACCCACTGCGTCGCATCACCGGCCTGGGGGAAGATGACCTTGGCCTGGCTCCTGTCCTTGTTCCACTCCAGCAGGATGCAGGCGCCGCCCTGCCGCGTCTGCAAGACGCAGGGCAGCAGCAGGGGAGAGATGTTTTCGAGTGGCTGGATCACCTCACGGGCGGACAAACCGCCACGCTCGGCAGCGCGGCTGAAGAGCGCCGTACTCAGACGGCCCGAGACCAGTGGCAAGCCCGTGGTGAGGGCATCCTGACTATTGGGTACGCCATAAAAACGGGTCAAAAAGACCAGGCATTCCAATAGTTCATCTATATGGCTGGTTTCTGCTTGCATAGCATCCTGTCAAAACATGATTCAGACGGTTGTCGCAGGGAAATCATCACCCGGAACCTGGTGGCGACCTGTGAATGCAGAGCAGATCCCATCATCGCGAACCGACAACCCAATTAGCGCACTGGGCAGTGGCATCGAATGCCATCGCCAGACTCACACATCGTCAAGCCGGGGAGAGAGGAGCCACGCACGTCATCTGATGACGGCAAGGAGTGCGAGATATCCTGCCCGGTCCATTAATTACTAAAGAGTTATTGATAACAATATCTTTTTCAAGCCGACCATCTTATCAAGGCGACTTGAACGAAACTATACTGCAAAGACTGAATTTCATCTAATAACCCTCTGTTTTTTTGATGAAATTAGAGTCGTCACTCATTAAAAGGAGCGAGCGAGAAGGGTCGGCCCAGGGCATGCCCCTGGGGGCCTGAACGAGTCAGCTCAGCGGCGATCTCGGCCATGGCGGTCCAGCGATTCTCGCACCAGGCAGGAGCCAGCAGGGTCGGACGGCGCGCCGACGCCGAGATGCGGTGATAGACCACCTCGGGGGGCGTGTGCTGGATCATGGCCACCGCCGCCTCCACATAGCGTTCCAGGGTCAGCACCTCCAGCCGCCCTGCCTGCCACGCCTTGCCAAGGGTGCTCCCCTCCACCACGTGGAGCGGGTGCAGCTTGATCCCCTCGACCCCGGTCGCAACGATGCGATGCAGGGTCTCCAGACTATCCATGGGCACCTCGCCGGGCAGGCCAACGATCAGATGGGCACAGACCTTGATGCCGCGCCTATGAGCCCGCTCGACCGCATCGACATAGGCGGCGTAGCCGTGGCCCCGGTTGATGCGCTGCAGCGTCTTGTCATGGGCGCTCTGCAGCCCCAGCTCCAGCCACACCTCGTAGCCACGGGCCTGATAACCCACCAGCAGATCCAGCACCGCATCCGGCACGCAGTCGGGCCGGGTCCCGACACAGAGCCCCACCATGTCGCTGACCGACAACGCCTCCTCATACATGCGTTGCAGGTATTCCACCTCGGCATAGGTGCTGGTATAGGCCTGAAAGTAGGCGAGATAGCGTTTGGCGCGGGTCACTTCGTCCCGGCGTGCCAGCAGCTGTTGCACGACAGAAAGCTGCTGGGTCGATTCGTCGGCAAAAGAGGAGACATTGCAGAAGGTGCAGCCGCCGCGGCCCAGGGTGCCGTCCCGATTCGGGCAGGTGAAGGCGCCGTGGATGGAGAGTTTGTGGATCTTCTGGCCATGACGCTGCTTGAGATCCTGGCCGAATGTATTGATGAGTTCGTGTAACTGCATGACACCTCCGATAGAGAGCTGTCATTACCTGGTAGAGGCCCGCCCCCCAGGCTGAGCTGGATCAAGCCACCACTCCCAAAACTATATAAATATTCACATTGCGTGCGATAAATACCCACAGACAGGTTTGTAAGGTTACTTTAAACCACAAGCCTTCTGGAAAAGAGGGAGAAGTGGAGCAATTCCTTTCTAACTGGCTGTTAGCACTGTAAATTCTGCCAGCTCAAACGGATAAATGTACAGCTCAGGATTCTGAATGTGATCCCCTCAAAAGCTCGCCTTACCGGAATGGATTGGTAAATTATTACAGTCAGGTGACGCGGAAGTAGTCAACTACCGTTCGTCATTATCAGTTTAATCAACTTAATAAAATTAACTTAATAGGCTTTGCAGCAAACCGAATTGAGTCTCGAAACCCGCATTTTGCTGTGCGGTGTAACATTGCAAACAAGCGGGATGTCCAATTGACCTTGCTCGAAAATCCCATTAGTTTGGAGATTCGCCACCTCAGGCGGACGGAACCACAAGAGCCAATCGCAATTTATGCAATCTGTTGATGACAGTGCGATGGAAGGCCGAGCAAGGGAGAAATGCAATGTCACTATATGATCCAAAGCTGGAGAGGGATAACTGTGGCTTCGGCCTGTTGGCCCACATGGAAGGGGAAGCCAGCCACAAGCTTGTCCGTCTCGCGATGTCAGCCTTGGCTCGCATGCAGCACCGCGGCGGCATCTCCGCCGACGGCAAGACCGGCGATGGCTGTGGTCTGCTGCTGCAAAAACCGGACAGCTTCTATCGCGCTGTCGCCGAAGAGAAGGGATGGCACCTGGGCCGCAACTATGCGGTGGGCATGCTGTTCCTCAACCCGGACCCCGTATTGGCCCAGCAGACCCGCGACATCATCGACGAGGAGCTGGAAAGAGAGACCCTGAGTCTGGTCGGTTGGCGCAAGGTGCCCATCGATACCAATGTGCTCGGTCCCATCGCCAAGGCGTCCCTGCCAAGCATTGAACAGGTCTTTGTCAACGCGCCTCCCGGCTGGGTCGACAAGGATCTCGAGCGCCGCCTCTATATAGTGCGTCGCCGCATCGAGAAACGCATCAGCGACGACTACTTCTATGTGGTCAGCCTCTCCAACCTGGTCACCGTCTATAAAGGGCTGTGCATGCCGGTGGATTTGCCGCGCTTCTATCTGGATCTCGCCGACATCCGCATGCAGGCCGCCATCTGCGTGTTCCACCAGCGTTTCTCCACCAATACCAGCCCGCGCTGGCCGCTGGCGCAGCCATTCCGCTACCTCGCCCACAACGGCGAGATCAACACCATCGCCGGCAACCGCCAGTGGGCCAAGGCGCGCAGCTACAAGTTCGCCACCCCGCTGATCCCCGATATGCAGGAGGCCGCCCCCTTCGTCAACACCACGGGGTCGGACTCTTCCAGCCTCGACAACATGCTGGATCTCTTCCTGGCCGGCGGCATGGACCTGTTCCGGGCCATGCGCCTGCTGATCCCGCCTGCATGGCAGAAGCACCCGAACATGGATGACGACCTGCGCGCCTTCTATGACTTCAACTCCATGCACATGGAGCCCTGGGACGGCCCGGCCGGCATCGTCATGACCGACGGCCGCTACGCCACCTGCGCCCTGGACCGTAACGGCCTGCGCCCGGCCCGCTACGTCATCACCAAGGACAAGTTCATCACCCTAGCATCCGAGGTCGGCACCTGGGACTACACCCCGGACGAAGTGCTGGAGAAGGGCCGGGTCGGCCCGGGGGAGCTGTTCGTGGTGGATACCAGCAACGGCAAGGTGTGGACCAGCTTCGAGATCGACGACGATCTCAAGAGCCGTCACACCTACAAGCAGTGGATGGACAAGCACTGCAAGCGACTGGTGCCGTTCGAGCAGATGGATGACGCCAGCACAGGCGCCCGCGAGCTCCCGGACGATCAGCTCAAGACCTATCAGAAACTGTTCGGCTACTCCTACGAGGAGCTGGATCAGGTGATCCGCGTGCTCGGCGAGAACGGCCAGGAGGCGGTGGGCTCCATGGGGGATGACACCCCGATGGCGGTGCTCTCCTCCAGCCAGCGCACCCTGTACGACTACTTCCGCCAGATGTTCGCCCAGGTGACCAACCCGCCCATCGATCCGCTGCGGGAAAACCACGTGATGTCGCTGGCCACCTGTATCGGCCGCGAGCAGAACGTCTTCAACGAGACCTTCGGCCACGCCCACCGGGTGCTGTTCCAGTCGCCTATCCTGCTTTACTCCGACTTCCACCAGCTGCTGGCACTGGAAGGGGAGCACTACCGTCACGCAGTGCTGAGCCTCAACTACCAGCCCGAAGAGGGGCTGCAGGCGGCCCTGGAGCGGCTCTGTGCCGACGCGGCCGACAAGGCGCGCAATGGCACAGTGCTGCTGGTGCTCTCTGATCGGGACATCAGTGCCGACACCCTGCCCATCCCGGCCGCCATGGCGGTGGGGGCGGTGCAGCGCACCCTGGTGGACAACAACCTGCGTTGTGACGCCAATATCCTGGTGGAGACAGCGAGCGTGCGCGACCCGCACCACTTCGCCGTGCTGCTGGGCTTTGGCGCCACCGCCATCTACCCCTATCTCGCCTACGAGACCCTGGCCAAACAGGTCGAGGAAGGGGTGCTGAAGATGAGCCTGCGCCAGGCCATGCTCAACTACCGCAACGGCATCAACAAGGGACTCTACAAGGTGATGTCCAAGATGGGCATCAGCACTGTGGCGAGCTACCGCTGCTCCCAGCTGTTCGAAGCCGTGGGGCTGTCCAGCTCCGTGGTCGAGCTCTGCTTCCGCGGCGTATCCAGCCGCATTCAGGGGGCCGATTTCACCGACATCCAACAGGATCAGGTCAATCTGGCGCGCCAGGCCTGGCTCGGTCGCAAGCCGCTGACCCAGGGCGGGCTGCTGAAATTCGTCCACGGCGGCGAGTACCATACCTACAACCCGGATGTGGTGCAGACCCTGCAGGTGGCGGTGCGCTCCGGCAACTACGCCGATTACAAGGAGTACTCCCGCCTGGTGAACGAGCGCCCCGTCGCCACCCTGCGCGATCTGCTCGTCCTCAAGCAGGGCACCACCCCGGTTGCGCTGGAGCAGGTTGAGCCCGCGGCCAAGCTGTTCCCCCGCTTCGACTCCGCCGCCATGTCCATCGGCGCCCTCGGCCCCGAGGCTCACGAGGCGCTGGCGGTTGCCATGAACCGCCTTGGCGGTCAGAGCAACTCGGGCGAAGGCGGTGAAGATCCCAAGCGCTTCGGCACCGAGAAGAACTCCCGTATCAAGCAGGTAGCCTCGGGGCGCTTTGGCGTCACCCCCCACTACCTGATGAACGCCGATGTGGTCCAGATCAAGGTGGCCCAGGGCGCCAAGCCCGGCGAGGGTGGCCAGCTGCCCGGTGACAAGGTGACGGCCCAGATAGCCAAGCTGCGCTATTCCGTGCCCGGCGTGACCCTGATCTCCCCGCCGCCCCACCACGACATCTACTCCATCGAGGATCTGGCCCAGCTCATCTTCGACATCAAGCAGATCAACCCGGACTGCCTGGTGTCGGTCAAGCTGGTCTCCGAGCCCGGCGTCGGCACCATCGCCTGCGGCGTGGCCAAGGCCTATGCGGACTTCATCACCGTCTCCGGCTACGACGGCGGCACAGGTGCCAGCCCCCTCACCTCGGTCAAATACGCCGGCTCCCCCTGGGAGCTGGGGCTTGCCGAGACCCAGCAGGCCCTGGTCGCCAACGGCCTGCGCCACAAGGTGCGGTTGCAGGTGGACGGCGGTCTCAAGACCGGTCTGGACATCATCAAGGCGGCCATCCTCGGCGCCGAGAGCTTCGGTTTTGGCACCGGCCCCATGGTGGCGCTCGGCTGCAAATACCTGCGCATCTGCCACCTGAACAACTGCGCCACCGGCGTCGCCACCCAGGATGAGAAGCTGCGCCGCGAGCACTTCACCGGCCTGCCGGAGATGGTGATGAACTACTTCAAGTTCATCGCCGAAGAGACCCGCGAGCTGATGGCAGAGCTCGGCGTCACCCAGCTGACCGACCTCATCGGTCGTACCGATCTGCTGGAAGCCCTGCCCGGCCTCACCGCCCGTCAGGCCAAGCTGGATCTCTCCGGCATCCTGGCAAGCCCTGTGGCACCGGCAGGCTCCAGCCTGTTCAGCCAGCAGCACAACCCCACCTTCGACAAGGGGCCGCTGAACCTCAAGATGGTGGACGACCTGCTGGAGGCGGTAGAGAACATGAGCGGTGGCGAGTTCCGCTACGACATCCGCAACACCGACCGCTCGGTGGGTGCGCGCCTCTCCGGCGAGATAGTCAAACGTCACGGCAACCAGGGCATGGCCGCCGATCCGGTACGGGTCCACTTCAACGGCACCGCAGGCCAGAGCTTCGGCGTCTGGAACGCTGGCGGCCTCGAGATGATACTCACGGGTGATGCCAACGACTACGTGGGCAAGGGGATGACAGGCGGCAAGCTGGTGGTCAAACCCCACGTCGGCGTGGCGTTCAAGTCCCACGAGGCGGCCATCATAGGCAACACCTGCCTCTATGGCGCCACCGGCGGCAAGCTCTACGCTGCAGGCACCGCGGGCGAGCGCTTCGCGGTGCGCAACTCCGGGGCCCTCGCGGTCGTCGAGGGGATTGGCGACAACGGCTGTGAATACATGACAGGCGGTATTGTGACCATACTCGGTACCACTGGCGTCAACTTCGCAGCCGGCATGACTGGGGGCTTTGCCTACGTGCTGGACGAGTGCGGCAACTTTGCCAAGCGTACCAACCCCGAGCTGGTAGAACTGCTGGACGTGGCTGACCTTGCCATCCACCAGGAGCACCTGCGCGGCATCATCACGGCGCACCTCAACGAGACAGGCAGCTCGCGCGCCGAGGAGATCCTGGCCAACTTCGACTCCTATGTGCCCAAGTTCAGGCTGATCAAGCCCAAGTCCAGCGACGTCAAGTCCCTGCTTGGTCACACCAGCCGCTCTAGTGCAGAACTCAGAATCCAGGCGCAATAAGGAGGGAACCCTATGAGCCAGAACGTATTCCAGTTTATCGATGTCCAGCGGGTCGACCCGCCCAAGAAGCCGCTCAAGATCCGCAAGATCCAGTTTGTGGAGATCTACGAGCCCTTCAACCAGGCCCAGGTCGGCATGCAGGCGGATCGCTGCCTCGACTGCGGCAACCCCTATTGCGAGTGGAAGTGCCCGGTGCACAACTACATCCCCAACTGGCTGAAACTGGCCAACGAGGGTCGCATCCTGGAGGCAGTGGAGCTCTCCCACCAGACCAACAGCCTGCCGGAGGTGTGCGGTCGCGTCTGCCCGCAAGACAGACTCTGTGAGGGTGCCTGCACCCTGAACGATCGCTTCGGTGCCGTGACCATAGGCAACATCGAAAAATACATCACCGACAAGGCGTTCGAGATGGGCTGGCGCCCGGATCTCTCCAAGGTGGTGAAGACCGGCAAGCGGGTCGCCGTCATCGGCGCCGGCCCCGCTGGCCTCGCCTGTGCAGATGTGCTGGCGCGCAACGGCGTCACCCCTGTGGTGTTCGACAAGTACCCGGAGATCGGCGGTCTGCTGACCTTCGGCATCCCCTCCTTCAAGCTGGAGAAAGAGGTGATGCAGCGCCGTCGCGAGATCTTCGAGGGGATGGGGGTGGAGTTCCGTCTCGAGACCGAAGTGGGCCGTGACGTCACCTTCGCCGACCTGCTCGGTGAGTTCGATGCGGTCTTCCTCGGGGTCGGCACCTACAAGTACATGAAGGGCGGCTTTGCCAACGAAGAGGCGCCGGGTGTCTATGACGCCCTGCCCTACCTCATCTCCAACGCGAACCGCTTGCTGGGCTTCGAGAAGGCGCAGAGCGATTACATCGACTTCGCCGGCAAGCAGGTGGTGGTGCTCGGCGGCGGCGATACCGCCATGGACTGCGTGCGCACCGCCATCCGCCAGGGGGCCGATCGGGTGATCTGTGCCTACCGCCGCGATGCCGAGAACATGCCGGGCTCCAAGCGGGAGGTGAAGAACGCCCAGGAGGAAGGGGTGGAATTTATGTTCAACCTCCAGCCCATCGGCGTGGAGCTGGACGCCCAGGGCCGCACCTGCGGCATCAAGGTGGTGAGCACAGAGCTTGGCGCCCCGGATGCCAACGGCCGTCGCAATCCCGTGGTGGTCGAGGGCTCCGAACAGGTGCTGGCCGCCGATGCTGTGGTGATGGCCTTCGGCTTCCAGCCCAACCCCCAGCCCTGGATGCGTGATCACGGTATCGAGCTCGACAGCCGGGATCGCATCAAGGCCCCCGAGCAGGCTGAACATGCCTTCCAGACCAGCAATCCCAAGGTGTTTGCCGGTGGCGACGCGGTGCGCGGTTCGGATCTGGTGGTGACCGCCATCTACGAGGGTCGCAAGGCCGCCGAGGGGATCATGGACTATTTGTCGGTGTAAGCTGCCGACCGAGTCTCCCCAAACAGACAGCCCCGCCAATGCGGGGCTGTTTTTTTATGCCTGACTCTCGGTGATGCGCCCTAGCATCTCACCACCAGAAACTCACCCTTGCCCACCGGCACCAGCGAGGTCAGAAAATCGGGATCGCGCCTCACCTGCGCCATCCAGTCCCTCATCTCGCTCTCATGGGAGATGGCATTGTCCACCACCAGCAGGCCGCGAGGGGCAAGCAGGCGCCGTATTTCGGGCCACCATCCCTGATAGTGCTGGCGATCGGAGTCCAGAAAGATGAGCTGATAACCCGCCGTCGGCAGGCTGGGGAACAGGCTGCCGGCCTCCCCCGCCAGCAGGGTGATCCAGGAGCTCAGTCCCGCACGCTGAAAGTTGGTCTCTGCCAGAGAGATCTTCTTCTCATCCCGCTCTATGGTGGTGACCCGGCCATCCAGTCTCTTCACCGCCTCCGCCAGCCAGAGGGTGGAGTAACCGTTTGAAGTCCCTATCTCAAGCACCGCCTGCGCGCCCCTCGTCTGCACCAGCAGCGCCAGCAGTTCGCCGGTGTCACGGGTGATGTTGAGCATCTTGCAGCCCCGGGATGGCTGCGCCTCGTCATGCTGTTCGCCAAAGCGCTCCAGCTCCCGTTTGAGTTGTTCCAGATCCATGTTTCCTCCTTGAGAGTCATCCAGGCTGACCCGGCACTGCCCATGGCCTGCGCGGTTCAATCGGTGGCGGGGGGCAGATCCCCCAGCAAGTAACGAGGGCCGCTTCCCTGGCCCGCAGCCCTGTCCTCCGGGTTGTAGAGGGCGCAGTGCTCCAGCGACAGACAGCCACAACCGATGCAGGCAGTGAGCTTGCGCCTCATCAGTTGCAGGGCGGCTATGCGGCTGTCCAGCAGCACTTGCCACTGACCGGCGATCCGCTCCCAGTCGCCGCGATCCGGCGTGCGGCCATCGGGTAACCCGCTGAGGGCCGCCGCTATTTCGTCGAGGGTGAGGCCCATCCCTTGCGCCACCCGGATAAAGGCGATGCGCCGCAGCACATCCTGGGGGTAGAGACGCCGGCCGCCTTCGCTGCGCAGGCTCTGGATCAGCCCCTTCTGCTCGTAGAAGCGCAGGGCGCTGGCGTTCACACCGGCACGTTTGGCTATCTGGCCTATGGCCAGCCATTTGCGATCCATCTTCGTCCTTGATCTCAAGTTAACTTTAACTTGCATAATCCTGTCTCCCCCGACAAAAGGAGTCAAACGCTAATGGATCATCTCTACGCCCTGCTCGATGCCAACCAGACCTTCGCCCTCAATGGTCGCGGCACCACCAACCACTGCCCCATGGCGTTGCACGCCCTGCACGAGATGGGGGCCAGCCCCCGGCAGTTGCAGCACTTCTTTACCCATTGGCAGACCACTCAAGCCTTGCCCGCCGGGGAGAACAACCAGGGCGAAGAGGAGGAGACCCGCTTCGTGGCACTGCGCCAGCAACTGCTGGCCCGATTCGCCGAAGAGGGCTGGCTGCCATGCTTCGAAGAGCTGCTGGCGCAGCGTTTCTCCCCGGCAGGCGGCGCCTTTCATCCCCTCATCCGCTTCACCTGTGCGCTGGAAAACGGCCACTTGGGGGAGCAGGCGGCGGCGCTGGCCGCCTGGCAGTGCAAGGCGCTGATCCTGCCTGCCGGAACGGGGGCCCCCTGCCGGGACGTCACTCGCCTGCTGGCGGGGCTGGCGGCCCATTGGGAGGGGTCGCGCTGGGAGGGAGAGTGGATCACCGCCCGCCTGCGGCAGGTGGCGGCCGATCCCCGCTGGCCGGACACGCTGCCGCAAAGCCTCGATGACGGGGAAGATGTGCTGGCACAGCTGGCCGAGGCCGCCCTGCCCCTCTACTGGCAGACCGGCAACTTCACCGTCTTGCATCTGGTGACCGGCAGCCGGGCCGCCGCCATCGTCGCGCGCCACCTGCCAGCGGCGCTCAAAGCGCCCTGGCAGAGCCTGATGTGGCAGGCGGTGGCCGCCGCCTACATCACCGTCGGGGCTCCCAGGTTGCAGGCCCAGCGCTGGCCGGATACGACCGGGCTGGATTGGGCACAGGTGCTGCCGCGGGCAATCGAGAGCCTGGACGACCATGTGATCAAGCTGGTGCACTGTTGCTGGCGAGAGCAGGCCCACTCACCCCATTATCTGGCGGTCGCCGCCCGCGCGGTGGGGTTGCTGGACGCGGCGTCTCGCCCTCAACGCCCCTAAGGCGCTACTACCCGGATAAAATCGATGGCGGGACAGCTGGGCGCCAGCCCCCGGGTCAGCCCCAGCGGCTGGACACGGTAGCTGAGCCGGTAGCTGCCCGGCTGCGACAGATCGTAGGCCTGCGCCAGATCCGCATCGGCATGGCTCTGCTCCCCCGGTCCCAGCAGGAGGAAGTCGCCATCACCGGGCGCGCCACGCTTGGCAAGCGGTCCCCGGTAAGGCAACGGCCTGCCATCTCGGGTGAGGTCGATGGCATCGGCAAACCACCCCTCGAAGGGGGTGAACCAGGTCAATACCTCGAGTGGCCCCTCCCCCTTGTTGGTCAAGGTCATCACCAGCGGCAGTGGCTCGTTCACCCCGCTCTCGGCGCTGACCGACAGTTCGCACTGCAAGGGGGCCAGCGCCAGGGTGGTGAGCAAGAGTGTCATCATGGTGCCTCCGTCAAAAAAGGGGCCATCCGGCCCCTGCTTACGACTCAGTTTTCGCTCGGGGTATTCTCGGCGAAGTACTCGTGGTTGTCGGCGTTGTTCAGCGCCTTGACCGGGTCCGTGCTCGCCAGATTGCGGGCATTGGCCTGACCGTAACCCAGATCGTCGGTGCCCGCCACCACGTTGAAGTGGCTCAGCTCGTGGACTATGGTGCCGGCGCGGGAATCTGTCCCGGTGACGGGCGCCGTCCAGAAGCTCTTGCACAGGTAGACCTTGTAGGGCTGATCCGGATAGACGTAGGCAAAGTAGCTCTGCTTGCAGCCGCAGTCGAAGGTGAGCGGCTTGTTGTCGATGGCATCCTTGATCTTGCTGAAGTGGGTCTCGGCCTGGTTCCAGCGAGAGGTGTCATAGGCGCCAAACCAGCTGCGGTAACGCTGGCCATCGGGCTTGTCCACCGCCAGATAGCTGCTGGAGTTGTTGGTGATGCCGCTGGCGGCATCGAGCGCGGTGAGGATGTCGCTCTTCTGGGTGTTGCTGCAGCGGCCGCTGAAGCTGACCGAGGCGGTCACCGCCTGGGGCTCGGCCACCGCCGCCTTGGCGAGTACCCGCTCGTCAGCCACCCCTTCTACCCACAGGGTCACGACATTGGATTCGCTCCCCTGGGCCTGCTTGGCCTTGGCGGCCTTCGCCTCCTGTGGCAGCGTCGGTAACCGGTAACGGATGCTGTACTGGCCCTGGGCGCTCATGTCGTAGAGACCGGAAACCTCCGCCTGCAGCGTCAGGCTCTGGCCAGCCTTGAGCAACTGGAAGTCCTTGTCGGTTGGCGCCGCCCGCTTGATCAGGGCCCCCTCGTAGCCGACCTTCTCGCCGTCGCGCTCCACAAGGAACAGAGGGGCATCTTCGCTGCCCGGCAGCTGCCACTTGAGCAGGCGGATGGGCTTGTCACCCGTGTTGGTCAGGGTCAGGTTGACCCGCACATCGTCGGTGCTGCCATCCACCAGGGTGAGCCTGGCATCGAGCCCGGCGGCGCAGAGCGGAGAGGCCAGCACGCTGGTCAGCAGCAGGGCAAGGGGGGTTGCTTTCATCATGTTTCCTCATTCATTGAGTAGCGCCATCAGGCGGTTTGCTTCCATATGGCCCTCTTTGGGGCCAAACCACCCTAGAGCAGAACGTCTGCGTCACCATCTCACCATATGGGTGACGTCCCCCATCAGAGGGGGACGGCCGGACAAACCATTCAATTGCGACAAAAATAGCCGAGGCAGCACACCGGAACGGGCCCCCTTCCCGTCGCTCATCCTGCCGTCATGGCCTGTCCCGCTGGCGGCAGGCCATCAAAAACCCCGGCACTGGGCCGGGGTAATGAAAGAAGCATGAGCGTCAGGGCTCAGATCAGGCTCAGCCCTCGGCCAGGAGCGCCAGGGCGGGCTGGGCATTGCCCGGCACCAGACGGTAGGCCTTGTGGTGCTTGACCAGGGTGCTCTTCTTGTCACCCTGGCTCAGCAGCAACCCCAGCTTGAAGGCCGCCTCGGCCAGCTGTTTTTCATCCCCGCGCACATAGAGGGTAAGAGGCTTCACCAGCTCCCCCCCCTCGATATGGCCCAGATACTCGCTGGCGGAGATGACCAGGCTGGACTGGCCCTGGCTCAGCAGCCGCTGCTTGGTGCTCAGTTCGCTGTCGGTAAACACCAGCCAACCCGCGCTCTCCAGCTCGGCGACCAGGGTGGCGAGCCTGGCGCCCAACTGCCCGGGCTCGGCCATGGCCCGGCCATACTGGCAGACGATGCGCGACAGCAGTCCCTTGAGATCGGCCCCGGCCCCCAGGGTGCGACCCAGCTGCACCCAGGCTTTCAAGTCCTCCATCACCAGACGGGAGAAGCGTTTCTCCTTGAGGGAGTCCGCCATCCAGGTGCAGAGGAAGTGGCTCTCTTGCGCCGGGGTACGCTTGCCCGCCTTCTGCTCTGCGGTGCGGGCCAGCTCGGCCAGGCTCTGGGTGGCCATGTCGAGCAGGGCCTCATTGTAATCTTGCGGGTTCTTGACTGGCGGGGTCATCGCACGTCCTCTGGGTGATCGGTAAACAGCATCAAGGCGCCAACGGCGCCTTGAGTCGGGAGCCAAGGCTCCCCTGCATCATCTTGTCCGCTTACTTCGACTGGCGAGGCTTCTTGGCGGCCGCCAGACGCTTGAGACGCTGGCCCTGCAGCTTGGCCTCGGCCATCACCTGGGCGGCGGCGTTGTCTTCCCGCTGCGGGCGCTTGCCGAAGCGGCGACGCTCCTGCAACTGCTTGATCAGCTCGTCACGGCTGCTCACCTCGTAGCCCGGCACCATGATGCGGCGGATCTTCTGGCCGATCAGCGCCTCGATCTCCAGCAGGGTGCGCTCCTCCTCGCGGCTGACGAAGGAGACGGCCATGCCGCTCTTGCCGGCGCGGCCGGTGCGGCCGATGCGGTGAACGTAATCTTCCGCCAGGAAGGGCAGATCGTAGTTGACCACGTACTGCAGATCCGGGATGTCCAGACCACGGGCGGCCACTTCGGTGGCCACCAGCACCCGCACCTTGCCTTCCATAAACTCGCGCAGGGCGCGGCGACGGCTGCCCTGGGCCTTCTCGCCATGGACCACGGCGGACTTGATGCCGTCGAGGTTCAGCTCTTCCACCAGCACGTCACAGCTCTCGCGGGTACTGGCGAACACCAGCACCTGTTGCCAGTTCTGCTTGCCGATGAGCTCGGAGAGCAGCTCGCGCTTGCGCTTCTGCTCCACCGGATAGACGGTGTGGCTGACGGTGTCGGCGGTGGAGTTCTGCTTGTTGACGCTGATGATTTGCGGCCTGTCCAGCATCAGGTTGGCCAGCTTCTTCACGGCGTCGGAGAAGGTGGCGGAGAACAGCAGGTTCTGACGGGTCTTGCTCACAGCCTGCAGGATCTGCTGCACATCTGCGCTGAAGCCCATGTCGAGGATGCGATCCGCTTCGTCCAGCACCAGGGTCTCGACACCGGAGAGGCTGAGGTTGCAGGCGGTCAGGTGCTCGAGCAGGCGGCCCGGGGTCGCCACTATGATGTGCGCACCGGCCTTGAGTTTGCGGGCCTGCACATCCTGCTTGCCACCGCCGACCAGGGTCAGCACGCTGATGTCCAGATACTTGGCGAAGTCGTTGATGTTGCTCGCCACCTGGGCGGCCAGCTCGCGGGTCGGGGTCAGGATCAGCACCCGGGCGTTGGAAGGCTGGGCCGGGGCCGGGTTATCCACCAGACGTTGCAATATGGGCAGCGCAAAGGCCGCCGTCTTGCCGGTCCCGGTCTGGGCGCTGGCCAGCACGTCGCTGCCACGGCGAATGGTCGGGATCGCCTGCTGCTGCACAGGGGTCATCTCCTGATAACCGCACTCTGAGACGGCACGCAAAATCTCGGGGGCAAAATCGAACGATTCAAATCTCATAATGGGTTCCTGTGTTCCAGCTGAGCTGTAGTTGGCTTAAGTGGCCTGGGCCGGCGTGTGGCACGGCCTCGGCGAGGCTTGGGGCCAAGGACGGCTGGGTCTGACATGACGTCAGAAGATGAGCCGGAAAATGGCGGGCGCGAAGTGTAACAGATAGGCATCAGGATTTCCGCCTCAAATGGCCTGTATTTTTACGCCACCGGGGCGAGCCGCCTGACCGGGTGGCTCGGGAACAAGGGACGGGCGGCAGGCCCGTCCCCCTCTCAACTCAGCGCGCTCTCTTGGCCGAGCGCCTGAACAGCCGCATGCCGATGGCGGCCACGGCGATGACGAAGAGGGCTAAGGAGGTCACCAGCAGGCACTTGGTCAACAGTTCATGGTGGTCAGCCAGCAGCGGCGTCGCCATCATGAACTTGCCGACCATGCTGAGGGCCAGGGCCCAGAGGAAGGCGCTGGCAAAGCTGCTCATGGCCACCCGCAGCAGGTTCAGGCGGGAGATCCCCATCAGCATGGGCGTCAGCACCCTGACGAAGGGGATGAAACGGGAGACGAACATGGCCCAGAAGCCATAGCGATCGAGCTGCCGGGAGGCGCGGGGCAGGCTGCCTTCCGGGATCACCCGCTCCACCTGGCCCATGAAGCGGGTGCCGTGGAGCGCATGGCCCTGCCAATACGCCATCACGCTGCCGATGCCGGCGGCCAGGGGCAGATAGAGGAACACCACTTCGGGCCCGAGCACTCCCATGCCCACCAGACCACCGGCCAGCAGCACCAGGCTGTCCCCCGGCAGCGGCAAAAAGACGAAGCTCGATTCCAGAAAGAGGATCACCACCAGACAGGTGACGAGCAGACCGACCGCCTGCAGTTGTATTAATTGCTCAAAGTCCTGATGCCATATGGCAAGCAGCATGTCCTGCATCTGGTATGACTCCCATCATCGTAATGCGCATCCGTCATGACGGCCCAAAGGCCCGGTCTGGCCACCCCTCCCTGGTACCACCCCCATAAATTCCTGCGGGAGGCCCGTTATACACCCGGGGAACTGAACAATAAATTAATGTCTGCCATTTATGTGGATACGCCGTCATCCGGCACCGGCAACCCGGTGCGCTGGCGGCAAGGTTGTCTCGCCACCAGAGCCCCCTCGGGTCTGCGCCGTAAAATGGCAAAGAATATAGTCAGTTGGCGCCAAGGCGGGCTGCCATGACGGTAGAAAACCGTTACAGTGTAAGGACTCCTCAGTGGACGAGGAGGTCCATGGAGCTAGGTATGGCGCATCTCCCCTCTTCTCATCTTCATGCAGGCATGCTTCTGCTGAGCGGGCTCGGACTCTTCAGCCAGACCGCCCAGGCCAATGACGGGGCCCTCGTTCAGCAGCGGGCCAATGCGGTCGTCTCCCTGATGAGCTTCACTGTGGTGCCGGACATCACCGCCAGCAACCTGGACATAGGGGGCGGCACCAACGAAAGCTCGGCCCTGACCATCACCCAGCTCGGCGGCGGCGCCACCATGAGCGAGGGCTTCCCCATCTATCTGGAGGGCACCCTGGGCTACAGCCGCTACGATCCCCAGTTCGTCTTTACCGACGGCAACGAGAGCCGCACCATCCCCACCAAATGGAACAGCCTGAGCGCCACCGGCGGCATCGGCTGGGACTTCAGCCTGCACCGCGACCGCTTTGGCGGCAACCTGGTGCTGCGCCCCATCGCCAACTTCACCCTGGGCACGGTGGCGAGCGATCTGCGCATCGGTGCCGCCTTGCTCCAGTACAGGACGGGCAGGAACCTCGACTTCCTCGACGGCGGCCGGCTCAATGTGTATGGCCTGGGGGGATCCCTGATGCTCGACTACGAGCTCTTCTCCAAGCCACAGGACATCGATGTCGAGCTGCGCTACTCCTATCAGCATCTGCAGAGCTTCACCGGCACCGCCGACAGCATCACGGGGCAGGCCGAGGCGGAGAACCTCGGGCTCTACCTGCGGCGCCGGGCTCCGCTCTTCACCTGGACCCTGCTGGATCGCCCGCTGCGCTATGTGCTGGAGGGGGCCAGAACCGAATACCTGGGAGAGCAGCGCGGCCTGCTCGGCTTCAACAGCCTCAACTCCCTGGGCCTTGGCCTAGAGCTAGACAGCAGCAAGTACGACATCTTTATCACCCGCACCCGGCTGGTGGCCCGCTATATGTTCAGCCACAACACCAGCGGCTACTCCATCGGGCTGGCGATGAGTTTCTAATGGCGCAGGATCCCGCGAAGGAGACAGCATGATGAACCTGACCCAGGAGCAGATTGACCACCTGCTCGTCACCTTGCAGGCCCGCTTTGAACAGCACCCGCAGCGTCACGAGGGGCTCCCCTGGTCAAAGGTACGCGCCAGGCTGGACGCCAACCCTCAGTCGTTGCCCTCGCTCCACGAGATGGAGCGCAGCGGCGGTGAACCCGATGTCATCGGCCAGGACACGCGGACCGGGCAGTTCATCTTCTGTGACTGCAGCGCCGAGAGCCCAACCGGGCGCCGAAGCCTCTGCTATGACAACGCCGCGCTGGAATCCAGGAAGGAGAACAGGCCGGCGGGCTCTGCGACCGAGATGGCCGAGCAGATGGGCATCACGTTGCTGACGGAAGCCGAGTATCGAGCGCTTCAGACGCTCGGCTGCTTCGATGCCAAGACATCGAGCTGGATCGAGACCCCAGAGGCGATAAGGGAACTCGGAGGAGCCCTGTTCTGCGATCGCCGCTACGACAGCGTCTTCCTCTACCACAATGGCGCCCAGTCCTACTATGCCGCCAGGGGCTTTCGCGGCAGCCTGCGGGTCTAGGCATTCCAGATGCTGTGGTGCCTTGGTGTTGCGCACGGCGGGTAAAGGGGACAACAAGGGGAACCGGTTTTGGGGATGCAACCGCTTCCCCAAATACCAGGGCATCATCTCGGTGTGAGCATCAGACTCCCTCCCTAGAAAACCCATCCACCGGTACTCAATCACCGCACAAACAGTTTGGCGACGACTTTCAATCACGAAAAAGGGCGGCCCATTGGCCGCCCTTGTTCTCTCTGATTGTCAGCGAATGGTCGCCATCTTTCTGACGCAGGCCTGCTCCCTGTCATCCACCCGCTTGGCGAACCAGGCGGTGGTGAGGTTTCGGGTGATCTTGGGGCTTTTCAGCTGGATGCCGGGCAGCACGGCGCGGGGTTGGCGCTTGCCCGCCTGCTTGTCGGCCAGGGTAAAGACCCGATGATAGAGGTCGGTCTGGGCAAAGTCGGCACTGTCCCCCTTGAGCAGGCTCTGGTGGATAGCCTGCTTGCTCATGTTGATGCGGCTGGCGATGCTGTGCACCGCGAGCTCGGTCTTGCCGGGCAGGTCGGAGTCGTAGCGGACCAGATCCCCGTCCAGGGCCAGGGGCTTGCCGCTGACCCGGCTCACCGCGGCCTGGAAGGCGGCGTTGCGGCTCGCATACCAACCCGCATTGAAGTCGGCAAAACGGTAGAGGGTGTCCGGGTAGTCGGCGGGATAGCCGAAGATGTGTTTGGTGCCAAACCAGATGCCGCCGCGACGGGTGAACACCTCGTGGCGGATGGACTCCTTGACCGGATAGGGGTAGCTGCGGGCATTGGCCTCGGCGAAGGCGATGCTCACCTGCATGGGGCCCCCGGTGCGCACCGGATTGAGGTTGCCAAAGAGCTGCCTGCCCATGGGCACGGCCCCTATCATGTCCTCGAAGATCTCGCTCATCTCCCGCTCGGTGCGAAGGGCATCGATGCGCGCGGCGTAGGATTTGCCAGTAGGGGACTTGATGGAGAGGGCGGTGCGTACCACGAACTCGGGGATGAGCAGCTTGGCCGCCCGGGCATTGATCTCCTTCCAGGCTATCTTGCCAAGGCCGGGCACCACGGGATCCGCCTGATAGGTGGCCTCCTGCTCCGCCACCGCCAGCACCGAGCAGACATTGTGATCGCTCACCGTCAGCCCCTGGGTGCTGAGCGCCGTCACCACGTCGTTGGCCCAGCCCGGCTTGTCTTGTACCTGGCGCGGCAGAAAGCGCACTATGCGGCTCTTCATGTCCGCAGGCTTGCGCGGCTGCATGGCCCTGGGTTGCTTGGCGATGACAGCGGCCTCCTCGGCTGTAGGAGCGGTCGGTTCACTGGCACAGCCCGCCAGCACGGCGGCAGCCAGCAGTGCACAGAGGCGCCAGGGGGCGAAGGATAAGGGGTGAGAGGGGATCATGAGGGCTTCCGATAAAGTGCGGGTGCGGGCCCCTCATCCCGGATAAGGGGCCCCGAATGCAAACAGGTGGTCATTGTAGTGGATGGCGCGGGCAATCTGAAGGCAGCAGGACGGCCGGGGCCCAGCGCTGCGGCACCCCCTGGCGTCATCACGCCAGCTCGACCCGGTTGCGCCCCAGGTGCTTGGCCCGGTAGAGCGCGAGATCGGTGCGCTTGACCAGCGTCTCGACCGTCTCCCCCGCCTGACCGATGCCGACGGCGATGCTCACGGTGAACCTCACCTCCTCGCAGGCGACCAGGGCCTCGGTGGCGGCTCTTATCTGCTCCGCCAGCGCCCGGGCCTTGTCGCTCAGCATGCCGGGCAGCCAGATGGCGAACTCCTCGCCTCCCAGGCGCGCCACCACCCCATCCGGCGGGCAGTGCTGACACAGCAAGGCGCTGAACTCCTGCAGCACATTGTCACCTATGCCGTGGCCGTAGCGATCGTTGATCTGCTTGAAGTGATCGAGATCCAGCAGCAGCAACGGCGTCCCCTGATCCAGATGGGCCTCCAGCACTGCGCGAAACGCGCGGCGATTGGAGAGACCCGTCAGTTCGTCGGACATGGCGAGCGAGGCCAGCCGGGTCTGGACGCCATACATCTGTTGCACCATCAGCAGCACGCCCCAGGCCGTGGCCAGCATGCCGAGGGTGCGCAGGCTGTCCTCGACGGTGGAGAGCCACCAGGGCTGGAAGTAGGCCTCGTCCACCAGATCTATGGTCCCCGATACCAGCCAGCCTCCCAGACCGGCGCAGAGAAACAGGTAGGTGCGGTTCGAGATCTGGGCACACTGCACCACCCAGAACATGAACAGCAGGGTCAGCACGTTGATGGCCTCGGCCAGGGCGCCGATGGTGTAGAGGTGATGTTCGGGCAGGCGCGCGAAGCTCGCGGCATCCAGGCCCCCCGTCAGCAGCAACAGGCAGGGCAGGATCAGCAGGGCGAGGCGGCGACCAGGGGAGAGCGAGAAGAACCGGGCGGGGTGTACGGATAACCTGGGGGGAGTCTTCATCATTGTTATGGCTCCAAACCTGCACTTCCTCTGTCCCAGACGGCTGCACCCAGCCGCCAGCTCCCGATGAACCGCAAGGCCAATCCTGGTTGCGCGGCGCTCGTATTGTGAACCGACTTTTCCATAAAAAACAATCCCCTCACCACATTGGTGAAGGGATCCTGGTGTCAATTTACGCTGTGCGCCGCCCTGTGACCGACGGCTAACCCCCGGCACAGGCGGTGTGGAGGGCGTCCTTCACGGGGCTGGCCTCATCCTAGTCACGCCCGCCCCTCAGGCACTCTGGCGCAGGGCGCGGATCTGGGCGGCGCCATTGATCACCGCCTGCAAGGAGGCGTTGACCACGTCACGGCCTATGGCCACCCCACACATCCGGGTACCGTCGACGCTCAGCAGCACATAGGCGGCGGCGCGGGATTCGGTGCCGGCGCTTAAGGCATGTTCGGAGTAGTCCAGCACGTCTATGTGCATGCCGGTCTGGCGCTCCCAGCCGTTGACCAGGGCCGTGATGGCCCCCTCCCCCTCACCGCAGAGCTGCAAGCTGCCGTCCGGGGTCTGCAGCTCGAGGCGCAAGGTCTCCTGGCTGTCGTGGCCGAGCTGGAAGCGGCCGATGCGATAACCGTGGAGCGGCTCGAGGTAGTGCTGCTCGAACAGGGCGCGGATCTGCTCCGGGCTGATTTCGCTGCTGCTCGCCTCGGCCTGGGCCTGAACCCGGCGGCTGAAGTCGATTTGCAACCAGCGCGGCAGTTGCAGGCCAAGGTCGCGCTCCAGCAGATAGGTGACCCCTCCCTTGCCGGACTGGCTGTTGATGCGGATCACCGCCTCGTAGCTGCGGCCAAGATCGGCAGGATCGATCGGCAGATAGGCCACATCCCAATAGGCATCGGGCTTCTCGGCCGCCAGGGACTTGCGGATGGCGTCCTGGTGGCTGCCGGAGAACGCCGTGTAGACCAGCTCGCCGGCATAGGGGTGGCGCGGGTGCAGCGCTATCTGGGTGCAGGCTCCCACGGTCGCGACTATGGCGTCCATGTCAGAGAGATCCAGCTCGGGATCTATGCCCTGGCTGTAGAGGTTCATGGCCATGGTGACTATGTCCATGTTGCCGGTGCGCTCGCCGTTGCCAAGCAGGGTGCCCTCGATGCGATCCGCTCCCGCCAGCACCGCCAGCTCGGCGGCGGCCACCCCGCAGCCCCGATCGTTGTGGGTGTGGATGGAGATGCTCACCTCGGGGCGCGCCTTCAAGTGGCGGCAGAACCACTCCACCTGATCCGCAAACACGTTGGGGGTGCTCACCTCCACGGTGGCGGGGAGGTTGAGGATCATGGGGCGGCAGGCCGATCGCCACTGGTCGATCACCGCGTCGCACACCTCCACCGCAAACTCCACCTCTGTGCTGCTGAAGCTCTCGGGGGAGTACTGGAAGCTCCACTCGGTGCCGGGGTTGCGGGCCGCATACTCCCGTACCCAGCGCGCCCCCTGCACCGCGATGGCCTTGACCCCTTCCCTTCCTGAGTTGAACACATAGTTGCGCTGGGTCGGGTTGACCGAGTTGTAGACGTGGACGATGGCCCGCTTGGCCCCCTTGAGGGATTCGAAGGTGCGGGCGATGAGATCTTCCCGGGCCTGCACCAGTACCTGGATGGTGACGTCGTCGGGAATGAGATTGCGCTCGATGAGTTCGCGCACGAAGTCGAAATCCGGCTGGGAGGCGGCGGGGAAGCCCACCTCGATGTGCTTGAAGCCGATGTGCACCATCAGCGCCCACATCTGCAGCTTCTGGGCCACCGTCATGGGCTCGACCAGCGCCTGGTTGCCGTCCCGCAGATCCACGGCGCACCAGAGCGGCGCACGCTCAAGCACCCGGTTGGGCCATTGACGGTCCGCCAGAGCGATGACGGGGGCCGGGCGGTATTTGCGATGATCGAAGCTCATATTCAGATTCCCTTGGCAGATATGCTGAGGCGCCAGGCGACCGGGCAGGTAACAGAGGGGGCAAGGAGGGGAGCGGGCTGGCGCGATAACGCTGACCCTGACTGGCGGTGCGGCGGTAACCCCACAGCCGGTTTCCATTGGTCCCTATCGGTGGAAGGGGCCTGCCAGGCTGGCGCGATAACGCTGGCCCTGATCCTCTCGCAACCCTCTGGCACTGAATGCTTGCCGGTGCGGACGACCTTGTTTGCTCACGCATGTGATGAGAAACCAGTATAGGGAGGCGTTCGGGGTGAGTGATTGCGAAGATTGTTGTCAATGGCACAAAATAGGCAACTTATGATTGCATTAAGCCAATTTAAGGGTGTTAATCACCCTTGCTTCTCGCTGTTTACGCCACCCCGTGCATGAGGAACCGATGCGCCCGGGATCCGCCGCCCCCGCCAAAAGAAACACCCCGCCATCGCTGGCGGGGTGTTGTCAGGCTTGCATCCAGGGCAGGAAGCCGCCCTGTCCGCGCGCACCTTAGCGGTGCTTGACCTTGTGGTGCAGCTCCTGCACCGAGTTCACGTTGGCGGTGGCATCGACGCTGATGGCCATGCAGGTGGCGAAGGCCGCGTGCAGCGTGGTGGTGTAGGCCACCTTGTGCTGCAGGGCGCCGCGGCGCAGCTGCTTGGAATCCTGAATCGCCTGACGGCCCTCGGCGGTGTTCACTATGTAGGTGTACTCGCCATTCTTGATGCGATCCAGAATGTGCGGACGGCCTTCATGCACCTTGTTCACCAGACGCGGGTTGATGCTCGCCTCACCTAAGGTCACCGCGGTGCCGTGGGTGGCATCGAGGTCATAACCCAGCTCCAGCAGCTTGGCGGCCAGGTTGACCACCCGCTCCTTGTCGCCGTGGCGCACGGAGAGCAGGGCGCGGCCTTCGCTCGGCACCTGGTGGCCGGCACCCAGCTGTGCCTTGGCATAGGCCTCGGCGAAGCTGCTGCCCACCCCCATCACCTCGCCGGTAGAGCGCATTTCCGGCCCCAGCAGCGGGTCGACACCCGGGAACTTGGCAAACGGCAGCACCACTTCTTTGACCGAGTAGTAGGGCGGGATGATCTCGGTGGTGAAACCTTGATCCTGCAGGCTCTGACCGGCCATGACCCGGGCGGCGATCTTTGCCAGCGGCGCGCCTGTGGCCTTGGAGACGAAGGGCACGGTCCGGGCGGCACGGGGGTTCACCTCGATGAGGTAGATCTCGTTGTCCTTGACCGCGAACTGCACGTTCATCAGGCCGACCACGCCGAGCTCCAGGGCCAGCTTGCGTACCTGCTCGCGCATCTCGTCCTGGATGGCCTTGGACAGGGTGTAGGGCGGCAGGGAGCAGGCGGAGTCACCGGAGTGGATACCGGCCTGCTCGATGTGCTCCATGATGCCGCCGATGACCACGTCCACGCCGTCACAGATGGCGTCCACGTCCACCTCGGTGGCGTCGTCCAGGAAGCGGTCCAGCAGTACCGGCGACTCGTTGGAGACGCTCACGGCTTCCGCGAAGTAGCGGCGCAGATCCTGCTCGTCATAGACGATTTCCATGGCGCGGCCACCCAGCACGTAGGAGGGGCGAACCACCAGCGGGTAGGTGATGCGGGCGGCGACCTGCACCGCCTGCTCCAGGGCAGTGACGGTGCCGTTTTCCGGCTGCTTGAGGCCGAGGCGCTCGACGGCGGACTGGAAGCGCTCGCGGTCTTCGGCACGGTCGATGGCGTCCGGGCTGGTGCCGATGACAGGCACGCCGTTCGCTTCCAGGGCACGGGCAAGCTTGAGCGGGGTCTGGCCGCCGTACTGGACGATGACGCCCTTGGGCTGCTCGACCCGCACGATTTCCAGCACGTCTTCCAGGGTCACCGGCTCGAAGTAGAGACGGTCGGAGGTGTCGTAGTCGGTGGAGACGGTCTCCGGGTTGCAGTTGACCATGATGGTCTCGTAACCGTCTTCGCGCAGAGCCAGGGCCGCGTGCACGCAGCAGTAGTCGAACTCGATGCCCTGACCGATGCGGTTCGGGCCGCCGCCGATGATCATGATCTTGTCGCGATTGGTCGGCGCCGCTTCGCACTCTTCGTCATAGCTGGAGTACATGTAGGCGGTGTTGGTGGCAAACTCGGCGGCGCAGGTATCGACCCGCTTGTAGACCGGGAAGATGTTGTGGCGGGCACGGGCCTTGCGCACCTCGCCCTCGGCCACGCCGAGGATCTTGGCCAGACGGGCGTCGGCGAAGCCCTTGCGCTTCAGGGTGCGCAGGAAGTCGGCGTCCAGGCCAGCCATGCCGCGCTCTTTCACCTGCTCTTCCAGCTTCACCAGCTCTTCAATCTGCACCAGGAACCAGGGGTCAATCTTGGTCAGCTTGAAGATGCCGTCCATGGAGAGACCGGCGCGGAACGCATCGGCGATGTACCAGATCCGGTCACAACCGGCATCCTGCAGCTCGTGGCGGATGCGGGTCAGGGAGTCGGGGGTATTGAGATCCACCATGGGGTCGAAGCCGGTCTTGCCGGTCTCGAGGCTGCGCAGCGCCTTGTGCAGGGACTCCTGGAAGTTGCGGCCAATTGCCATCACTTCACCCACGGACTTCATCTGGGTGGTGAGACGGTCGTTGGCACCGGCAAACTTCTCGAAGTTGAAGCGCGGGATCTTGGTGACCACGTAGTCGATGGCCGGCTCGAAGGAGGCCGGGGTACGACCGCCGGTGATGTCGTTCATCAGCTCGTCCAGGGTGTAACCGATGGCGAGCTTGGCGGCGATCTTGGCGATGGGGAAACCGGTCGCCTTGGAGGCGAGCGCGGAGGAGCGGGAGACCCGCGGGTTCATCTCGATGATGACCATGCGGCCATCTTTGGGATTGATGCCGAACTGGACGTTGGAGCCGCCGGTCTCGACGCCGATCTCGCGCAGCACCGCCATGGAGGCGTTGCGCATCAGCTGGTACTCCTTGTCGGTCAGCGTTTGGGCTGGCGCGACCGTGATGGAGTCACCGGTGTGGATGCCCATGGGGTCGAAGTTCTCGATGGCGCAGACGATGATGCAGTTGTCGTTGCGATCCCGCACCACTTCCATCTCGTACTCTTTCCAGCCGATCAGGGACTCATCGATGAGCAGCTCCTTGGTCGGGGAGAGATCCAGGCCGCGCTCGCAGATCTCGACGAACTCTTCGGTGTTGTAGGCGATACCGCCACCTGAGCCGCCCATAGTAAAGGAGGGACGGATGATGCAGGGGAAGCCGACCATCTGCTGCACGCCCCACGCCTCTTCCATGTTGTGGGCGATGCCGGCGCGCGGGCACTCGAGACCGATGCTCTTCATGGCGATGTCGAAGCGACGACGATCTTCCGCCTTGTCGATGGCATCGGCGGTGGCACCTATCATCTCCACACCGAACTCGGCCAGCACGCCGTGCTTCTCCAGATCCAGCGCGCAGTTGAGCGCGGTCTGGCCACCCATGGTGGGCAGCACGGCATCCGGACGCTCTTTCTTGATGATCTCGCGCACCACTTCCCAGGTGATGGGCTCGATGTAGGTGGCGTCCGCCATCTCGGGGTCGGTCATGATGGTGGCCGGGTTGGAGTTCACCAGGATGACGCGGTATCCCTCCTCGCGCAGAGCCTTGCAGGCCTGGGCGCCGGAGTAGTCGAATTCGCAGGCCTGACCGATGACGATGGGGCCGGCGCCGAGGATCAGGATGCTCTGTAGGTCGTTACGTTTTGGCATGGCTCTCTTTATCCTCTTAGGCGCGATACTGCTTAATCAATTCAATAAAGTGGTCGAACAGACCGGCACAATCGTGGGGGCCCGGGCTCGCTTCGGGGTGACCCTGGAAGCTGAAGGCCGGGCGATCGGTGCGGTGGATGCCCTGGAGCGACCCGTCGAACAGGGAGACGTGGGTGGCACGCAGGCACTCCGGCAGGCTGTTCTCGTCCACCGCAAAGCCGTGGTTCTGGGCGGTGATCATCACTGTGTTGTCGTCCAGGCTCTTCACCGGGTGGTTGGCACCGTGGTGACCGAACTTCATCTTGACTGTCTTGGCGCCGGAGGCCAGACCCAGCAGCTGGTGACCCAGGCAGATACCGAACACCGGGGTGTTGGTGCCGAGGAAGGTCTTGATGGCCTCGATGGCGTAGTCGCACGGCTCGGGGTCACCGGGGCCGTTGGAGAGGAAGATGCCATCCGGGTTCATCGCCAGCACCTCGGCGGCCGGGGTCTTGGCCGGCACCACGGTCAGGCGGCAGCCACGGTCCACCAGCATGCGCAGGATGTTGCGCTTGACGCCAAAGTCATAGGCCACCACGTGGTACTTGAGCTCGTCGGCCGCCGGGGTGACGTGCCCCTTGCCGAGCTGCCAGCTCCCTTCGGTCCAGGCGTAGGCCTCAGACACAGTCACTTCCTTGGCCAGATCCATCCCCTTCAGACCGGGGAAGGCGCGGGCCTGGCTCAGGGCATGGGCTTCATCGAGCTGCTTGCCGGCCAGGATGCAACCGGCCTGGGCACCCTTCTCCCGCAGGATGCGGGTCAGTTTGCGGGTGTCGATGTCGGCGATGCCAACGATGTTGTGGGACTTGAGGTAATCGGAGAGGGATTGCTGATTGCGGAAATTGGAGGCAAGTATCGGAAGGTCCCGGATGATCAATCCCTGCGCGTGGATTTGACTGGACTCTTCATCTTCGCTGTTGGTGCCGGTGTTGCCTATATGGGGGTAAGTGAGGGTGACTATCTGACGGGAATAAGAGGGATCGGTGAGGATTTCCTGATAGCCCGTCATCGACGTATTGAAAACCACTTCACCAACGGAACATCCCTCGGCGCCTATCGACACGCCTTTGAACACAGTTCCATCTTCCAGCACTAGCAATGCAGTGTGATTCAAGACAACCTCCAGTTATTTAGCTTTAAATTCAGCAATTTACCTGGGTGTTGCGGGTCCGGACGCTGTTTGAAACAGGGCTCAAACCCGGCAGATTTCTGGCAAATTGGGCGCATTCTACTTAAAAACGATCTCATTTCAACGTCTTTTCTCGTTTGAAATGCATCTAAATTCAATAAACAAGCAACATTACCCATTATCTATGCACTAAGGCGCTTTGCAACCCCCTCCCCAAAAAGAAAAGCCAAAACCCGAAACAAAAGCACCCACCCATGCCACCTGACAGACAAAAATCGATATTTTATCTTTAATAAACAGACAAATATGAATTTAAAAAACAAACAACGAAAGCCAAAAAGTGCCATTTGGCGATAGAAAACTGACTCCGAAAAATAGAAAACGTTTTTCTTTGATTGCATTTTTAGTCTGTTTGACCTGGTGTGAAAAAAGCGGGCTACAGGGAAGATTGAGACCCGTTCCCGTTACCCTCTGATGACATTTTTGTCGCAGGAGTGTGGCGAAGAAATGGGAAGAGGCGATTTAGGCAGTTCACCACAAAAGCGGTGCTTAACGCTTGTTTTTACAAAAACCATAAACAAAACCCCCGGCGAGCCGGGGCAAACCAATACCAGATCGGGGAAGGAGGCTACTGGTCGGGCTCGCTGTGCCCTTCTGAGGGTCGAGTACGTCCTGCATGTTGTAGAGACCCGCCCCCTGCTGGCCGAGCCACTTGCCCGCCCGCACGGCGCCATTGGCAAACGTCAGGCGGCTCGAGGCCTTGTGGCTTATCTCCACCCGCTCGCCGATGTCGGCAAACATGACGGTGTGCTCCCCCACCAGATCCCCGGCGCGGATGGTGGCAAAGCCGATGGTGTTACGATCCCGCTCGCCGGTGATCCCCTCGCGGCCATAGACGGCACACTCCTTGAGATCCCGGCCCAGGGTTTTCGCCACCACTTCCCCCATGGAGAGCGCGGTGCCGGACGGCGCATCCACCTTGTGTCTATGGTGCCCCTCGATGATCTCGATGTCGGTGTAATCCCCCATCACCTTGGCGGCCTGCTCCAGCAGCTTGAACACCAGGTTGACGCCGACCGAGTAGTTGGACGCGAACACGATGCCGATCTGCTTGCCCGCCTCGTGCAGCGCGGCCTTGCCTGCGTCATCAAAGCCGGTGGTGCCTATCACCATCTGCTTGCCATGGGCCAGGGCGAAGGCCAGGTTGGCCAGGGTCACCTCGGGGCGGGTGAAGTCGATGATGAGATCAAACTCGTCCCGCACCTTGTCCAGACTGTCGCTGATGATGACCCCAAGCCGACCCAGGCCATTGAGTTCACCCGCATCCAGGCCTATCACGGCAGAGCCAGGTCGCTCCAGCGCCGCACCGACCACCACGCCCTCGGCGTTGGTAATGGCCTCCAGCAGCACCTTTCCCATACGACCATTACAGCCCATCACGGCCACACGGATCGGATTGTCCATCTCCACCCTCTCATCTCTTTATTATGGAAAGAGACCGTTTTACCAGCCCGCGCCGGCTTTGAAAAGCCTTCCGTGGCCGTCGGCTCGGCGCCGCCATATCAACAACAAATTATGATTAACTCCGAATATTTGACGAATTTAATCAGCACATCAGAATCACAAAAGAAAAAGGCCTATCCATCTGGACGTCTATCTTGACCAGATGCCCCCGACTCACTACTGTAAGCCCCCCATAGCGGCAGGATGCCTACCCTGTGTCCGAACATACCCGGGCCAACACAGGCTGCGACAGGAGGTCATTGTTCAAGTCTCGAGGAACACATGATCCAGACCCAACCCAGTGCCAGAGCCCTGCTGCCCCTTCTGGTCTTTCTTGCTCTCTTCATCGGTACCGGCACCTGGCTGACCCTGCAGGGGGTCGAGTTCGCCTTCTACCAGTTGCCCGCCCCCGTGGCCGCCCTGCCCGCCGTCATGCTGGCGCTGATGCTGGGCAAGGAGGGCTTCAACAAGAACCTTGAGACCTTCTTCAAGGGGGTGGGTGACAGCAACATCATGGCCATGTGCCTCATCTATCTGCTGGCGGGCGCCTTCGCCACCGTGGCCAAGGCCACCGGCGGGGTGGATGCCACCGTCGCCCTCGGCCTCTCCCTGATCCCGGGCTGGTTCCTGCTGCCGGGTCTCTTCCTCATCTCCGCCTTCATTGCCACCGCCATGGGCACCTCCATGGGCACCATAGGGGCAGTGGCCCCCGTGGCGCTGGGCGTCGCCCAGGCCACCGGCATCGATCCCGTGCTGATGGCGGGCACCATTCTCTCCGGCGCCATGTTCGGCGACAACCTCTCCATCATCTCGGACACCACCATAGCGGCGACCCGCAGCCAGGGCTGCGAGATGAAGGACAAGTTCCGCGAGAACGTCAAGATTGCCGCCCCCGCCGCCGTGCTGGTGATCCTGCTCTACCTGCTGCTGGGCTCCACCGGTGAGGCCCCCGCCGCCAACGCCAGCGCTGATCTGCTCAAGGTGATGCCCTACCTGCTGATCCTGGTACTGGCACTCGGTGGCATGAACGTCTTCGTGGTGCTCGGTCTTGGCATCCTGGCCGCCGGTGGCGTTGGCATGATCGGAGGCTATCCCCTCGGCCAGTTCAGCAAGGACATCTACCAGGGCTTCACCAGCATGCAGGAGATCTTCCTGCTCTCCATGCTCATCGGCGGTCTCGGCGCCCTGATGGAGCGCCAGGGAGGCCTTGCCTGGATCAGCGCCCGCATCGCCGCCCTCATCGCCCGCTTCACCCGTGCCCACGACGGCGAGCAAAACGAGAAGGCGGCCGAGCTCGGCATCGCCGGCGTGGTGGGACTGACCAACCTCTGCACCGCCAACAACACGGTCGCCATCATAGTGGCGAGCAAGGTGGCCAGGGATCTCGCGGATCATCACGGGGTCACCCCGCGCCGCGCCGCCTCCATGCTGGACATCTTCTCCTGCGTGGTGCAGGGCCTCATCCCCTGGGGCGCCCAGGCGCTGCTGCTGGGCTCCATCTTCGCCCTCTCGCCGCTGGCCGTGGTGAGCATGAGCTTCTACCCCATGGCGCTGGCCCTGGCCGCCATCGTGGCCGTCTTCCTCAAGCACCAGACGGGCGCTGTGGCCCCCGCCGCCCAGCGCGTCTGACATCTGACCTTCGGGGCCGCCTCGCCGCGGCCCTGCCATCGACTTTTCATCCCGTCAGCCCCTTGCTAAGGTAGCCCAAGCCCATCCTCGCCAAGGAGCCCCCATGCCGGATACCCAACCCGAACGCCAAAGCCTGCGCCAGCTCATACGCCAGCGCAGAAAGAGCCTGAGTCAGGCCGAGCAGCAGGCGGCGGCCCAGCAACTAGTCACGCGTTTTCAGGAACACCCCGAGATCCAGGCGGCCAGACGCATCGCCCTCTATCTGGCCAATGACGGCGAGCTCGATCCCCTGCCCGCCATTCACTGGCTCTGGAGCCAGCGCAAGGAGGTCTACCTGCCGGTGTTGCACCCCTTCACCCCGGGTCACCTGCTCTTCTTGCGCTACACCGCCACCAGCCCCATGACCCGCAACCGCTATGGCATCGCCGAGCCCGAACTCGATGTGCAGCAGGTGCTGCCCCACAGCATGCTGGATCTCATCTGCACCCCGCTGGTGGCCTTCGATGCCGAGGGCAACCGGCTCGGCATGGGGGGCGGCTATTACGATCGCACCCTGGCCTGCTGGCACGAACACGGGCTGGGCCCAAGTCCCCTGGGACTCGCCCACGACTGCCAGCAGGTGGACGCCGTGCCCCAGGCGCAGTGGGACGTGCCGCTGCCCCAGATCATCACCCCCAGCCGCAGCTGGCACTTTGGATGACCCTGACGGGGAGCTCGGCCCCCTCGGTTCAATAAACAGGCAAACGATTTACATCTTGGGGCTTTTTGCCCCGGAACGTGACCGCCATGGTCGCTCTGGGCAGGATGCTTGGATATAATGCGCCCGCTTTTTCCATAAGGATCCATCATGACTCAAGATGAAATGAAGAAGGCGGCCGGTTGGGCTGCGCTCAAATACGTGGTACCCGGCACCATAGTCGGGGTGGGCACCGGCTCTACCGTCAATCACTTCATCGACGCACTGGCGACCATGAAGGACGAGATCAAGGGCGCGGTATCGAGCTCCATCGCCTCCACCGAGCGCCTCAAGGGGTTCGGCATCCCGGTGTTTGACCTCAACGACATCGATGCCCTCTCCGTCTACGTGGATGGCGCCGACGAGATCAACGGGACCCGCGACATGATCAAGGGGGGCGGCGCCGCCCTGACCCGCGAGAAGATAGTCGCGGCCGTGGCCGACCAGTTCATCTGCATCATCGACAACACCAAGACAGTCGAGGTGCTGGGCCAGTTCCCGCTGCCGGTGGAGGTGATCCCCATGGCCCGCGAATACGTGGCCCGCGAGATCAGGAAACTGGGTGGCAACCCGGTGTGGCGTGAGGGTGTGGTGACCGACAACGGCAACATCATTCTGGACGTCAAGGGCATGGCCATCACCGACGCCAAAGGGCTGGAAGTGCAGCTCAACGCCATCGTGGGCGTGGTCACCAACGGCCTGTTCGCCCATCGCGGCGCCGACGTGGTACTGATCGGTACTCCGGATGGGGTCGTCACCCAATAAGGCATCTGCCATGGTCGGCGTGGTATTGATTGGCACGCCAGAGGGCGTGGTCACGCAATAAGGCTGACTGCGGGAGGGCTCGCGGGGTCACCAGCCCCCCATTATTGCCCCCGCGAATGGACAACGGCGCCTGATGGCGCCGTTTCTATTTATGGCTCAATGGGTTGCACCAGGCAGGCTGCAAAAAACGTTGATAACTTCAAAGAATTTGACTTTCGTCACAAATATTCCCTCTCCCAAACGTTTTTGCTACTTTACGGTTTTCTTCACACCGCAAGCCTGAACGCATTTTTCAAACAATAGAGGGAACGTCATGACAGCCAAGTTTTCGCTGGACAAGGATAAGATCAAAGTACTGCTGCTGGAGGGGGTGCATCCCAACACGGTAGAGACCTTTCGGGCAGCCGGCTACACCAATGTCGAGTATCTGAAGACCTCTCTGTCGGAAGAGGATCTGATCGAGCGCATTCGTGACGTGCATTTCGTGGGCCTGCGTTCACGCACCCAGATCACCGAGAAGGTGCTGGATGCCGCCGGCAAGCTGGTCGCCATCGGCTGCTTCTGCATCGGCACCAACCAGGTTTCCCTGGATGCCGCCCACGTGCGCGGCATTCCCGTCTTCAACGCCCCCTTCTCCAACACCCGCTCCGTGGCCGAACTGGTGCTGGGGGAGATACTGCTGCTGCTGCGCGGCATCCCCGAGAAGAACGCCAAGTGCCATCGCGGCGTCTGGGAGAAGCTTGCCAACCGTTCGGTGGAAGCCCGCGGCAAGAAGCTCGGCATCATAGGCTACGGCCACATCGGCACCCAGCTTGGCATCATCGCCGAGATGATCGGCATGAAGGTCTACTACTACGACATCGAGAACAAGCTCTCGCTGGGCAACGCCATCCAGGTACCGAACCTGGTGGAGCTGCTCAACATGTCTGACGTCATCAGCCTGCACGTACCGGAGACCGCCTCCACCAAGGATCTCATCGGCGCCGAGCAACTGCGCATGATGAAACCGGGCGCCATCTTCATCAACGCCTCCCGCGGTACCGTGGTGGACATCGATGCCCTGGCCGACGTCATCAAGAGCGGTCACCTCTCCGGCGCCGCCATCGACGTCTTCCCGAGCGAGCCCAAGTCCAACGACGAGGAGTTCCTGACCCCGCTGCGCGGCCTGGACAACGTGATCCTGACCCCCCATATTGGCGGCTCCACCCAGGAGGCCCAGGAGAACATAGGTCTGGAAGTGGCCAACAAGCTGGTCAAGTACTCAGACAACGGCTCCACCCTCTCCGCCGTCAACTTCCCGGAAGTCTCCCTGCCGGGCCACAAGGGCTCCAGCCGCCTGCTGCACATCCACCGCAACCAGCCGGGCGTGATGAACCAGATCAACCAGATCTTCGCCGACGAGGGGATCAACATCGCCGGTCAGTACCTGCAGACCAGCAGCGAGATCGGCTATGTGGTGATCGACGTGGAAACCGAGCACAGCGAGAAGGCGCTCTCCCGTCTCAAGGAGATCAACGGCACCATACGTGCCCGGATCCTGCACTAATACCTGAGCCCGGCGCCAGGCCAGCAAAAAGCCCGTCTCGACGACGGGCTTTTTTATGTCAGGAGAAAGGTTGCTCTCGCAAGCTACCACCAGCCCAGCAGATTGCGGCCAATCAAGGCGCCCCACACCAGGGCATTGAGGGCCAGGGCGATGAAGACGGCGGCGGAGCCGAGATCCTTGGCGCGCCCCGACAGCTCGTGATGCTCGGAACCGATGCGATCCACCACCGCCTCGATGGCGGAGTTGAGCACCTCGACGATCACCACCAGCCAGCTGATGCAGATGAGCAGCAGGATCTCGTTGAGGGAGTTGCCGAGCCAGCCTGCCAGCGGCATCAGAGCCAAGACAAGCACCAGCTCCTGACGGAAGGCCGCCTCGTTAATCCAGGCCGATTTGAGACCCTTCATGCTGTAACCGGTTGCGTTGATGATGCGGGTAACCCCGGTCGCGCCTGGCTTTGCCACGATAACTACCTCATTTGAAATGGCTTTTAGGCTCACATCCTATCAGAGCCTCCCAAGGTTTCCATCGGGGGATTTTTGCTTTATTTTATCCCCTTGCATTTTGGCATCCCGCCCCCCTTATTCACTCGAGAATAGAGTCGTATGTCCATTCACACCGATGAATTGCGCACCCGTCGCCTAGAGTCCCTGATCACTCCGAGCGAGCTGGCGCACGCCTTCCCGTTAAACGACACCGTCGCCCAGAACCTGCTGGATGCCCGCCACGATGTAGAAGCCATTCTGGCCGGTGAGGATCAGCGCCTGCTGGTCATCGTCGGCCCCTGCTCCATCCACGATCCGGCCGCCGCCCGCGAATATGCCCAGCGCCTCAACACCCTGCGCGAGCAGTATAAAGAGAGTCTGTGCATAGTGATGCGCACCTACTTCGAGAAGCCGCGCACTATCGTCGGCTGGAAGGGGCTGATCAACGATCCGCGCCTCGACGGCAGCTTCGACGTGAATGAAGGGCTGAAGCTGGCCCGCCAGCTGCTGGTGGACATCAACGAGATGGGCATGCCCACCGCCACCGAATTCCTCGACATGGTGACCGGCCAGTACATCAGCGACCTCATCACCTGGGGCGCCATAGGCGCGCGCACCACAGAATCCCAGGTGCACCGCGAGATGGCCTCCGCCCTCTCCTGCCCGGTGGGCTTCAAGAACGGCACCGACGGCAACACCCGCATCGCCATCGATGCGGTGCGCGCCGCCCGCCACAGCCACATCTTCTATTCCCCGGACAAGGACGGCAAGATGACCATCTACCGCACCGCCGGCAACCCCTATGGCCATGTGATCTTGCGTGGCGGCCACAGACCGAACTACGACACCGCCAGTATCGACGAGGCCTGTGAGGCCCTGGCCGACGTGGGCCTGCCGGAGCGCCTGGTGGTGGACTTCAGCCACGGCAACAGCATGAAGGATCACCGTCGCCAGCTGCTGGTGGCGCAGGATATCTGCGATCAGCTGCGCCGCGGCCGCACCGGCATCGCCGGCATCATGGCCGAGAGCTTCCTGGTGGAAGGGCGTCAGGACGTGGAGAACGGCTGCGCCGTCACCTTTGGCCAGAGCATCACGGATGCATGCCTGTCGTGGGAAGACACCGAGACCCTGCTGGCCATGCTGGCCGAGGCGGCTCAGGTGCGGCTGGAGAAAACCCGCCAGGGTTAACGGCTGCGTCATCCTCCTTGGGCCCAGAGCATCACGGATGCCTGGCTGTCGTGCATGGGAAGACACCGAGACCCTGCTGGCCATGCTGGCCGAAGCGGCCCAGGTGCGGCTGGACAAGCAGAAAGCCTGAGCCACCGCTCAACGTGCTATCTACCCATTCAAAGAGCCAGGCATCACAGATGCCTGGCTCTTTTCATTTCCACGGTGACTCCCTCGCCCTTGGCTTCACCCAGCCCTGCAGGTTATCAATGCTGTATCCGCAGCATACGGAGCGGCTCCCTTCTCCCACTTATTTTAAAAGAGTGGGAGAAGGGCTGGGGATGAGGGGGAAGCCCGCCTCACAGGCTCGGCATAAACCAGGTGCGGCCGGCCGCCTCGACGCGATCCGTCTTGATCTGGAACACCCGCTCCAGCAAGGCTTCGTCGATGACCTCCACGCCCCCCTCGCTCACCACCCGACCCTGTTGCAGGCAGAGGATGCGATCCGCCCAGTCGATGGCCAGGTTGATGTCGTGGATGGCGATCACCACCAGCAACCCCTGCCCGGCCAGCTGCTTGAGCAGCCGCAGCAGGGCCAGCTGATGGTGCAGATCCAGTCCCGCCAGGGGCTCGTCCAGCAGCAGCACCCGCCCATCTGTGTTGAGACCTGGCCACAGTTGCAGCAGGGTGCGGGCGATCAGCACCCGCTGCTGCTCCCCGCCGGAGAGACGGCTGAAGTCCCGCGCCAGCAGGGCATCCAGCTCCAGCGCGGCGCAGATCTCGGCCACCGCCCTGCCCTGCGCCTCGGGCAACCCCTCCTCATCCAGTCCCAGGCTCAGCACCTGGAACACCGGAATATGGAACAGCTGGGGCTGACGCTGGGGCAGCATGGCGCGGCGCCTGGCAAGCTCCGGCCAGCTCAGATCGGTGAGCACTTCCCCTCCCAGCAGCACGGCTCCTTCGGCGGGCAGAATACCCGCCAGGGCGCCGAGCAGGGTCGACTTGCCGCTGCCGTTGGGGCCGAGCAGGGCCACCAGCTGCCCCCCCGCCCAGGCGAGATCCAGGGGGGAGAGCCGCGCAGGGATCCCGAGGGCCCGCGCCTCCAGCAGCCAGAGGGGATCGGGGGAGGAGTTAACGGGAGACATCGGCATCTTGCCTCAGCAGCAGGTAGATAAAGAGCGGCGCCCCGACCGAGGCGGTGATGACGCCTATGGGCAGCTCACCGGCATGAAGGGCCGAGCGCGCCACCAGATCGGCGCCGAGCAGCAGGGCGCCGCCCCCCAGCGCCGAGGCGGGCAGCAGGAAGCGCTGATCGCTGCCGCCGCACAGCCGCAGCAGGTGGGGCACCACCAGGCCGACGAAGCCGATGACACCGCACAGGGACACCGCCACCCCGGTGAGCAGGCAGACCGCCAGCACCAGCCGCACCCGCATGCGGTCCACGTTCATCCCCATCAGCCTAGCCTGGGTCTCCCCCAGCAGCAGCTGTTGCAGCGCCCGGCCCTGCCAGCAGAGCCAGCCGAGGGTCAGCGGCAGCACCAGCCACCACCAGGCGAGCTGCTGGCTGCCATAGGAGAGGCTGCCCATCATCCAGAACATGAATTCCCGCAGTGAGCCGTCGTCGGCAAAGTACATCAGCCAGGTCATGGCCGCATTGGTGAGGATGCCGATGGCCACCCCGAACAGCAGCAACCGGGTGTGGCCGAGCCGGGCCCGGCGCGCCAGGTGGATGAGCAGCATGGTCACCACCAGGGCGCCGCCGAAGGCCGCCAGCGACAACCCCCAGCCCGGCAGGTAGACCCCGAGGGACCTGGCCACCGCCATCGCCACCATGGCGGCGAGGCCAGCCCCGCTCGAGACGCCGAGCAGGCCGGGTTCGGCCACAGGGTTGTGCAGCATCACCTGCAGCACGGCGCCGCCACAGGCGAGTGCCGCCCCCGCCAGCAGGGCCAGCAGGGCGCGCGGCAGCCGCAGCTCCAGCAGGATGCGCAGCTCCAGCTCCCCCAGGGGTTGCCAGGGCAGCAGCACGAACTCCCCCAGGGCAAGGGAGAGCAGGAAGAGGGAGAGCACGAGCAGCGACAGGGCGAGCAGCCAGTGGCGCTGCCAGCGCTGCTGGCGGTGGATGAGAGCGAGATACACGCGGGATCCCCGAAATGAGACAGGTGCCGCCCCCGAACCGGGGGCCAGCAGGAAAGCTGCATGATAACAGCGCGTTACCACCCAAGGTCAAGGCTGGTAAGGCTTGGCCAGCGTCGCTATCTCGCCGCTCTCCACCATGGACTGCAACGCCTGCGACAGTGCAGGCCCGAGCGCATGGTGGGGTGAGTGCTTGCTCATGCCCAGGTAGAGCACCACGGGGTGGGGCGGGCGGTAGTCCGCCTTGATGAGGCCGGCGTCGTTGCGCTGGCTCAGGGCGTAATCCACCTGGCAGTCGGTGCCTATCATCAGGGGCAGATGACCCCGCTCCACCATGCGCTGCAACTGATCCTCGGTGGGCACCCCGTGCTTGTCGAGCCGGCCGTCGTCGTCGAAGGGGGCGAAATAGGCGGAGTTGAGCACATAGCCTATCTCCCTGCCGCGCAGATCCTCGTAGGTTTTCAGGGTGGCCACCGCCGCCGCCTTGCCGTAGAAGGCCGGCCTGCACTGGTAATAGGCCGGTTGCAGGTAATCGATGAAAGCCGCCCGCTCTCGCGTGTGGGCCAGCCCTATCATCAAGTCCGCCTGACCTGTCTGCATCTGCTTGAGTGCCCGTCCCCAGGGCACCCGCTTGAGGGTGAGCACTATGCCGCTGCGAGCCTGCAGCTGGCGCAAAATGTCGATATCCAGACCATGGAACTCGTCGTTCTGCGCGAGCATGCGAAACGGGGGCCAGACATCGGTCACCACCGTCAGGGTTGGCGCTCCGTTCGCCATCGCGGTAACGGGCGTCATACAGGCAAACAACAGACCAAGCACTCCCCAGCTTGTCTTGCCCATCCAGTTTCAACCTTCTGTTGCCACATCCTTGTGGGTTAAAAATACCCTCAAGCCCCACTTATGGAAACCCGTGGAGTCGAGATAAAATGCATTGATTTCAAAGGAGAACCTAATGAACCCTATCATCACCAGTATCGGTCTGCTGATCTGCAGCAACGTCTTCATGACCTTCGCCTGGTATGCCCATCTCAAGAGCATGAACCACAAACCCTGGATCATCGCCGCCCTGGTGAGCTGGGGGATCGCCCTGTTCGAGTACCTGCTGCAGGTGCCCGCCAACCGCATCGGCCACACAGTGCTGACCGTCGGTCAGCTCAAGATCCTGCAGGAGGTGATCACCCTCACCGTGTTCGTCCCCTTCTCCATCTTCTATCTGAAGGAGGACCTGAAGTGGGACTACCTCTGGGCCGGCCTGTGCATCCTGGGCGCGGTGTTTTTTGTGTTTCGCGAGAAACTGACCGGTGCCTGAGGCTGTACACTCAAGCACATTGCTCCCCCTATTTCTTTGAGTGACGAGGCAACACATGGAATTGCGAGACATGCTACAGATCCTGGCCAAGCAGGATGGCTCCGACCTCTATCTCTCCACCGGCGCCCCCCCCTGCGCCAAGTTCAACGGCGCCCTGCGCCCCCTGAACGAGGTGCCGCTCGAGCCGGGCGAGGTGGCCAGGATAGCCGCCGAGCTCATGGACTCGGAGCAGAAGCAGCAGTTCGAGAAGGAGCTGGAGATGAACCTCGCCATCTCCCTGCCCCAGATAGGCCGCTTTCGGGTCAACATCTTCAAGCAGCGCAACGAGGTCTCCCTGGTGGCGCGCAACATCAAGACCGAGATCCCCCGCTTCGAGGACTTGAAGCTCCCCCCCGTGCTGCTCGACACCATCATGGAGAAGCGCGGTCTGGTGCTCTTCGTCGGCGGCACCGGCTCTGGCAAGTCCACCTCGCTCGCGGCCCTCATCGACCATCGCAACCGCAACAGCGGCGGCCACATCATCACCATCGAGGATCCGGTGGAGTTCGTCCATCGCCACCGCAAGAGCATCATCAACCAGCGGGAGGTGGGGGTGGATACCCGCAGCTTCCACGCGGCCCTGAAGAACACCCTGCGCCAGGCGCCGGACGTCATCCTCATCGGGGAAATTCGCGACCGCGAGACCATGGAGCATGCCCTGGCCTTCTCCGAGACAGGCCACCTTGCCATCTCCACCCTGCATGCCAACAACGCCAACCAGGCGCTGGACCGCATCATCAACTTCTTCCCCGAGGAGCGCCGCCCGCAGCTGCTCAACGATCTTGGCAACAACCTCAAGGCCTTCGTCTCCCAGCGGCTGGTGAAGACCACCGATGGCGGCCGCCGGGCGGCGGTGGAGGTGATGCTCGGCACCCACACCATTCGCGATCTCATCAAGCGCGGCGAGTTTGGCGGCCTCAAGGAGATCATGGAGAAATCCAGGGCCCTTGGCATGGTCACCTTCGACAGCACCCTGTTCGATCTGGTAGTGGAGGGGGTGATAGACGAAGAAGAGGCGGTCAAGAACGCAGATTCCCAGAACAACCTGCGCCTCAAGATAAAACTCTGGCGCGAGAAGGGGCAGATAGGCAACAGTGCGGCGGCCAGCGGCTGGAGCCTGGAGCCCACCAAGGATGATAACAACGATCTCTTCTAGTCAGGCGCAGCCCTCCCCCGCCATACCCGGCCGCCCTCGCGGCCGGGTGTTCAACAAGAGCACGGCGGCTCCCCCCCCCCTCCCTCTGCCCTCTGCCCCTTATTCGACCACCCACCGAGCCCCCATTTGATTGGCAATGGCGCGCGCTCACAAAAATGACAAAAAAAACAGTTTTAATACCCACACCCGGGCTGAAAACCCTCAAGAAGGCCCCAGCGGAGGCACCATTGAGGAGGTATATCAATAAAGGGGTATTCAATGTTATACAACCAGCCAACACAGCAAGGTCCAGACAAAGTTATTGAACGAGACCATGGCGTTGGTGTTAGCCGGGGGGCGAGGAAGTCGGCTCCAGCAGTTGACGGACAACAGGCAAACCGGCCGTTCATTTTGGCGCAAGTTCCGCATCATCGACTTCGTCCTCTCCAATTGCATCAACTCGATCCGCCGGATCGGCGTGGTCACCCAGTACAAGTCTCACAGTCTGCTGCGTCACCTGCAGTCGGGCTGTCCTTCCTGCGCTACCAGATGATCGAATTCATCGAGCTGCTGCCGGCCCAGCAGCGCATTGACGAGGTCAGCTGGTATCGCGGCACCGCCGATGCGGTCTACCAGAACATGGACATCATTCAGAGCACGGCCCCAAATATGTGGTGCTGGCGGGGGATCACATCTACAAGATGGATTACGCCGCCATGCTGCTCGATCACGTCAACCTGCAGCCGGGTGACGGTGGCCTGCATCGAAGTGCCGCGCCAGGAGGCCAGCGCCTTCGGCGTGATGGCGGTGGACGAGAGCCGCAAGATCAACGCCTTCGTCGAGAGCCTCGCCGACCCGCCTCGCCATGCCGGGCAACCCGACACCGCGCTGGCCTCCATGGGGTCTACATCTTCGACGCCGACTACCTCTATCAGCTGCTGGAAGAGGATCTCGCCAACTCGCAGTCCCACCACGATTTTGGCATGGACGTGATCCCGCGGGTGGTCAAGGAGGGCACTGCCTATGCCCATCCGTTCAGCCTCTCCTGCGTCGGCTGCTGCCCGCAAAAACGCCTCTACTGGCGCGATGTGGGGATCAGACTCCTCTGCAGAAATATGGATATCCCGGCTCGGTGGACCCCGAGCTCGACATCTACGATCAGACTGGCCCATCTGACCAGCCAGAAGATGACGGCCCCCGCCAAGTTCGTGCAGGATCAGAACGGCCAACACGGCATGACCATCAACTCCCTGTTCGCCGGCGGCACTATAGTCAGCGGCTCCTTCATCGTGAGCTCTGTACTGTTCAACAACGTGGTCGACTCCTCTGCACCCTGGATCGCGGTGATCTCTTCCCGGGTCGAGATCGGGGCCGGTTGCCGGTTGCGCCGGGTGGTGATCGACAAGGGTTGCCGGCTGCCGGAAGGGCTGGTGGTGGGGAGAACGCCTGCGAGGATGCCCCCGGTCTTTTCTCGCGCCGGGGGGGGGGCAGGGGGCGGCCCCCCCGGGGGGGGGGGCCGGGGTTGGGGGCCCCGGCGCCCCCCCCCCCCCGGGGCGGCAACAAACACAAAAAAGGAGCCCCGCCAGTGGCGGGTCTCTTGTTGTCAGCCGACGCTCTCTGGCGGCAGAGCGCTCAGCGCTGCTGTACCAGGCCGATCCGGCCGGGTTCGCACCACTCGAACATCACCTCCTCGCTCTTGCCGCAGCAACTGCCGCCGCACACCCGGGTCTCCCGCTTGGTGACGCGGCCCTTGCGCATCCAGACGCCGAGCATGGCCTCCACCGCATCCTCCGAGGTGTGGAAGTGGCGGGCCAGCTCCCGCCGGCTCACCCTCTGCTGCGCCGCCAGATAATCACCCAGCTCTCGCAATATCATGGCGTGACCTCCTCTTGATGGGGACATCCCCTCGTTTGCGCCCTCACAGAGTCACCACCTTGCGGGCGACTATGTCCCCGTGGCGGCGACCGAACCACCACAGCAGCGCCAGGGAGAGCCCGTAGCTCAGGGTCCAGAGCAGGCTCTGCTCGGGGTGAGCGGCAAAGGTCGCCAGCTGGTAGAAGAGGGTGGCACACATGAAGGCCATGTAGTTGCACCAGGCGGCGGTGAACAGGGCCCACTGACGGCCGGTCTCCCGCACCAGGGCGCCCATGGCGGCGGCACAGGGCATGTAGAGCAGCACGAACAGCAGGTAGGCGAAGGCACCGGCCGCCCCGTCGAAGTGGGTCTGCATGTTGCCATAGGTGGAGGTATCCACCTCCTGGGCCTCGGCGGCCGCCTGCTGATCGGCCAGCTCCCCGACCTTGAGCCCCATGGGATCGGCGGGATCTATGTCCGCCAGGTTGGCGGGAATGGTGGCCAGCGCCTCCTTCAGGCTGCCGAGCAGGGAGTATTCACTCTCCTCCTCGTCACCGGTGCTGCCGGCATAGAGGCTGTTGAGGGTGGCGACCACCGCCTCCTTGGCGAAGATGCCGGTGAGGATGCCGACCGTGGCCTGCCAGTTCTCCTCCCGTATCCCGATGGGGTGCAGTACCGGGGTCACCGACTGGCTGATCTTGCTCAGCACCGAGTCTTCCTGATCCTGGTTGCCGAAGCTGCCGTCGGTGCCCAGCGAATTGAGCACGCTCAGCACCGCCACCATCAGCACTATGGTCTTGCCCGCGCCGAAGATGAAGGCCTTGAGTTTTTGCCAGGTGCGCAGCCCCACATCCACAGGACGGGGCCACTCGTAGTCCGGCATCTCCATCACCATGGAGTCGCTCTTGCCCGGCAGCAGGGTGCTGCGCAGGAAGAGGCCGGTGAGCACCGCCACCAGTATGCCGAGCAGGTAGAGGCCGAACACCAGGTTCTGGCCCGATTCGGGGAAGAAGGCTACCGCGAACAGGGCATAGACCGGCAACCGGGCGCCGCAGGACATGAAGGGCGCCATGGCCGAGGTCATCAGCCGCTCGCGCTCCGACCCCAGAGTGCGGGTCGCCATCACCGCGGGCACGGTGCAGCCAAAGCCCATCAGCATGGGGACGAAGGCCTTGCCGGGCAGGCCGAGGCGGCGCATCAGGGCATCCACCACGAAGGCGGCGCGGGCCAGATAGCCCGAGCTCTCCAGCACGGCGAGGAACAGGAAGAGGCAGCCCACCACTGGGATGAAGGTCGCCACCGTCTGCAGACCGGCGCCGACCCCGTCAGCGAGCACGGCCCCCAGCCAGTCGGGTGCCGACACCAGCCCCAGCAGGTGGTGCACTCCGTCCACGAACAGGGCGCCCCCCAGGATGTCGAAGAAGTCGATGAAGGCGCTGCCCACCTTGATGGCGAACATGAACATCAGGTACATCACCAGCAGGAAGAAGGGGATCCCCACCCAGCGGTTGAGCAGCATCCTGTCC
The DNA here is from genome assembly GCF_965119515.1 of Aeromonas sp. Marseille-Q7275. Taxonomy (NCBI): domain Bacteria; kingdom Pseudomonadati; phylum Pseudomonadota; class Gammaproteobacteria; order Aeromonadales; family Aeromonadaceae; genus Aeromonas; species Aeromonas sp. Marseille-Q7275. The sequence goes on from NZ_CBCPLW010000005.1 coordinate 170,890, forward strand.
AGCCGTTCGCTCTGGGCGACGGTGAGCTTGTCCTGATGGCGGCATGCCTGCTGGCACCAGTGGTGGATGTGGCCGTAGCGCAGGTCTGCCAGTTGCAGATCGATGTCCTGGGCGTGGTGGGCGCGGCTCACCACGTTGTCGGCCGCCGCCTGCTGACCCGCCGCCAGGGTCTCCTGCATGGCAACGTCCTCCTCCAGCAGGCGCAGGGCACGGCCGCGGTCACTGAGGTGGTGAGGGGCGAGCAGGGTCTCGAGCTCGGCGATGTCGGCTTCCAGCGGCTGACCGTAATCGAGCACCAGGGCAGGCTGGGGCTGGCCGATGAACCGGTGGATCTGCTCCTTGAAGGCCGCCACCTGCTGGCGATTGTGGGCCGAGAGCGACACCACCGGGCAACCGAGCGCCTGGCCGAGCAGCCCCTCGTCTATGGTGATGCGGCGCTTTTGCAGCAGATCCATCTTGTTGAGCACCACCACCATGGGCAGGCCCAATTCCCGCAGTTGCAGGGTGAGATAGAGGGAGCGCTCCAGGTTGGCGGCATCGATGACGTTGAGCAGCAGGTCCGGCTGCTGGCCCTGCACAAAGCGACTGGCGATCTGTTCGTCCAGGCTCGCCTCCTGATTGGCCAGGGAGTAGATACCGGGCAAGTCCATCAGAGTGTAATCCTGCCCCTTGGCGGAAAACTCGCCCATCTTCTTGTCGACGGTGACCCCGCTCCAGTTGCCCACCTGCTGGCGGGCACCGGTCAGGGCGTTGAACAGCGAGGTCTTGCCGCTGTTGGGGTTGCCTACGGTTACCAGGGAGTAGTTCATACCGGTTCGACCTCGATTTGCTGGGCCAGGCTCTTTTGCATGGAGAGGCAGATGCCCTGGCACTGGATCTGGAGCGGATCCCCCAGGGGGGCCGCCCGCAGATAGAGGATCTCGGTCTGGGGCAGGAGCCCCATCACCATCAGCTTGCGTCGCAAGGTGCGGCCAAGCTGGTTCATGTTCTTGATACGAGCACGCTGCCCCGGCGACAACTCTGTGAGTACCATGACGGGCTCCTGAAGTTAAACAAGAATAATTCGCTTTTAGTGGGGAGGATTATAAGCTGTGCCCTCAACATTTATTTGCGTAAAATCAAACTCCGCTTAGCTAACCGACAAAGTATTGCCATGAGTCACGACAACAACAGCCGCCTGGTCTACAGCACGGACGGCGGCATCATCAAGGAATCCGCCCCCACCCAGAGCGCCTCCCCCTTCCCCGCCGACGGGGTCGTGCGCATCCGCCGCGAGACCAAGGGACGCAAGGGCGCCGGTGTCATCACCATCCACGGCGTGCCGGCCGAACAGCAGAAAACCATCGCCACCCTGCTCAAGAAGAAGTGCGGCACCGGCGGCGGCCTCAAGGAGGGGATCATCGAGATCCAGGGGGACAAACGGGACCTTATCAAGGCCGAGCTGGAGAAGGCCGGCTTTCAGGTCAAGCTGGTGGGCGGCTGATCCCCCTGCCACACGCCTTGCTTCGGAGGACGTTTTTCCCTAGAATGCCGGCTCCCATCGAGGGGGAGTAGTCTCGCCACGGGTGCCAACCCGGTGCGCGATCCTGATCAACATACTTGGTGCCAACTCACCATGGTCAGGGTGATCCGGGCAATGCCGGATTTGACAAGACCTTTGACGGGCCAGTGCCAATACCGGGGACGGATGGCGCAGGCTTGTCTCTGGTTTATAACAATTCCGTCCCCCGGTCATTTTTATGGAAGCCTTGTTAACCTCAACCCTGAGCGTGGCCATCGCCGAGATCGGCGACAAGACCCAGCTCCTGGCGTTGCTGCTCATCTGTCGTTTTCGCAAACCCTGGCCCATCATCGCCGGCATGCTGGTCGCCACCCTGCTCAACCATGCGGGGGCCGCCTGGATAGGGGAGTTCATCAGTCGCTGGATGGATCCCAAGGTGATGACCTGGCTGGTCGCCGGCGCCTTCATCGCCATGGCGGTCTGGATCCTGGTGCCGGACAAGATGGAAGATGAAGAGAGCTCGCTCGACAAATACGGCCCCTTCATGGCCACCTTCGTGCTCTTCTTCATCGCCGAAATCGGCGACAAGACCCAGATAGCCACAGTGCTGCTGGCGGCCAAGTACGACTCCCTGACCCAGGTCATCGCCGGCACCACCCTCGGCATGATGCTGGCCAACGTGCCCGTGGTGCTGCTTGGCAAGCTGGGAGCCGACAAGCTGCCCCTCCAGGGGATCCGCATCGCCTGCGCCATCCTCTTCGTGGGCCTGGGCGCCAGCACCCTGATCTTCGTCTGACCCACCAGCAACGAGGGGACGGGATGGGCGTGAGCACCCATCCATATCCCCGTCTGCCCGTCATCAGAGCCCCCTCCTCCCGGTCGGGGCTTTTTTGTTACTCATGCCCTGCCCCTGTCGCATCAGCGCCACCGGGGTCTGCCCCGGGACGCGGCGCCGTGCCATAATGCCTTATCTCTCAGGCACGACGGCTTCAGGAGCCTCGCCATGCACCTCACCTCAAGACAGACCCTGCTCGACTGGGTCAGACGCGGTCGTCTCCCCCGGGAGTCATTGCCCGCCGCCCTCGCCCTGTGCGATCTCCCCCCGACCTCGGTGCGCTGGCAGTGGCTGTTCGACAGGCTGCTGCTCTGGCTCGGCTGCCTCTGCCTGGGGGCGGGCCTGGTGTTCTTCGTCGCCTTCAACTGGCAGGCCCTGGGCCGTCTCTCCCGCCTCGCCCTGCTGGAGCTGCCCCTGCTCGCCATGCTGCTGGTGCTCTGGCGCAAGCCCCTGGCCGACACCCCGCGCCAGGCCCTGCTGCTGGCCCTGGCCCTCAACATAGGCGCCCTGCTGGCCCTGGTGGGTCAGACCTACCAGACAGGTGCCGATCCCTGGCAGCTCTTCGCCACCTGGGCCCTGTTGCTGCTGCCCCTGGCGGCGCTCGGCAGGAGCCCCCTGCTCTGGACCCTCGCCTGGCTGCTCGGCCAGCTGGCGCTGGTGCTCTACTGGCGCCTCGGCCTCATCGACCTCTTCTTCTCCTTCGATGAGGAAGCCCTCGGCTGGTGCCTGACCCTGCTCAACGCCGCCCTCTGGGGGGCGCTCATCCTGGCCCCAGCCCGGCTCGCGCTCATGCCCTCCTGGCTCCCGGGGCTGGCCGCCGGGCTCGGGGTTACCCTGCTGGCCCTGCTGGCGCTGTTCGATGCCGCCTCCCCCTGGGTCTGGCCCGCCTGGCTCGCCTGGCTGGGCGCCGCCTATCTGCGCTGGCACCACAGATTCATCGCCGGGCTCGCCATGGGGTGCCTGAGCCTTATCGCCGTCACCCTTGCGGCGCTGGGCAAGTGGATGGAGCCGGACATGAACGGCTTTTTGCTGCTATCCCTCATCGCCATAGGTCTCTCCGTGATGGCCAGCCGCTGGCTGCAACAACAACGGAGGCAGCATGTCTGATCTGATCCCCTGGCAGCACCTGCCAGCCGAGGCCCCTGTCGCCACCGGTCTCTCGATCCTCACCAACGGCTGGCTGCAACAGCAACGGAGGCAGCATGTCTGATCTGAGCCCTTGGCAGCACCTGCCAGCCGAGGCCCCTGTCGCCACCGGTCTCTCGGTCCTCACCAACGGCTGGCTGCAACAGCAACGGAGGCAGCATGTCTGATCTGAACCCTTGGGAGAGGCTGCGGGCCGCCCATCTGGTGGAGGGCGATGCCCCCCGGGACGAGCAACCGCACTGGTCGAGCCGTTTCCTGCTCGGCATGGTGGGCTGGCTGGCCGCCCTCTTCCTGCTGTTCTTCCTGTTCATGGCCTTCGAGAGCCTGGTCCGCGAGCCAAACCACGCCCTCGTCATGGGCACCCTGCTGATGGCCGCCGCCCTCGGCCTCAACCGCCTGGCCCGGCGCAGCGATCTCTGGGATCAGTTCGTGCTGGCGCTCGCGCTCGCGGCCGATGCCTGGCTGCTCTATGGCCTCATCGACCAGATTGACCCCCACTCGGCCCCGCTCTGGCTGGGACTGGCCCTGCTGTCGCTGGCCATCGCCGCCCTGTTCGAGCACTGGCTGGTTCGCCTCTTCCACAGCTTCGCCGCCGCCATCCTGCTGACCATGGGGCTCGCCTGCCTTGGCCTGCAACTGCTGGCCCTGCCGCTGGTGATGGCCGCCCTCACCTTCTGCTGGCTGCAGGCCGAGCGCGACCCAGAACGCCATTCGCTCTATGAATCCCTCACCCTGGGGCTGGCGCTCTCCCTGCTGGTGCTGGGGCGACTGCACCATCCCCTCTGGGACGGCGGCACCAGCGCACTCGACGAGCTCGGGCTCTCACGCTTGCCACTCTGGCTCAATCCCCTGCTCTGCGCCGCCCTGCTGCTCGCCGTCATGGTGAAACTGAAACTGCCGTTGCTCTATGGCCTGCCCCTGGTGGTGATCAGCGCCATCATCCCCGGCATGGGGGCCGGCGCCCTGGTGCTGGTGCTCGGCTTCTATGCCGGCAGTCTCGGGCTCATGACCCTGGCCGGCCTGCTGCTGCTCGGCTTTGGCTCCCTCTACTACTACGATCTCGGGCTGACCCTGATGACCAAATCCTGGCTGCTGCTGGGCTCGGGTGCCCTGCTGCTCGGCACCCGCCAGCTGTTGAAAATCCTCGGCAAGGAGATCGCCTCATGAGCCGTCTTGGACTCTTGCTGGCAGTCCTCGCCACACAGCCGGACTCCGGCCCCCTGTCGCAGCGCGATGGCCAATGGCTCAAACACCAGCATGGGAGCATCCCCTTATGAGACATCTTGCCCTCTTGCTGACCGCCCTCGCCACACAGCCGGGCTCCGGCCCCCTGTTATTCGGCGACAACCAAGGGCTCAAACATCAGCATGGGAGTATCCCCTTATGAGACGTCTTGGCCTCTTGCTGACCGGCCTCGCCATCCTGGTGGGCCTCAATGTCACCGTCTGGCGCTTCGAGCACGCCATAAGCAGCGGCGAAACCGTGCTGCTGGAGCTGGCCCCGGTCGACCCCCGCTCCCTGATGCAGGGGGATTACATGCGCCTGAGCTACGCCCTCGCCCGCCAGCTGGGGAGCCCGCACCAGGAGGGCGCCGCCACCCAGACCCTGGTCATCCGCCTCGATGAACAGCAGGTGGCGCAGCGCGTTGAGGGAGGCGCCCCCGACGCCCTGGCCCCGGACCAGCGCCTGCTGCAGGCTCGCTGGCAGCAGGGGCAGTGGTGGATTGGGCCGGATGCCTTCTTCTTCGAGGAGGGGACGGCCGCCCAGTACGAGCAGGCGCGCTATGGTGAATTCAGGCTGCAACCGGACGGCGCAACCCTGCTGGTCGGCCTGCGCGATCAGGCCCTCAAGCCCATAGGCCATACCCGTCCGGCCTGGTGATGGCGCGCGCTGTCACTCCCCCTGCTGCGCCAAGCCCTGGCACGACAACGGCGATTGTCCGCCCCTTCGGCTGGCGAAACCCCGTGGCTTGGCAACACTTGAAGCTGGGCACTCGGCAGCAGGACGGTCAGGATGAGAACAGGGATAGGAAGGATCAAGGGCAGGAGAGCCCTCTTGGCCACACTTTTAGCCACACTCTGGGGCGGGCCGGGGGAGATGGGGCAGGCCAGCGCCAGCCCGGCCCTTGGCAAGCTTCACTACCTCACCGAAGAGTACAAGCCCTATAACTTCACCGGGGAAGATGGCACCCCCAGCGGCTTTGCCATCGAGCTGCTGCACCAGGTGTGGCAGAAGACCGGCACCCCGCCCCAGGCGATCAGCATCCTCCCCTGGGCCCGGGGCTACTACCTGCTGACCCAGAAGCCCAACGTGGTGCTCTTCACCACCGCCCGCACCGAGGCGCGGGATCCCCTGTTCAAGTGGGCCTGCCCCATCGGCTATGCCGAAATCGTGCTGATGGGGCTGGCCAGCCATCCCCTCAAGCTCACCCGGCTGGAGGATGCCCAGCAGCACACCATAGGGGCCGTACGCGCCGACGTGGGGGAGCAGCTGCTGCTCAACAGCGGCTTCGACGAGCAGAAGATAATGACAGCCAACCGCCTCTCCCAGGCCCTGCGGATGCTTACCTCGGGCCGGGTCGACCTCATCTCCAGCAACAAGGCCACCCTGATGGATCTCATCCAGGCCCAGCAGCTGGATCCCGCCCTGTTCGAGGTGCGCTGGGTGCTGAGTTCGGAGCAGTTCTGCTTCGCCTTCAGCCATCCGGTAGACGATGCCCTGGTCAAGGAGTTCCAGCACGGCCTGACCCAGGTGCTGGCCAGCAGCGAGTTCCAGCGGATCCAGCACAAGTACTTCCCGGCGCCCTAGTGCCCATCGATGCCAGCAGAGAGGCCCGTTATGGGCCTCTCGCTTTCTGGGCCCGGCTCCCCTTGCTCAGCCCCTCCCTTGCCCGCCAGCCGCTTGAACTCCCTCACAAACACCATTGAATATCAGGTACTTGTCACCACAAGGGGTGACGTGGAGCGTCCCGTGCCCGTAAAATGGCGCCGGGAGTCTGTTGGCCCTCTTATCGGACAAGGGGTTGCGGCGCGCACCACGGCAGGCCGCCGGCCCCCCTTCCCCAGGCGCTCTCTCCCAGCACCCCAGCGTCCATGGCACCGGCATCGCGTTTGAACAGCTCAGGATTGAACATGCAAGGCACAGTGAAGTGGTTGATGAGTATCTCGGTTTGCGCCCTGCTGATGGCGTGCGGCGGCGACAAGACCACGGGCAAGGCCTGTCTTGGCGCCAACAATGACTCTCTGGTGGAGGGGATGCAGGACAAATGCAAGGCGGGCGACACGGTTGCCACCAAGCACCCGGCCTATTTCTGCGACTTCAACTACGCCGTCGCCTACAACAGTTACAACTCCGCCATCTGCGTCTACTCGGGGGCATTGAAACCGGAGCGCACCACCGAGAAGTCATGACCCGGGCAACCCCGCCAGGGGTGGCTATCAGGCAGCGGGGTGAGTGGCTCGAACCTTGTGGCTCTGGCCATTCGGGCCAAAATCGGGACTTTGGTCCGCTATTTGACCCGCATCAGGCGGTGGCGCTGCCCACCGAGCTCCAGCTGGACAACCTGGGAGCGGGCCATGGCATCGACCCGGGCCAGCATCTCGGCGCTGTAGCCCTTGCGGTGCATCCACTGCATGGGCTCCTCGAAACTGCCTTCGTTGACGATGAAGGTGTCGGTGTAGGCATCCTTGATGATGCTGACCACCCAGATGCGCTGCTGAAACTCACAGATCTCCGCAAAGAGGGTGGCCACTTTCGCCGCCAGGGCGCGGTAATGGCCGATAACAGGGTTTGCCATGGTAGAGAGTGCCTGTGTTGAGGGAGACGCATCCTAACATCCCGGGCGCGGGGGCAACAATGCGCGGCATCAAGGGCGCGGTGCCTGGCCTCATTCCCATAAATCGGGGCGCCCTGGATGCCAGGTGCCCCTCATCCCAGCGCGCGGCGCTGGCGCTTGACATCATACATGCGCGCATCGGCCTGGCGCAGGGCCTCGTCGACGCTGGTGTGCGCAGGGTCGACCGCCACCACTCCCACGCTGGCCCCTGGGTAGTGCAGCACCCGGGACTGGATCGGCAACTGCAGCACGCTGTGCTCGAACAGCCGACGCGCGAAGCACCGCACCGCCCCCTCGACCGTCTCCTCCCCCGGGATAGGGCCCATGCCCACGGCGACGAACTCATCGCCCCCCATCCGCGCCAACATGTCGCCACTGCGCAGGGCCGAGCCCAGTTGACGCGCCATGGTGGTGAGCAGCCGATCCCCCGCCTCGTGACCGTGGATGTCGTTAATCTGCTTGAAGCCATCGAGATCGATAAAGGCGATGAGCACAGGGTGCCCGGCCCGATCCGAGAGGGAGAACAACCGGGTCAGCTCCTGCATCAGGGCCCGGCGGTTCGGCAACCCGGTCAGGGGGTCGCAGAGAGCCTGGCGCGACAGTTCGTCGTTGGCCCGCTGCAACTGCTGCAGCAACTGCTCCCGCTCCACATGCTCGGCGATCAGCCGGGCGAAGAAGCCGATGAGCTGCTCAGAGCCCGCCACCATGGGCTTGCGCTCGGCGCTGGCGGCGCACAGAGTGCCATAGAGGGAGCCGGACGAGGTGCGCACCGGGCTGCTCAGATAGGTGCGAATGCCCATGATCCTGGCCGCATCCGAATCGCCCCAGCACTCGGCCACGTTGTCGGTAAACAGGCGCCCCTCATTGATGGCCCGCCGGCACAGGGTATCGCTCCAGTCCACCGCCGCCCCCTCCGGGATCTGCAGCTCGGCCACGTTGCGGGCATAGCGAATATGCTGGGTACTCTGCCCCTCATCGATCTCGGTGAGATAGGTCGACTCCAGCCCGGTCACCGCCTCCAGCATCTCCAGCAGGGGCCGGGTCAGGCTCTCCAGATCCCGCGCCTGGGTGACCCGCTCCGACAGGGTCTGCAATATCTTGTCCATGCCGCTCTCCACTACCTGCATGTGATGGGCGACCACCTTAGCCAACTCGGGGCACGCCAGACAAGTGCGAGAAAGGGGTAGGCCGGGGAAATACCACCCCGTTCACACTTTGGCGCGCCCCCGCCAGGGCCTATGGCCCCACCCCACCCCGGGCGTGGGGCCATAACTTTGAACCAGCGCAAAAAACCTGTCGATTCTGACACTTGAGTCAGCAATATCCATGGATCGGGCCCCCTCGGCTCCGTAGGATGGGAGTGGGTGCCCGTTGGCCCCTTTTCCTAAGCCAGGGTCAGCGGCGCATTGTGGTAGCGACAGCCAGGGGCGGCAGCGACGGAATTTGGCCGGCTTCCCGGTTCTCGGCGGATGCCAGCCCGGCATCCCGCGCCTCGGCAAGGGGCGAGGATTCCATCCTCGATGGGGTTTCCGACGGCCCCGGGACAAGCAGGGTCGAGTAGGGTCGATTAGCGAAGCGTAATCGTCCGCGGTAACCATCCCCTCTCCCCTTGCGGGAGAGGGCTAGGGTGAGGGGTAGAGTAACGTCATTACCTTGAGGGATGTCGTTGGCCGTAGCATCGGCAAGGCTTCGCCATGCAGGACACGAGGGCGCTGCCCTCGACAGGGTTTCGCCCGCCCTTCGGGCTTGGGCGAGTGACTTTTCGTTGCGTGGCCAAAGAAAAGTCACCAAAAGAAAGGCCACCCCCACTTGTTCGCCCTCCTGCGTCGGGTTCCCTCGGTTCACTCGTTTGTCCCACGGCACGCGCCGATGGGCTTTGACCTTCGCCATCCCTGGCGTCGGTCAAAGTCCGCTGCGGACATCCTTGTCCTTGCGCCAAACCGGGCCGAGCCTTGCTCGTCCAATTCCGGTTTGGCCCCTGGCCCAGCGGCGCTCGCTCGGCGTCCTGCCTCGCGGCCTGGACAAACGGGCTCGCCTCGGCGAACAAAAGGGGGCTAAACCCAGCCAGCAGCCCAGAGGTGAAGCTCAGCTTGGCAAGGTGTGAAATGAATTGGAGGGGGAGTTACTCCCTTTTTCCGGTCCTGCCGCCGACAAGGCTGAGGCAAATTATCGCGCCGATACAACAACATGGTTAGTACAAATCACTTCATCAATGAGATTTTACAGTAAGTTTAATAACTCAGGTATAAACTGAAGGGTGTATTATATTTGACACCAAGCACGCAGCATTAAATAGTCATATTAATAATGCCTCAAGATTCTTTCACCAATATACAAGTTGCCACATCCACCCTGGATTTATACCAGCAAACGAACAATACAATATAGCCCTCAGGAATCACTATGAATAGAGCCCACAGCAGAAAACAAAAAGGAAAATCTATTTTAACTAAAACTCTAAAGTCAGGGCGTAATAGCTATGTTATTAAACAACAAATATTTGAAGAGTTAACACCTAAAGAAATATATCAAAACTTCCGTGAAATTAGTCAAAGCCATCATTTTTCCAATGCTATTGGTCTGACATGTAACAGGCCAATAAACGAGATGTACATAAGGAAATCACCAAGAGCAAATGTTAGTAAAAATCTAGCATGGTGTATAGCCTTAATTGAACACCACGCAGATAAAATAAAATTCTACTTAAAAAAGAAAAATGAAATTTCAGAAAATATTTTGTCTAGTGATATAGAGCATGCACTACGATTAGTTAACGAAATAGATGATCATTGTGGTTTATCTATTTGGTCTATTATAACTCATTCATCCCTAAACAACTTAAAAGAGCAACCAGAACAGACAGACTGTTCTGAAAAGTTCGGGAGACTTGAGAACAACAACTTTCTAAAGTATGTATTGTTTTACATTAATGGGTACTTCAATGATGATGAGATTTATTTCACATCAAAAGACACGCATAGAAATGATATAAAAAGATCCGCTCACCCATCAGTTAAGGATTTTTATTTATACCGTTTCTTTGATGTGAAAATGAACGATGATACTATTTTGGATGTTATATTTGGACATTGAAAAAACTCATCAATAGTAGATATCTTTCAACTTATAATATCTACTTTAGAGTATTTTGTTGTAACTGGGAAAGAATTCAGCGATACCTTTGACTATGAGATAAAGCATGTATTGAAAATGCTTGAGTTAGTTGGGTATGACACAGTCTGTAATCGCAACAGGCTTTTTCGGTAGAGATAAAGAGCCTAAAATCGAAGATTCTTATATCTCGATAGTTGATTTATACACAGCGGGCGATTATCAACGAGTAATTGAATTATTCAACGTATCTAAAAAATCATTTTCTGACTTTTGCCTAATCGAAATCGTTTCAAAATCATATTCAAGAGTTGACACTGAACTAGATAATGAATTTATGTCAAAAATAGTAAAGCACATGTCTAATGTTCTAGAGAGAAATAAGGATTATGAAAAGTCTCTAGGAATTTTGGCCTGTATTTCTAACTCCCTGAGAACAATGGATTGGTTCAAACAGCTCCGTCATTTTGCAGAAAGGAATCACCTAATACATCATCAAGAGAAAGGCTTAACTTTGAAAAAGGAATTCACTTATTTTCATGTGTGAACACGCTTCAAAAAGCATATTTTATATAAAGACAATGTAAAGGATCGATACTTTCAAATTTTAAGCTCTAACTATGAGAGTCCACTATCGCTTAATCTAATGCTTAGTCAAGAATATGATTACTTCATTATAAAGGAGGATGAATTCAAAAGCAGTATTCACATAAATAGATTCGAAAAATTCCAAGCTATAAAGATGATGAACAATAGAAATTATCTTGATGCAGAAGTTGTATCTTCTTCTTTAATTTCTGACAGTGATAGGTTATTAAAAATTGAGGTTATAAGGGAGCTGACAAAATTATATATTCTTTCCAGATCACATCTGAAAGCCCTTTCTATATTTGTTGAGTCCTCATTATTTAATGATAAGTTGTTTTCAATTTTTGATACTAGAGATACTTTTCAGCAATTGAAGCTCTGTACAAGATATAAGCACAATCGAACTCCCAATTGCATACGCTTTACATTCACAGTTTGTAGATGAATCTACGACTTAGTTTGAAGTTTTTCGAGAACTTTTTAACACTAAATAATTTTATATTTCCGACAGAACTATTTGGTAAGGAATCAACTTTGGAAAAGATAAATTACATTACTTTCTCCGTTGGGTTTGCACTACAGAAGTTATGAAGCTTTATTTAAATTTCGATACGGCTAGACAGATATAAGAACGTGGTGATTAGAAATTGCAACATTACTGATAAAGAAGATAACGATGACCTGCAATTTGGAAATTAAGCAAATAAATAAAAACCTAATCGTAAGAAAAGCAGTAAAACAAGTTGAGAACAGTCGCATATATGTAGATGCCGCTGTCTTTAAAGGAAGAAATCTACTCCATATCGTTCTTTGTTTGATAGATATCTAGAGCTACTCCCAAATCAGCAAATACGTCTGATGAAGCACAATACAATGATATTTATCAAGTTTTTTCCCTTAATAAGAATAACCAAAAGAGTATTGGAAAAGCTTGTCAATTATTTATCTTCCTGATACCAAGTTATCACCAAAAAATGCAACCTTCTTGAGTTTAGCAAAGTTAATGAGGGCTGAGTTCACATTTGGTGAGAAGGGAATAAATAATTATCTCAGCACAAGAATTCGCCATGGCGTTTTACCAACAGCTATCCGGAAATCTTCGCTTACAGAGGGCATATATACCCCAGAGCAGTCTAGAATAGAAGATTATGTTGGAGAGCTTACTTGCTAAAGCGAATTTAACAGTAACTGAAAGTGATATTGAAAGCTTATGGAAAATAGCTAAATCATTTACGAAAACCTTGAAAATGAAATTTCACTTTTTAATGATAAAAACTACAAATTAACACATTAGAAGGCGGAGCTGGAAAATAAAAATAAAGATGAGGCTATGTTTAACTACTCAGTATCACCTTTAAACATATGCAATCCAACAAGAACTTCCATTATCTCCTACATACGATGATTTCTTGAGGGTTATTAAGTGGACGGCTATGGTTTAGAACTGATTTTATTTTGATCATGAAAAGGTTGTATACGAGATAAATTTACTACACACTTAAATTCAATATTTGAAACATATACAAAGGAAACTAGAGCGCTGAAATATCCAGAGGAGCAAAAGCAAGTTTTACTAATGCTATTAGAAGAGCTAAAAATAACTTGCAAAGTGACCTTGCTCTTTGTGTGCTCATGGTTTGAACATGGTGGACTCCGAAGGTGATGGTCAGTTTGAACTATCCACTGCAATAGAGATAGCAAAAAGGTCATTGAGTATTCCTTTAATATTGTCAGAAAAATTTGAAATTCAAATTCAGCAAAAAAATGTTTCATATTGGGTTGACGTATTCTTTCATTCTTTTGAAAATGCTATATTCAAGTCACATTTAGAGAAAATGATGTCTTGCTTGTAGATATAGAAAAGATCAATGATTTGGTGACAATAACAGTATCAAACAAAACTAAACCTATTGAGAAATATGAAATAGAGAACTTTAATCTCGATTTTTATCGCAATGCTTACGGCGATGAGGAATTAACTCGGGATGCAATTCAAGGTGAAGGTGGTACAGGTTTCTTCAAAATATGGAAAATTATGATGAGAGACCTAAATATCAAACATGATTAGCTTTTGGATATAAGGAAAATAATATGTTTTCAGTATCATTAACTTTTCAATATGGATAAAATATAATATGAAAAATCTTGATCGTTGAAGACCAGATAGAAAAGAGCAAAGAAATTGAGCTGTTTTGCCGTTCCTTTTTTCCAATAATTGAAAGTGTTGCTGTATTTCAATCTTTAAGAGGTGGTCTACGTTCATTAATATCAAATACTTATGACTTAATTTTCCTCGACATGAGCATGCCCAATTTTGATCCGAGTTCAGATGACCCGCTTGGAGGCACACCAGAAAGTTTTGCAGGTAAAGAATTCTTGGCCCAGATGAAGCTTAGAGGGGAAAATATTCCAGTTGTAATTATTACGCAATATCAGACCTTTGAAGAAGGCCAAGTAGATTTACATAGTATTGATAGTTACTTAAAAGAAACTTATGCCGATTTTTATTTGGGTGCTATCTATTATAGTTCCGCAGATAAAGAGTGGGAGATTAATTTGGCAAACCTACTTAATAGAGCATATTTAAATGAGTGACGTGAACATTTTAATAATAGATGATAACTATGATAAAATATCTCTTGTTGGGGCCGAAATTAATGGTCTTGAATACGTCAAGCTGGAGCAAAGAAATAATGTCAAAGATGCATTGTCATATTTAAAAACAAGAGCGTGCGATATTTTAATAGTAGATATTGTTTTGCCCAAGATATTAGGTGAGGTACCAGTAGATGGCGCAGGAGTCGAACTTATTGACATGTTATTTAAAAATAAAATATACAATCACCCATTGGCAATTATTGCTGTGACATCTCATCACAGTACTTATGAATGTAATAAAAATAAAATAGAGTGCTTTGGCGTTCCATTTATTTATATTGAACCACTCTCCAATCCACTTAAAACAATCCTCAATAATAAAATCAAATACTGTTTGAATTTTAAAAGCAAAATTCAAGTACATTCTTCCTCAGCAGAGGTAATATCTAAAGATGACATAGATAAAATCACTGTAAGATGGTTGTTGTGTCACGTCACGCTGGGACAATGGAGCGCTATCTTAGGCGTCGTTATTAGCATCTTTTCACTTGGAGTCAATATTGGCCAAAGCGATTGGTATCAAAAAACATCAAGTGGCATTAACAATAATGAAGAGCAAATAACACAACCAATGAAAGAAAAACCATAACCCTGAACTGGGGTTTTATTTATTTTACCTAAACAGCACCCCATTCTGCATGCCCCTTACGTTACTGCTCGTCGGAGGTGAAATAGGTGTGAATGATATTAACCAAAGCCACGGGCAGGCACGGTATTGGTTCCCCCTGCAAACCGCCGAGTCGAGTTCAACGGGTCAGGAGCGCCATCAGGGATGATGGCGCAGCCGCAGTCGGCATAGGGGCCAAAGCGGATCAGGGCGAGCACTGCTCGACCCCGATTTGGCGCAAGAACAGGGAGGTTCGAAGCGGGCTTTGGCCAAAGCCATGGATGGCGTAGGCCAAAGTGCCGTCTGCGGCGCTCCGTCCGACCCGTTGGACGAGACGAGGGAACCCGCGAAGCGGGTGGTTTGCCAGGGGAGAAGACCTTTGGTGTTATTTGCCAAAGAGAGCGGGTCTTTCCAAAGTCACTCGCCCCAGCCCGAAGGGCGGGCGAAACCCCTTCGAGGGCAGCGCCCTCGCGTCCTGCATGGCGAAGCCATGCCATGTAGGCGTTGGATGACATTCCGCTAGGGAATGACGTTAGCTCCCCTCACCCTCGCCCTCTCCCCCAAGGGGCGAGGGATCAGAGCCCAGGCCACCGAGGCTCAAGAGGTGTCGAAGGAAAAGCCACAAACAAAAACCGCAGCCCAAGGGCTGCGGTTTTTTTATTGGGTCAACCTGTTGGCGCGAGCAGCGCCACCGGCCTTAGGCACGGCGCCAGCTGGTCTTGCCGGCGCTGTCTTCCAGCACGATTCCCATCTCGGTGAGACGGGCTCTAGCGGCGTCGGCGGCGGCCCAGTTCTTGTCGGCACGGGCCTGATTGCGCTGGGCGACCAGTTGCTCGATCTCGGCCACTTCGTCGTCCGCTTCATTGCCCTTGAGGAAGGCGTCCGGGTCTTGTTGCAGGATGCCGAGCACGGCGCCCAGTTCCCGCAGGCGGGCACCCAGGCCAGCGGCGACAGCGATGTCTTCGGCCTTCTGGCGGTTGATCTCGCGCACCAGGTCGAACAGGGCGGAGTAGGCTTCCGGGGTGTTGAAGTCGTCGTCCATGGCATCGACAAAGCGGGCCACCTGCTCGTCGCCACCGGCGGCGGCAGCCACCGGCAGATCGCGCAGGGCGGTGTACATCCGCTCCAGGGCTGCGCGGGCCTGCTTCAGGTTCTCTTCCGAGTAGTTGAGCTGGCTGCGGTAGTGGCCGGACATCAGGAAGTAGCGCACGGTTTCGGCGTCAAAATGGGCCAGGACGTCGCGGATGGTGAAGAAGTTGCCAAGGGACTTGGACATCTTCTCCTTGTCCACCATCACCATGCCGCTGTGCATCCAGGTGTTGACGTAGTCGCCACCGTGTGCGCAGCAGGACTGGGCGATCTCGTTCTCGTGGTGGGGGAACTGCAGATCCGAGCCGCCGCCGTGGATGTCGAAGTGGTTGCCAAGGTGCTTGGAGTTCATGGCGGAGCACTCGATGTGCCAGCCGGGGCGACCCGGGCCCCAGGGGCTGTCCCAGGTCGGCTCGCCGGGCTTGGACATCTTCCACAGCACGAAGTCCAGCGGGTTGCGCTTGGCTTCGACCACGTCGACCCGGGCGCCGGCCTGCAGCTGCTCCAGATCCTGACCGGAGAGCTTGCCGTAGTCGGCGAAGGACTCGACGATGAACATGACGTCGCCGTTGTCCGCCACGTAGGCGTGCTCTTTTTCCAGCAGGGTTTCGACCAGGGCGATGATTTCACCAATGTGCTGGGTGGCGCGGGGCTCGATGTCAGGGCGCAGCATGCCGAGGGCGTCGAAGTCCTGGTGCATGTCCCCGATCAGGCGCTCGGTGAGGTCGTCACAGGTCACCCGGGTCTCGGCGGCGCGCTTGATGATCTTGTCATCCACGTCGGTGATGTTGCGCACATAGGTGAGATCGTAACCGGCGTAACGCAGGTAACGGGCCACCACGTCGAAGGAGACGAAGGTGCGGCCGTGGCCGATATGACAGTGATCGTAGATGGTGACGCCACACACATACATGCCCACCTTGCCCGGGTGGATAGGTTTGAATTCTTCTTTTTGACGAGTGAGTGTGTTGTATATCTTCAGCATCTTATGACCACTGCCTGTGAGTAAAATGGCCTGACATTCTAACCGCATCCGGTGGAGAAAACGAGGCAGAAAAAGCGCCGGATCCCCCATGCCATCTATGCCGCAGCCCCTCGATGGGCTAGAATTGCCACCACTTTAGGCCATAGCCCATGCAACAGCCGCGAGCGGCTTCGTGCTCGCGCAACATTTGAAAGGACATATCATGGTTACTCTGCACACCAACCACGGCGACATCACCCTGACCCTGAACGCGGAAAAAGCCCCCGAGACCGTGGCCAACTTCCTGCAATACTGCCGTGACGGTCACTACGACAACACCATCTTCCACCGCGTCATCGACGGCTTCATGATCCAGGGCGGCGGCTATGCTCCTGGCTTTGAAGAGAAAGAGACCCGTGCCTCCATCAAGAACGAGGCGGCCAACGGCCTGTCCAACAAGATTGGCACCATCGCCATGGCCCGCACCAGCGAGCCGCACTCCGCCAGCGCCCAGTTCTTCATCAACGTGAACAACAACGACTTCCTGGACTTCAAGTCCCCCACCACCCAGGGCTTCGGCTACTGCGTGTTCGGTGAAGTCACCGCCGGCATGGACGTGGTCAACAAGATCAAGGGCGTCAAGACCGGCAACTACGGCCGCATGCATCAGGACGTGCCGACCGAAGACGTAGTGATCACCAAGGTGACCCTTGCTGAGTGATTGTCGCCTCCTCGGCACTGACACAACTGCGGCCCCGGCCGCAGTTTTTCCATCTGCGCAGGTCACCCCGGTCAACTGGCGCCGCCTCGACTACCTGGCCCGGGGCAATCCCCGTCAGCGCTCCGCCCACGCCCTGCTAAGCAGTGGTGTGTGGGATGCACTTGAGCGCCTGTGCCAGGACCTGGCCCTGGTGAGCACGGTTGCCATCGGGCTCGATCGGCCTGGCAGCGATCTCGATGTGCTCTGCCAGCACCCTGAGCCCGCGCGCCTCGCCGCCCTCTTGCGCGAGCAGGGCTGGACAGCCAGCGACAAGGGGCACCAGGTGTGGCTGATGGAGCAGACCCTGACAGGGCCGGACCAGGCGCGCTGGCCGGTGGAGCTTTATGTCACCCAAGCCCCGCTTGAGACGCTCAACGGCTGGCGTCACCTCAGCCTGATGGCTGCCCTGCTGGGGCACTTTGGCCACGACTTCTATCAGGCCGTGCTGCGCCTTCGCCTCGAGTCAGGACTCAAGGGAGAGGCGGCCATCTGCCGTCTGCTTGGCCTTGGCGGCGATCCTTACGCCGCCCTGCTGACCCTGGAGGGGCGCGACCTTGCCGCGCTCCACTGGCAGGCACCGTCCCAGTGCGACTCGTCCACGCCGGCAGACTCCCCTGCCCTCCTTTGCCCGGAACCCATCAAGAGCACTCATCCCACATCATGAGCACCCTTTTTATCAGTGACATTCACCTGTGCGCCCAGCGGCCCGACATGACAGCCGCACTGGTGCGTTTTCTCGAGCGCGACGCCCCCAAGGCCGATGCTCTCTATGTGCTGGGAGATCTGTTCGAATTCTGGATTGGCGACGACGATCCCAACCCGCTCCACCACCAGGTGGCCGAGGCCTTCCTCGCCCTGAGCCGGCAGGACGTGCCCATCTACTTTATCCACGGCAACCGCGACTTCCTGCTGGGCAAGGCCTTCGCCAAACGGGCGGGCATGACGCTGCTTGGCGACCCTTGCGTCATCGATCTCTACGGGGAGCGGGTGCTGCTGAGCCACGGGGACCTGCTCTGCACCCTGGATGAGGGCTATCAGAAGTTTCGCCGCATCACCCAGCAGAAGTGGCTGCGCTGGCTCTTCCTGCGCCTGCCGCTGGCCCGCCGCCAGGCCATCGCCTGCAAGATGAGGGGCCAGAGCCAGATGGAGAATGCCGGCAAGCCACAGACCATCATGGATGTGACCCCGGCGGCGGTCGATGCGCTGCTGCGCCAGCATGGCTGCCAGCTGCTTATCCATGGTCACACCCACAGGCCCGCCGTCCATGACTTCATGCTGGACGGCAAGCCGGCGCGGCGCATCGTGCTGGGAGACTGGTTCGAGCAAGGGTCCGTGCTGAGCTGCTCCCAGCAAGGCCAGCGACTCGAGAGCCGTCCCCTCCCCGAGTGACGCTCCCCCTCGGGGATAAGGGATGCTCATATGACAATGTCTGTCCCCCTCCCCGAGCAGGATGCAACGCCGAACCCTGCATATACTCTGTGTCTGTGCACACAAATGAGGACTAGATGATGGGATTTCTTACCTGGGTTGTATTGGGATTGATCGTCGGCATCCTGGCCAAATGGATAATGCCGGGCAAGGATGGGGGCGGTTTCTTCATGACGGTGATCCTGGGGGTCATAGGCGCCATGGTGGGTGGTTACATCGGCACCCTGCTGGGCATGGGGACAGTCACCGGCTTCAACCTGCCGAGCATCCTTATCGCCACCGTGGGTGCCTTGATAGTGCTGTTTGTCTACAACAAGATCCGCAGCTGAGCGGCTGAGCCCGCTTCTTTCAGCACTCTCTGTGTATGCCCCCGGGCCAGGATCCGAAACCTTGGGTTTCGGATTTTTTTATGGGCGAGCCGCGCCTTTCGCCCAGGCGCCCGCTAACAGGGCAAGTCGCCCTGCCAGGCGCCGGGGTTCTGGTGCGAGGCGCTGACCAATCGAGGTCGGCAGCTGCGGCACTGCGGCCGATCTCGCACTGCCGCCTATGGCATTCCGTTATTGCCATGCAGACAGAAACCGGGGCGCTCGCTCAAGCGCGCGTAGTAGTCGCTCACCGCCGCGAGTGGCGGGCGCTCGAAGGGCGTATGGAACCAGCGATTCACCGACAGGCCGACGGGAATGTCCGCCAGCGAGAAGCGGCTCCCGGCCACATAGCCGCCGGTGGCCTCGAGCTGCCTGTCCAGGATCTGCATGTATCTGGACCACTCGGCACAACTCGCCGCCATCGCCTGACTGTCCTGATGGACGGGGGAGAGCCTCACCAGCGACATGAAGGCGTAGTTCCAGGCGCGATTCAAGTCCGACGACTGCCAATCCATCCATTGATCGACCCTGGCCCTCGCCCGTGCCTCGGCGGGATAGAGCGAGCCGTCACCATAGCGCGTCGCCAGATATCGGATGATGCTGTTGGACTCCCACAGGGTGAAGTCCCCATCCCTCATGACCGGCACCATCCCGTTGGGATTCAACGCCAGAAACTCGGCGCTCCGGGTGGACTGAATACCGCTCCCCCACTCCTCCCGCTCGAACGGGAGATCCAGCTCGATGCAGCTCCACAGCACCTTGCGCACATTGATTGACGACGCCTTGCCCAGGATCCGTACCATATCTTCGTCCTTGTGTGAGAAGGGCCCAGCTTCCATCAGGGGTACGGCGCCGGTCAAGGGGCAGAGCCATGACCACGGCAGCCCCATGGAACTAACCCGTGTAACTAACTAATAGGGCCGCACGGGAACCTGGCACGAGAGGGGTGAGCCACAAATGAAAAAGAGGCGGTGGACTAGGCTGTGTTCTTAAAGTGATGAAGATATAATCTCACATCTTCTCAACAGCTTAAGACCTATGTAGTGTCCCGTCGCTATCAGTTAACCGATGCACAATGGGGGCTTATCGAGCCCCTGTTTCCACATCACCGCATAAGCGGACGCCCTACTCGTGAGCCACGCCAAGTGCTTGATGGCATTCTCTGGATACTTCACACCGGTGCACCTTGGCGAGATCTGCCAGAACGTTTCGGCCCATGGAACTCGGTCTACAACTCCTTTCGACGTTGGCAAAGCACAGGCCGCATCGATGCCATCCTTGCGGCACTGCAACTGCATCTCAATGAAGAAGGGCTTATCGACTTCGACCTGTGGTGCATTGACGGCTCCAATGTCAGGGCATCCAAAGATGCTGCCGGAGCGCGTAAAAAAACACTCCGGTGAATCAAGCTCTTGGTCGCTCTCGTGGTGGTTTTGGCAGCAAAATTCACTTGGTCACTGATGGTAATGGTTTACCGCTGGGGTTCTGCCTTTCGCCGGGGCAATCAGCGGAAATCAGATATGCGACAAGTGCGTTGGCCATGGCAAGGATCCCGACTTCATCAGGCCGTTATCGCACGCGGCCAACGCATCTTGCCGCAGATAAGGCCTATAGCAGCAGGGCTCTGCGGGCAGAACTCCGGCGCAGAAAGATAAAAGCGGTTATCCCGCAACGCAGCGACCAGCAACGGCACCATAAGGGACGTCCACTGGTGTTAGACAAAGCTCGTTATCGTAGGAGAAATGTGGTCGAACGGTGCTTCGGATGGCTGAAGAAGTTTCGCCGATTCTCAACGAGGTATGAAAAGCTGGCGGGAAGTTTTGCAGCCTTTATCAAGCTGGCTTTCTGCCTTCGTTACTTACGGGAACTATTGGTGGAGAGAAAACCAGCATTTTGAGAACACAGCCTAAACTCATGCTTGCGTGTCCGGTTTGACCGACGCCTTCAGAGCGGCCGCGGGACAGGCGAAGCAGTAAAGGACAACATCATGAAAATATGGAAAATCTGCCTGATAGCAGCGCAGCTCATGCTGGTTGCCTGCGCCTCCTCCAACGGTGCAGGGCCTCCCCCGACCGGGGACGAGGGCAGCAACGCCGGCGGCAAGAGCGGAGGTGGCAGCAGCTACCTGACCTATTAGCCGGGCCATCTCCTGCAAGCCGAGGCTCAGCCAAGCCCCAACGTCGAATACGACAAGACCAGACAGCGCCGGCAGCCCGCCGGCGCTTTTCGTCTCGCCAATCGGTAATGCCCTGCCCGCCGACCACGGGCACAGTGACCCAGGAAGGGGGCGCAACAGCGCCATCTGGATCAAGGGTGGACACGGAGGAAAAACAAAAAGGCCACTATCGCTAGTGGCCTTGGTAACTCTTTGATTGCTTTCTTTAATCTTAATGGTGCCGAGGCCAGAATCGAAGATGACGCACCAAAGCCTCTAAAATCAACGAATGCGCCTTATAAAAATTTCATCGTATACCTATCCGTATACCAATAATATTTTAGTACCACCGCCCTGCTGCATATTCCGGCCGATCATAAACACCGATTCCGGTTCAACGTGAACGCTCATTCCAGCTCAACCTGAACACTTTACCTCTCATTTCCTGAAACAGTGTTCAACAGTCAAGGGGGCAGTTGCTTCGTAGACTACCGAGAAATCAAGCCCTGAAAATATCCACCTTCGTTTCTAAGCACTTGCGTAAACTCAAATCATGTGAACCCACTTCAAACCAACCACCTGGTTTCTGGAAAAAATCCAGACCTCGACCAATCTTGATGACCCACCCATTGTCGATGCGGATCTCCCGATCGTGCATGTTCGGATTGAGTTTCACTTCTAGCTCCACATCAAGCTCCAAAAGGCTCTGCTTCAATTCGTCGAGTTTTTGTTGGATATCGACCAGCTGCGTATTGTCATCGTATCCGGTAACAAGGTTGATTTTCTTCACTGTCCCAGCTTTCAAAATACATTCACAAAAGCGAACGAAATTCTGGATCTGGTGCTGAAGCCGAACATAGGGTTCTTCAATGACGACAGCCTTAGCCCCTTGTAGATAAGGGCCAATGATCGACTCATAACTGTATCCAATATCCCCATACATGATTGTGAAATGGCGTTCGATCAATTCATCTGGCACAACGACAGAGGATATTGGTTCATCTTGGATTGCAGGTAACTCTTGTCTAACCTCTGTCGCCACGTTACGTTCATGTGCACTCTTGTCGTTGAGCTGCCGCCGCAAAGGCTGCTGTGTTGCTGAAGCATCTTTCGACTCTGGGCAATAGATAATCACCTCTTGCCCCTGCGCATTAAGGAATGAGAGATCGATGCGCGCAAACTCATCATCAGGTTTGCGTTTATTCATCTGTTCTTTCACGCGTCGACGGCACTCGACCGCGTAGGAAACATATTCTTCGAATTCCTCATCGGTCGGAGAACCAATCGGGTGCAGAATTTTCAGGAAGGCACAGACGGTTTTTTTGATGCCTTTTTCATCACGGCCTTCAACACTCTTGCCTAGGCGGATCCGCTTGCTGACCTCTTCATATCGATTGGTATGCTTGAACTGGTAGTGGAATGCTTCCGCCAGGTAGTCGGTAATAAACCCGTAGCTGTTGGTTAGAAAATCACTACTGTTCTTGGGCATTTCCCAGCCAGGTATATAGGCTGCAAATCGATCCATGATGGCGAGGTCAAACTCTGCAGGTAATGGCTGGAAAAGATCATGTTCGGCCGAGTTAACTACTTGGCTGATAGAAAGGTCGAAGTTACCGACAAAGCTAAGACTGGCATCAGCGATCACTTCTGCGCCGCGTGAAAAACGTCCATTCGCCATGAAATCCTTCATGATCTGAATAGTGTCTGGATCTTTGACTTTGATGCCGCCAACCTCATCAAACGCTACCGTGTCCCAGAAACCTACTAACCCAACCTTACGACGTGCGTTGTTGTAGAACAGTGCCGACTTAGTCGCCTGTCCACCAGAAATAAGCGTGGCATAGGGGGAAAATTCACTGAAGAAATACGACTTTCCAGTGCCTCGTGGCCCAAGCTCAATGTAGTTATAATTGGGCTCAACGAGTGCAGCTAGGCGCGCAATAAAGTGCATGCAAACGCGCTTTGAGAGCTTTGTCGGCTCTAGGCCAACGGTACGCAGGATCACCGCGATCCATTCATCACGGGTGAACTTCATTCGACCTTCACAATATCGGTCAAAATCAAAGCGGCTGATCTGGATGGGACGTAAGTCCTCAATGTAAAACGCGTAGTCGTCTTCCTCGATGGCGTTATGTGCCAACGTTACTTCAGCCCAAATCCCCCCTTCCAGCAAACGGTCATTGTCTCGATAAAATTTATCACCGATAGCGATACGCTGTGAGTTGAAGTTTTCCAATGAGGCCCAATGGCGCTTTTCTTTCTCGACATACCGCACATGAACCTTGTCGATAAAGCGATGCTTGCCCTTGGTTGCTACCTTTGACTGCGCGGCATTGGCCTCGTCAGGTTTTACATAATTCTCTTGCAAGCTGGCTAGTACCGCCTCCATACCTGCATCCATTTCTGCTTGATCGTCACTCGCACAAAAGCGCGCAAGCAGGAACTCCAACACAAATGTCGGAACGTTAGTTCCCTTCTTGATTCGATGGAGTAGATCCTTGCGCAACACCTTGCCATCAAAGGTATCAGTCAGCTTTTGGTCAAGTTCATTCATCATTTTTACACCGCATAGTCCGTTTCTAGGTCAAGTTGGCAATACACTGCATAAGTTGTTGGATGCAAAGCCTTTACCTTGAATTTACCTTCGAAATCCATGTGCATCCTGAGTGTGACTTGAACCTTGTCACCGGGCGTCAAAGATAATGTTCCTGTGGCCGGGTTGACAACGCCACCCGCTTTAGCCTCGCCCACTACATCACCCTTTTTATTGTGGGCTTCCAGCAAAATTTCAAAATTGTTTTCAATCGAAAACATATCTGTTGTTTCAATTGCAAGATCGATGACGGGCATACGAGTAGTAATTGCCTTGGCACCGTTTTTGTAGCTCATCGCTACTGAGGCTTTCTGAAGAGCAGGCTGATTGGATGCTTTTAACTGCATCGTTATCACTGGCACAACGCACTCTTGAAGCGAAATACCGCCGTGATAATAGAGCAAGCTACTACGGTAAGCCGCCAGTGAATATGGCGCTGCTAACTTGGCAAAATCGCCCCGTATACCCATCTTCTCAGCTGAGATAACCAAGTGGTTCCCATCGCCAGCACCGTCACCCAGTGCGCACCGGTCATGAATGCCAATCCAGTTGCCAGCTGGCTTGCTGCAAACATCGCCCGCACCCGCGTGGGTGTTCATGAAGAAGCCGTGATCGGTCGCAATCACTACCTCGTTAAAACCTCGCTCTTTCAACTTATGGATAGCGACCCGAATACGCTTCAGCGCATTGGTAATCTCAGCAGGCGCAGTGTCGGGGTGATTTTCAAAGTGGCTATCTATCTCAACCGCGCGCAACACTAGCAAGTCGGTTTCAGGGGAAATATCGAAACGTCCGCGAACAAAGTCTTCTAGGCGCCCCTCTTCGAAACGTTGGCCGTACTTTTTATTAAGCACATCCATACGCTGAGCGACTGTGCCCACCGCCTGATCACCCAACATTGGTAGCAGACAATGTTCATCGTTCTTGATACGAAGTTGCTGCCCAGCACCTGGCAACAAACTCGCCATGCCGACAGGCGTGATACTCGGTAGCTGCGCCATGGCAGCTTGAATTTCAACTTGTCCGTCTTCCAACAGTTGTCGCTCTAGCGCCACACCTAATTCGTAGCGCAGCGCATCGATCATGAAGTACGCCACCTTGTGGCCGTTCTTTTGCAACTTGGGCGCGACGATGCAGTCGAACACATCAGCATTCGATAGCTGTCCAGCTAGCGGCCAGCCGCTTTGCTGCACATTCCGGGTAAAGATCAGCTGCACCTTCTCGGCCAGTTTGCCATACAGCTTGCGCACTTGCTGTTTGACCGGCGTCATGATGCTTTGCGTATCTTGCCAGTCGAAATCACCCACAGCCTGCTCGAACTCGCGATGTAAGCGATCAACCTCACGCAGGTTGCTCACATAGAAGGCCACCAGCATATCAAGATTACGAGCGTTATCAGAAAGTTGCCGCTCCATGTCATCACAGGTTTGCAGCAACTCAGCAGCAGATCGAATCAAATCCCACTGGGCACGGCTCTCGCCTTTGCCTGTCCACACCGACTGCTGTCGGTGTTCTGAGATACTCATTACCAGGTCAATGTCATCGCGTAAAATACCGTTGATAGCGCGGCTCAAAAATGTGCGCTCTTCAAACGGGAACGTATCTCGATTCCCCAAATCAGACCAACCATCAAAATGGCTGACCAGATTGAAATCCCTCTCAATTTCCTCTGCGCGTTCAATATAGGTAGTCTGGGTACGGCGATCATTACGCAACCGCTCGCACAAGTCTTCAATCAAAGGTTTGGCATGTACCTCGGCTCGCGGCACATCATTCAAGTTGGCAGGCAAGTTACCAGGCAGATCAAATACAAACTCGCTGAACAAGACAAAACGCCACAACTCATTGGCCACAGAGTCCCATGTCTTGCCCCGGGTCTTCAATGTCAGCCCCATGCTATTGCGGAGCAAATCACGCGCCTCTGTCACCCAGCTATCGCTGCCTTTCAATGCGGCCTGCTGCGCATCGTTTGGCACAAGCAGCGCAAACAGAATGTCCCGGGCGGACTCGACTGCCAGTAGCGCACGCAAGTTGGGCCAGCCCAAGCCGCCGCCAATCGCATCCACCACTGCAAAACTAGGTGAAGCATCCTGCTCGAAGATAGCCCGTATCGCCGTGGTGTGATCTGGCTTCGCCTTCAGGCAAAGGCTTTGAAAGCTGTCACCATCCCCTTCAGGGAAAATTGCTCCCGCTGCAGCGATGGGAGCGAATGGATCAGTTTGCCGTTCTTCATCGCTTTCGGGCGCTTTTGCTGGCACATAAACCAAGATCCCTGCGAGCTGCCGATCGATCACCTCACGCAGACCCTGCATGGCAGCAACCCGACTCTCAATACTGCTCTTTGATGCATCTACAACCAGCAGCTTTTCGTCGGCTAAACCGTTACAGACGCCTTGGTAATAGCCTGCGGGGTCATATACAACGAGGCTACCGGCTTTCTGCAACCGAGGCCGCAATATTTTGTCCTGGATAAATTCAGCAATACTCATGCGTTAGCTCCCGCTTTCTTTTTTCCACGCGTTTTCTTGGGAGCCTTCTCTGGCTCGATGTACAGATCTTCCAGCCCATGGGTGATGGCAAGGGATTTGTCGGTCTTGCACTTCTCGCGCACGCGATCTGGCCAGTAGGTCATGGCCTGGTGCGCCCAGTCGTAGTTGCCTTTCTCCAGCTTGGCCCAGGTGTCTTTCAACACTTTTTGCCAGGGCTTATGGCGGAATAGCGACCAGAGCGGCGCAGCGGTGATTTGCACACCGTCGTCGTGGTTGGGTTGGTAGGTCGGTGCGAGCTTGAGCAAGGTGTCGCGCAGGTCGGTGAGCTCTTGCTCAAAGGTTTGCAGCGCCTCAAATTGCTTTTCCTCATCACGTGAACGACCGCTGCCCTTGATACGCAACTCTGCGCACTCACGGCTGACTTGTGTCAGCTTGCCGTTGGGGCCGTCGAGGAAATCATTCACCGCTGTAAACAGCGTCTGATTATTCAAGGATGGGTAATAGACCCACAGCGTATAACTGCCGGACGCCGTGCTCAGCGGCCAGTAGATGGGCGCCTTGCGGCGACTCTTGGAATAGCGTTGCAAATGGAAGGCGAAGAAATCCTTGCGCAGCCAGCGGCGCACATCGTCCGGCACAGCAACATCTACGCGGGTAAGCACTTCTTCAACCAAGCGAGCCAAATCGTGCGGATGCCCCTTGTCGTCAACCAAAATGCCAACGTGAGCGTGGAAGGGAGTTGCCCCATTTGACAACATGCCAGGGCTTTGGATAGGCAACGGCTCGAAGGGATCTTGTGCCGGTGGAGCTTGTCGCTCCCCAGTTGCCAAGCGAATGTCAAACCGACCAAAGGCCACGCCAACACCATACGATTTCCATGCAAGAGCAGGGTCAATACACGTTGGAGCTACCTCCTCATCCTTAGCTTCATCTACCTCATCTTCATCAGGATCTGTATGTGCAGCCCCATCTCCAAGGGCCTCAAAAAGGTCTCGTGTTAGCTGGGAAAATTCGGCACTAGAAAGACTGAAATGAGATGCGATCAATTGCTCAATATTATCTCCAAGCAAACTTGCTCGGCTATAAGATGTAACTCCTGCATCTGACCTATCAATAGACGGGACTGCGAATAATATTTCAGAATCGTCTGACACAATATTTTTCGCCATAACTGTGCGAAGAGACATCAGTTGAGATTTCCCAACATCAAGTAAATCATTGCTCACGCCAACATATGGGATCGACCCCACCATTGAGTTTTGAAATTTTGGTCCCGAAAAATTTTCACCACGAAATCTTGATATGCATGTGGCCAAATTAGACGAAAGCAACATCAGAACCCAATCTCCTTCGCCTTCATTCGGATACACCTGTGACCGACCTGCTGTCGGAATTACACCTGCAGGAACTACGTAAGGTACAAGTCGAATGGAACGAAGCATGTAGCTGATGCCTGGAAGAAAATATTTTTCCTCGCTGCGCACATAGCGCGAAGGCGTGTCGCCGTTTTGAGTATGGAATGCTTTTATCTCAGCCCCATTCCTCTCCCAATTAACACAGAGATGAATTGACGAAATTAAAGGTACTGCAGATTCAGTTTTTGAATACCACGCCCACTTTTTATCGGCATTTGATTGCTCAATTGATTCGCTTTGAATTTTCGAATAAGCAACACCACCTTCTGGCGATATTATTTTTTTGCTATCCAGCTCATACCAAAGTCTCAAAAATCTAAAATCATCACCCGTTTGCAATCCGACCTTGATCTCACAAGCCGCTGGTTCAATGCTGACCAGAGATGCAAGCTTGGCAGCAACCGACTCATCAATCCAATAAATATATGGAGAATCAGAAAATAAGGAGAATTGTCTGGGATTAATCTCAAAAGTTTGTGCATCGACATTATTTGCACGCAACGAATCAATAGATGCCTTTAAATCAATGTTTTTCTGGTTCGAAACCAGGTGGCGAAAGAAAACTGACTTATCGTTATTGGTTGATGATTTGGTGCAAACAAAGGCAGCGGTCTCGACCATGGCATCTAGGACGCCGTGCCCTAGGTCGGCGAATGTATCGACTTGAAGTTCATTTCTTAATACACCGTTTCTAAAATCGGAAAAACTCTTCAGGAAGAAACAGGTTCGGCTAACAATTGCCCCCAGCTTTCCGTCGCTTGCAAGTAGCGTTGCCGCTCTTTCGATGAAGTTTGCTAGTAAATTTCCTTTAGAAGATGGATAGTTATTGTCAATATACTGTTTTGCCCCACGCGACGGATCTCCGAATGGTGGATTCATTACTACAACATCAAACTTTTCGCGACAAAGATCTATCAGTCGCATCCCCTCCAATGCATCATCGGTAAATAGTCGCCCTTGGTACGTCGAATTAGCGGAACTGCCAAATTCAATTAATGCAGCACGAAGGCGAGCCTCAGCCAATCCCCAAGTTTCTTGTTCTTGTTGAGCAAACAGGCCAGTGCCTTTCCCTGCGTAGACTTGACGAACAAGATTCGGTAGCTCGCATTCGATCTGGAGGAGCACACCTAATTCAGGCAGCCCCTTTAGTAATTGCAATGTCTTCTCGAACAGCTCCCCATCGAGTTCGTCGAGGCTATCCACAAACTGTTGACGAAGCTCTCGCTCGGCCGGGGGAGAGATGGCTGACACCACGTTCCCACGACCAACCAGAGGCCGGTCCTTGGCTTTTACGCCACTTTCGTGCCATGCGCGTTGAGCGCGAAGCCATAGTGCAAGGCTGGCAATCTGTGCTGCGCGCGGATCGATATCCACGCCGTAAATGTTGTATTCGATGATGAGACGCGGCACGTCACGCAAGAATGCTTCTTGGTCAGAATAAGTCTGGCAAAGCGGCTTTAAGCTAGCATTTGGCTGCGTTGACACATCAAGAGAACCCGGGCCGTATTGATGCTCCCAAGCCCAGGCTTCGCGATAGATTTCAAGAAATAGATCGAATGCATACAGACCAAAGTGCATGGAGCCGCAGGCTGGGTCCAGCAGCTTTAGGGTGCGCGGGTCGCGTACCTTGCTTGAAGCGTGCGGTTGCTCATCTGGCTTAACGAGTAAATATTCGCAACGGTCGCGCAGTTCTGTCTGGCCACCGGTGGCTCTAAACCACAGACGCCCGAGCGTGTTATCTATCAAATACTCCACTACATAGCGTGGGGTAAAGAACTGGTTGCGCACAGCTAATTCGCGGCTATCGCGTGGAGCCTTACTGGCTTTACGCATGGCCTTGCGCTCTTCTTTGGAGTTGAAATACTGGTAGATCCAGCCGATGGTTTCGTCTGCAGCCCAGAGCGGTTCAATCTCAAAGTGGTTGAGCTCATCCAGCAGCGCACGCAGGGCTGTCTCGCGTGGGAACAGCAAACCGTTAGCGGCATAACGATCAAATAGAGCGGGCAGCTCTTGCGCCAGTTCATCGAACACGCTGAACAGATACACCTGATATGACTGACCGGTTTCACCCAGCGCCGTACCGGCAATGCGACTATAGAGCTGGTAGCCACGCGATTGGTAGCCTTTGCTGATCGACTCGATTAGCTGTCCACGCGCTTCCATCATCAACAGCGCAGCCAGTCGGTTGAGCACGGTAAAGGCTTGCTCGCGCACCATACGGTCGAGCACCGCGATGCGGTGATCGACATCATCGGCATCCGCGCCCAGATAGTGCGCCAGGGTTTGGCGTAGGACTTCTGCCGTGTGGCGCTGGCGGTCGTCCAGATGGCTGAGTCGGGCCATGGGCGTCACTTCACCGGTCTTCGGGTCCAGGCCGTAGGTTTGCTGAAGCTGGATACTGAATTCGTCAGATAGCAGGGCGCGGCAACTGTTAACCAGCTTTTGCAAACGCCCACGGGTAGATTGATCAAAAGCCATGCTTATGCGTCCCCCTCTTCCTGCAATTCGAGCTTGAGCGCAAACTCATGGGCATATCTCAGTTCACCACGCAGTTGTTGCAGTTGCGAGATCAGGGCATCTAGATCATTCAATGAAGTAATCTTTGTCTTCGCTTTGAATTGACGCTGCACAATAGGTTTTGGCTCATGCGCCTCTTCCGGCTGTGTCGTTTCTGCTTCTAACTCTTCCCTGATGCGCTGCTGCCCTAGGCGTTCAATGCGGTGCTTGAGCGATTGCACCTGCGACTGCAGTTCATAGTCCTTGTTGAGCATGGTGGTGAGGCCCGCCAGGTCGGGGGCCACATCTACAATCAGGCGCTCAAGGTTGCCCAGCAGTTCGGTTTGTTCTTGCTGGGTGAGCTTGATCCATTCCGGCACGCGCTTGAGGTCAACCTCGGCCTCTTTGATGCGTGTTTTGAGCAGGTCTTGCATCGCAATCACCGTATCGCGAATGCGGGCCCGAATCGTGGTGAGGCTGGTGCTGAAATCGGCAGCAAAACGATAGAAATCGGCCTGCTGCAGGCGCTCCTCAATCAGGCTGAGCGCCTCCGCCAACTCTTCTTTTAGCTTGGCCAGCAAGGCCACGTTCGGCAGGGTGGCAATGACCGTGCAGTGCTGACGCAGATCGCGCAGCGTTTGCTCCAGGCCTTGCTCCAACTTGAGTTTGACTTCGGCCGCCCATTTGAGACTTTCGAACAGCTCGGACTGCTCGTTGCCCAAGCGGCGCGGCGCATCCGACGCGTCGGTGAGCAGGACGTCGTTAATCTCGTGCGTGAGGTTTTGCAGTCGATTTACACCTGGCAGGTTGAGGCTGCGCAACTTCTCGGTGAGCGGGCCATATTGGTGCTGCAGTTGTGGGAAGAGCTTGGTGGTGACCTTGCTGATATCGTCTTCCAACGGCACGACGGTGTCGCCCGTGAGTTCGGTCAACCGGATTGCAGCACGTGCGAGTACGTCGTTTGACGGACGGTCGCCGCCGCGAAGCGAAATGCCGATACTCTTAAACGTGTTGTTGGTCTTGATGGCGTCGATGGCTTGCTGGCCGTTGACGGTGACTTCGCGTCCCGCCACCTTGAGCTTGATTTCACCAGCCAGCAGCATGGCAGCCACCAGATAGCGCAGGGTGTCTGCCGACCAACCAAAGGGCGCATCTGCAAAGACGTCGGTCAGGCGTTTGCCATCCACGGTGCCATTGCGGTCAATGTAGTCACGAATGCTGACCATGGCCAGGTGGTCGGTGCGAATGCTGTGCCGCCCGCTTTGGGTTTGCACAAGGTTTAGCGGATCGAGCGCGCTGGTTATGCCCGACAAATTGCCGACCCGGAGGAATTTCTCAGCGAGTTCGGTTCCTGCACGCACAGGCGCTTCAGCGTAGCGATCGAACACTTGTTCGGCTACTTCGCTTAGGTGCTTACGAGCGGCGTCCAGCAATTCGGTCGCCAGCGTATCAACCGCAACCACCTGGCCTCGGAAGATGAAAGAGCCTTGCAGCAGGCTGCGCTGGATCTGCGCCCGAAGTTTGGTGCTGAGGTGCTCGGCCCGGTCGGCTTGGCCGTTGCAGTATTCGCGGATCTCTTGATCCGGATCGCTGCGGTAGCGGTTGGCGATTTCTCGGCAGCGGTGGATGTCGGCCGTCAGTTCATCCATTTCCGGCGTGGTGCGACCCACCAGATAGATGTTGAACTTGGACGAGTTGTGACGCGATTCGTCAGTGAGACGGGTACGTGCGTTGTCGATTTCTTTGGGGTCGACCAGCTCTACAATGGTTTGGATCTGATTGCGCTCACCCGCCAACGATGCGGGCACGTTGCCAGCCGATTGCGCCTTGAGCCCGGTAGAGACGGCGTAGGAGCCGTGCAACTGGGTAGCCGGCAGTGGTGCATAAACACTGGTTAATGCTTCATTGACGATGCGCCGCAGCTCAACACCGCGAAGGGCAACTTGGCTGCGTTCTTGCTCAATGTCGTTAAGCTTTTCGCTGAAGAAGCAAAGGTTGCCGTCTTGTTCGCCAAAGGGAACGATGGGGTCGTTGATCAGGTCTTCGACCGCCTTGGCCACAGCGTCTGTTTGAGAGGCCCCAGAAATACTGGCATGCATAAGGCTGGTGACGTTTTGCCGGGTGATAGGCAGGTTGCCCAAGATTTGCAGAACAGCGACGGTCTTGGCGATGTTTTGATGCAGCTCGGAATGCGAAAAGCGGATTTTGGTGGCTTTCTCGACCGATGCGTGCAAAGAGGCGAAGGCTCGCTTGATGTCTTTATCCAGCGCATCAAACAGCGTGACCGTGGTCGCCAACCATCCAACGGCTTGTTCTGCCACAGCGGGCTTGCCTTCAGAGCCGTCAATCAGAATATCTTGCACCACCTTGATCGCCGAGCGCAGGCCGATGCCGCCAGTAGACTTAGCCAGGGCGCCCAGCAAGTGGAGCAGGATGTCGAAGTGCGCAGGCAGGAAGGGGTAGAGATCGACAAAGGTCTTGCGATCGAAATCGACGCCATAGACGCGCGCATCGACAAGCTTGGTGTTCTGGCGCAGCTGCTGGCCATACTGATCAAACAACCCGCCCAATTGGCTTTCAGCTGCTGACGACTTGCCCAACAGTCGCGTGTAGCAAATTTCCTTGATGTCGTTGGATTCAAGAGCAATTTGAATTGGAAAACGGTCATTGAGCTTGAAGAGCTCCGGCGAATTGAGGGCGGCCTTCGCGTCATCCGCCGTGAGCGTTTGCTGCGCCGTACCGACGATCCAGACCTTGCCGTCACCGATGTTTTTCAGGTTCTTCGCCAGACCATCGAGGTTCAGGATCAGGTTGGGCCGTGGGCCAACGTACTGACCGACTTCATCGATGATGAAGATGATGTATTCCTTGCCCGATGCCTCGCGGGCAATCTCCAGCATTTCACGCACACGGTCGTTTTCGAAGACGACGATCTCACTGGATTCGGTGGTGAACGAGGTGGGCGTCTTGAAAAGCGTGGGGTACAGCTTATGCGCGATCTCAGGGATGAGGCTATCGACCACCAACTCGTCATTGCGGTAGTTGTTCCAGTCTTCACCGCCCGCAGCTTCTTTGAATGCGTCAAGGAATTCGTTGTAGCGGCCTTCCTTCTTAAGTCTGCGTTCCAGCGCAGCAACCTTTAGATTGCGCGAGTAGCCCGCCCATTGCAGGACCTTGTAGAACAGAACCGTTGACACCTCTTCCATGGTCGCACCAGCGACCTGTTCGCTGGCCAGGTCCAACATCAGCACTGCAGCTGGAAAGCGCTTGGCTACGTTCGACAGCAATGATTTGGTTTGCTGACGCTTCAGGCGATCTTGGAGATGCTGAATAAATGGAACACCATCAATAGTGATGCTGTCATCAAATGCCAACCCCAGATACTTGGTAAACGAGCTCTTACCGGAGCCATAGAAGCCTGACACCCAGACGCCGACTTCATTTTCGCCACCAATATCCATGGCGGCTTCCATTTTGAGCAGGAGATTCTCGAACTGCTGGTCGATGCTGTCGGTGACCACATATTCGGAGATTTCCGATTTCAGGCGCGCCTCTTGTGACACGCCATAGGTAATTACCTTTTCAATGCTGCGATTGATGTTCTTGCTGGGGTCGAAGAGTTTTTTGATCGTCATGTTTTACCTCAATGATTAGCCGCCGACGTGGACAGAGCGGTAGTTGCCATCGTCGGGGTAGAACCCCAGAAATTTGAGTCGGGTCTTGCCGGTGCGCACACCAGGGTAGAAAAACACCGTGGGAACATGGAACTTGCCTTGCAGCTTGCCTTCGATGACACCGATGCGCGTGTAGGGATGCAGCGCCTCAAGATCGGTGACTAGCAAAATGGCCTTAGGCTTTCCCTCAAGCGTGGCCAGCTTGGCTTCGATGCGTGCCTGTAATGCGCCGTTGCTGATGGCATTGGCGAGCGACGCATTGGTCTTACTCCATGCCAATGGTGCCTTCTGATCGGCCGCAAGCCAGATCTTGCGAAGTGGAGCCTTCTCGATAATGTCAGCAACATGTTCGGCGATCGAAAAGGTCTCTACTTCCCAACCTTCATTGCGCAGCCTATGCACCCACGCGGGAGTTTCACGCTTTACATTGAGGATCTGATTGGGCGGGAAAACCAAGTAGAAAATGGGCTCAAAGCTGGCATGGCCAAACTCGCGACCTTGCTTGATTCGCTCCATCAACTCATTGAATTCAGCTTTGAGCGATGACATCGATCAGTTCCTCCATGCTTTTATAGGTCCACCCGATATGCACGACATCGGAGGCGGCCTGGAATATGAGCAGGCCTTGTAATGACAGACGCTTGAATTGATCACGGACGTCGGCACGCTCCAACCCAAATAGATTCCAGTCGGCGCTTGAAACAATTTGGTTGTCGCCAAGACCACTGAACTTCAAGTCGTAGGCCAAATAGGCGGCGACCTTTGGCAAGATGCGATATGCAGCAATCGAGCGCTGGTTGCGGCCTGTGGTAATGAGCAATCCATAGTCGGCACAGCATCCCATTAAATACGATGAGATACGCTTGATCGTGGTCTCAGACCATGGCTTTTGCGTTTTTCCTTCGCGCACGCTGTTGGCAACAAATGTGCGTGCGTCTTCCAATTGAAGGTCATTTCGCCCGGCTGAATAGCGCACCCAGTAAACCTCTCGGACAAAGTCTGCCAACACAAGATTGGCGCGAGCCGTATAGATAAAGAGCAGCTGATTGAGCTCGGCGGTCGTGAAACGATCAACCAGGGACTTGAGGCGCGCGGTAAGGTGCGGATCGCGCATGTAGCGTGGGGCAAAGCACTCGGCAACAATATTGCGTAGGCGTCTTGCCGTTACCAAAGGGAAGCGACCCGATGCCAGCGCCGCTTCATAGAGCTGTGACGTACCCATACCAGGCTGATAAACCTGGAGCAGTTGCCTTGTTTCTTCTAGGAGACCCAGCCCGGCTTGTAGCTGAGTGGTGTAGTAGCGGTGCTGACTCACTCAACCTCCCGAACGTAGGGGAACGTCTGAATTCCGGAGGTGAAGGCGGCACAATAAAAGCCCGCAGCACGTTGTAATTCGGCACTGATGTCTTGACTGATCTGCCCCAGTGACACAGGGCCCGGCGATGCGGATTCTGCTTTTCCCGCCAGCTCAGCCAGACGCGCCAGCGCCAACTCACGATTCGCCAATTTGGCTTGCACTGTTTGAACAAACGCAGCGTCGCTAAGCGCATCTGCCGATGCTTGCTCTAGCCCGATCGGCAAGCGGAAAAGGTGATAGATACGGCCTACACCAATGACTTCGTCGTGAACCTTAGCTGCCGCCGCAGTTGACCCCTGGTATTGGGCAAGAAACAGAGAACGGTTGAATATTGGAGCCAAGAAAGCAGCCGCTGTAGCGCCAAAGAATTGGCTGCCCCACCAATTAGCTTGGCCCTGCTCCCCTAGGTAGCCAACCAGAACCCGTAGTTCTGCGATTGTTTTTGCGATGGTATTCATCAAAGATCCTATATCGATTTTCAACGGTGCCACTAGACGGAACTGCTATAAGTTGCAGTTGTATCGCCCAGACTGGGCCCTTTGCACTAAAAGATTCAAGAGAAACCCTTACACATTCTAGCGTTCAAGAATATTTTGTACCTGAAGCGTTAAAGTGGATCACCTGACAAATCAAAGAGATGGCGATGTTAACATAAAGAGTTTCTGTCAATCAGTAACGAAATGAACAGCGAGCAGCTTTCAAAATTGACCTAGGTTAACAGGTTAATTTTCGCAGTCCTGCAGGATCTCACGATGCAACCTATCCGGCTCGCGCCCCCGGCCAGCTCCCGCTCGGTATTACAAGAGGTGGTAGCGTTACCTTGTGCGGTTGTTGGGCGGTTGTTGGGCCTGCGCTCTGCACCCACTGCGTCCATGGCCAGATCCGCTTAGCTCCATCCCGGCCCTGCGCCTTCAGCGCCAACTTCATGTATCTCCATCTGGTCAGCCATCAGCGCTTTGGAGGTCAACTTGGCAAACAGTCCATCAGGCGTACATACGGTCAGGCCTTTCAACAGGCGTTCGCTCTCTTTGCCCTGATCCTGCGCATCGAAGTATTTGAGGAACATGCTGATCGGTGTAATCCAGTGCAGAGCTGCATCTCGACTCAGTTGTGCAAGGCAGAGTCGATATTCTTGAAGACTTGATCAAACATAAAAGGCATCCGAATAAAGCATGAACACAAGCGCCGGTCACAGATGATACTTGTAGCTAATGGCTTAAGCTGGCGGCAATTCTACCGCCTTGCTCGGATTCAATAAACTGTTATGGATGCTTTTGGAGCGGTGTTATTGCGACGAATGAGAGTTCACACGCTATTCGGCTCGCTTGTCGGTGGGCGATTCGATTCAGTAATCTGTAGATACCTCGCAGTCTTCATCCCTGTTGGGTGGATTCACAAACGTGACTGTCGATTTCACCTGCATACTCCCGTGGTTTACGCCCGAATTTTCTCGCTGCCCCCCATCGCCGTACTTCTTGGGAGCCAGCTTTGCGGCCAGCCATTTACGAGCATCGATCTGCAGGCGGGCACGAGCAATCACATCATGGTTAATTTTCACGTTCCCGTTGGCGTCGAGGAAGGTGTCATTGCTGCTGTCATCGGCAATCTGGAGGATCTCGTCGGCCAGTTTGTCGGCCAGATCCTCGCGCACGCACGCGTACTGGTCCCTAAATTCTACGTAGCGTTCATCAGCCAACCAGCGCATCACCATGGATTTGGACGGCATACCCGGACGAGCCAACACTGCGCGTAGACTCACCCCATCAGCAATGGCGCTACATATGGCCTCCCCCAACTCGTTTGTGTATGCGCTCCGACGGCCTCTTGTTACCGTCTTGGGATTCGACGTATTGGTTTCCACTGTGGAAACCTGAGGAGTGACAACTGGGATCATAACTTGAGTTGTTGAATCCACGTGTTCAGCTCCACTGATAGGAGCCGTAGGCATACCTGAAGATGAGGCAGCGTTAACAGGTGTTGTGACTCTTGACCATTTGTGCGTCTTGGCCCGCTTGTTAATGGCGGTATGTGAAATGCCGTGATCTAGCGCTATCTGGCGCACACTCTGGCGGCCAGCACAGTACGCGAGTTCGATACCGTGCCAGTCTGGGGAATCTGTTGAATGCATAGGGGAATAGATCATAGGCGACCAGTATTTACGAGGAGGCAGGTAGGTATCCAGCCCTACAGGGGGAGTCCCGTCAGTGCAAACGCAGCTGTGTGTGGCAAGAAGTTGTCTGTGATAGTCACTTGGTCACTGTTTTGATAAACATCCCGCCATCATTGTGCTAGCAGCAAGTGACCTTGATTTTTCATGGTCTCTGGGAGTCACTCACATCACTCTTTTGAGCACTGCTTTCACTGATCCACTCATTGCGTCATCTCCCATCTGTCATCCATCAAGAAGCATCAGGGCAGTGACCCAGTGACAAACAGTGACCATGAATCAATGTTGGTCACTGCATCCCAACCCGGGCAGGACAAGGCATTCACACAGTAAAGTGACTCAGTGACTATGAAATGGGGTATGCCCCCTCCCCTCAAGTTAGAAAAAAAAGGCCCCACAAGGAGCCTTCTTGTCACCGCCGTTTGGTCTCATTAAGTCATATCGGCCTACAGGGCTCGCGGAAGGTACTCCTCTGCCTGCTCGGTGAGTGCAACATTGGTTTGAGTTTGACCATTGGTCTTGCGCGTCTTGTACTCCGCGCCCAGCTCCTTTGCAGCCTGTCTGACGGCTTTGCTGAATGAATTAAGCGAGAGTGGGCGGTTCAAGCCGTGGTACTCCAGGTAAGCCAGGTAGAGGTGATAAAGGAATTTCCTCGGCTCATCCTTCAAGGCGACATTTCCCCCCATATAGAGCCCCTTCGGCTCAGCCAGCGCATCAGCACCATCCCGTTGCTCCTCCAGCAGACGCTTGGCCTGGTCAGGGTCGGCAAACCGGGTCAGCAGATGGCGAATGATCACCGGTAACTCAGCGGCAATCTTGTCGCCAAGGGCCCCATCCCGATCAGCGGATGCCACCACTCGTCCGAAGTGGAAGATCACCCGGCGACGAGCGATCCCCCCGTTGCGCTCGTTAAACACCATCGGTACGTTGTTGGTGGCCAGCAACACAGCTGGGATCCGGGTGCTGAAAATCGCCTTACCTTTAGGGTTGACCGATACTTTATCGCCACCAGTGATCGCCTTGAGCACGTGGCCATCGCCAACGTACGAAGGTTGGTCCGGCAACAAGATCAGGCGTTTGTCCCAGACGTTCTCCAGACCAAAGCTGCTCTCGAGCAGCTTCATCGAGCTACTACCCACGTTTTCTTGGCCAACCAGCAGTTCGCACAGTGCCGCCATGACCAATTTGCCACTGCCGCCTTCCCCCGTTACCTCCAGGAACAGTTGCCAGTCGTAGCGATTCGCCAGCACCATGAACAGCGCCGCCTTAATGCGCTCCATCTTGGCTATGTCACTGTCTGTCGCGTAGCTCAGCCACTTCATGAAGTGAGGGGCACCCTGCTCCAGCAACTCCCCTGCCAGCGGCTCGCTGTACTCGATCTCATTGTGAGTCAGCAAGCCATCGCCGGGGGAATGCGGGCGAAACGTGCGGAGCACTAGGTCATAGACCCCATTGGCAAAACCAATCAGGTTGAGTGCCGGGCGTGGTATCTCATCAAGGCCCAGTTTCATGGTATCCACAGCAGTGTTGATTACCCGGGCACTATAGTATTTGGCGCCTTGCTGCTTAAACATTGCAGTCATACGGCGCGCAAGCACCGCATCCGGCATCGACTCCCACAGGCTGCCGGTGTAACGGTACACCAGGCTCGTGTCGGCATTGATGGCCAGGGTTCCCAGACTAGGCTGTGTTCTCAAAATGCTGGTTTTCTCTCCACCAATAGTTCCCGTAAGTAACGAAGGCAGAAAGCCAGCTTGATAAAGGCTGCAAAACTTCCCGCCAGCTTTTCATACCTCGTTGAGAATCGGCGAAACTTCTTCAGCCATCCGAAGCACCGTTCGACCACATTTCTCCTACGATAACGAGCTTTGTCTAACACCAGTGGACGTCCCTTATGGTGCCGTTGCTGGTCGCTGCGTTGCGGGATAACCGCTTTTATCTTTCTGCGCCGGAGTTCTGCCCGCAGAGCCCTGCTGCTATAGGCCTTATCTGCGGCAAGATGCGTTGGCCGCGTGCGATAACGGCCTGATGAAGTCGGGATCCTTGCCATGGCCAACGCACTTGTCGCATATCTGATTTCCGCTGATTGCCCCGGCGAAAGGCAGAACCCCAGCGGTAAACCATTACCATCAGTGACCAAGTGAATTTTGCTGCCAAAACCACCACGAGAGCGACCAAGAGCTTGATTCACCGGAGTGTTTTTTTACGCGCTCCGGCAGCATCTTTGGATGCCCTGACATTGGAGCCGTCAATGCACCACAGGTCGAAGTCGATAAGCCCTTCTTCATTGAGATGCAGTTGCAGTGCCGCAAGGATGGCATCGATGCGGCCTGTGCTTTGCCAACGTCGAAAGGAGTTGTAGACCGAGTTCCATGGGCCGAAACGTTCTGGCAGATCTCGCCAAGGTGCACCGGTGTGAAGTATCCAGAGAATGCCATCAAGCACTTGGCGTGGCTCACGAGTAGGGCGTCCGCTTATGCGGTGATGTGGAAACAGGGGCTCGATAAGCCCCCATTGTGCATCGGTTAACTGATAGCGACGGGACACTACATAGGTCTTAAGCTGTTGAGAAGATGTGAGATTATATCTTCATCACTTTAAGAACACAGCCTAGCCTGCTCCTGACCACCAATCTGGCCTTCAGTGAATGGAGCAAGGTATTTACGGATAAGAAGATGACGACGGCCATGCTGGATAGGATCACCCATCACTGCGAGATCATCGAGACAGGAAACGATTCCTACCGCGTCAAATAGAGGATGAAATCAGCCAGCTAACCCTGGTCAATTTTGGACGCTGATTGACAACCCGATCCACCTATGCAGACAGACTATTTGGCAAGTGAATCACATTGCTCTCCATCCCGGTAAATTCATGGGGTGGCACATAGTGATGTTTGCAACTGTCCAGCCAGTCAGCCCACCATTGCATCATCTGCTGGCGCTGGGTGATGAATTCGGCCCGATGAATGTAAGCCGCCCGCACACCGTTGCGCTCCTTATGGCTCATCTGCCGTTCAATGGCATCCTCACTCCATTGGCCTGATTCAAGCAGAGCGCTGCATGCCATAGCCCGGAAGCCATGACCGCATACCTCAACCTTGGTGTCATAACCCAGTCGGCGCAAGGCACTATTCACGGTGTTTTCACTCATGGGTTTTGATACATCATGGTCACCGGCAAAAACCAGATCGAAGCGCCCGGTCAAAGGGCGGATCGCCTCAATGATGGCCAGTGCCTGGCGTGACAACGGCACAATATGCGGTTCTCGCATCTTGGCACCACGATGCGAGTATTTGACCCCCTCAATGAGGTCACGGGACGCCGGGATTGTCCAGCTTGCTCGCTCGATATCGAGTTCATCCCAACGCATGAAGCGTAATTCACTCGAACGGACAAAGGTTAACAAGCTCAATTTCACCGCCATCTTGGTCAGCAGACGCCCCGGATAACTCTCAAGGCGACACTGCAGATCGGGAATATCCTGCAGCGGCAGCGCGGGATGGTGCTTGCCTTTGCGAACCGACAATGCTCCCGTCAAATCAGCGGCAGGATTGCTATCAATCAAGCCCGTTTGCACTGCATAACGCATGATGCCGTTGATGTGTTGCCGCACTCGTCCTGCCAAATCAAGCGCATCTCGCTGCTCTATCATGCGCAATGGAACAAGCAGGTCACGGGTCTTGAGTTCATCCACAGGGCAATGGCCAATCGACGGAAACACATCTGTTTCAAGCCGGGTCAAGATGCGTGAAGCATGATCCGGGGACCACTTGCCAGCACTCCTTGAATGCCATTCACGGGCAACAGCCTCAAAACTATTCGCCTGTTTACTGGTGATCTCGTTTCGCAACTGCCGCTTATGAGCGACAGGATCGATACCTTTGGCTAACTGGTTTCGAACCTCTTCGCGCCTTTTACGCGCGTCAGTCAAAGAAAGGGTTGGGTAGTCGCCAAACGCCATCAGCCCTGCCTTACCATCTGGCTTGGTAAACTTGAAGCGCCATGAACGGGTACCGTTCTTTTTGACCAATAAGTGCAAGCCATTCCCATCGAACAGGGAATAGTCTTTTTCTCGCGGGCGGGCATTGCGACACTCGGTATCAGACAGGGGTTTGGTAGTTCGCGGCATTGGTATACGACTCCTTTATCGAATCGATGTATACCTAAGCGTATACCAATTTCTAGCGGATGTGTTAGGAATGACTCGGAATGCTCTGGACGTAAAAAAACCCAGAGACATTGAATCTACTGGGTTTTTTAAACTTTTTCGGAATGCTTTGGAAGTATTAATGGTGCCCGAGGCCGGAATCGAACCGGCACGACGCGAACGTCGAGGGATTTTAAATCCCTTGTGTCTACCGATTTCACCACTCGGGCACCGCAATCGGTATCAAGTCCGCGCCGCGGGCTTGTCAATATGGAGGCACGTTCCGGAGTCGAACCGGACTAAACGGATTTGCAATCCGCTGCATAACCGCTTTGCTAACGCGCCATGCAAAAGAGAGTTGGCTCTCGATTGTCTGAATTTGGAGCGGGAAACGAGACTCGAACTCGCGACCCCGACCTTGGCAAGGTCGTGCTCTACCAACTGAGCTATTCCCGCATCGGTCTGGCTGACTGCCTGACTACGAGAACGCATTCTAGCGATGTTCCTCGTCCAGTCAACCAAAAACAATTAATACGCTGATCGTTCGGGCATTTTTTGCCCTTCTCCCACACTTTTGCCACTCATGGCCGTTTCTCTGCGCCAACGGCAAGGAAACGGCCATTTGCCCATAGGTGGACTAGAAGCGGGAGTGATAGGTCAGATCGCCCCAGGCCGCCTTCATGTACTGGAACATGGACCAGAAGGTGAGCACTGTGGCGACATAGAGCAGCACGTAGGCGAGCCACACCATCCAGATGTCGTATTGCCAGATGAGGCCGGTGAGCGACACCATCTGGATCATGGTCTTCCACTTGCCGATCCAGCTGACCGCCACCGAGGAGCGCTTGCCGAGCTCTGCCATCCACTCCCGCAGGGCGGAGATGATGATCTCGCGGCCAATCATGGTCATGGCCGGTATGGTGACCCAGATGGTGTTGTAGTGTTCGACGATGACCACCAGGGCGGCCGCCACCATGATCTTGTCGGCAACGGGATCGAGGAAGGCACCGAAGGCGGTGGACTGGTTCAGCTTGCGGGCGAGATAGCCATCAAACCAGTCGGTCGCGGCCGCCAGGATGAAGACAAGCGCAGCCGCCAGGTAGGACCACTGATAGGGAAGGTAGAACAGGATGACGAAGACGGGGATGAGCAAAATCCGAAAAAACGTCAGCAGGTTAGGAATATTTGTCATTATTTTCAGCCACTTCTTGTATGCCGCTAGATGGTAGCCCCAAGCCGATCACCGTTGCAACCGGACAGGCGCCCGCCTTGGTCCATTAATCCATCAATAACCTCAGGATGCATGCCATTATGGCATTTGCGGGCCCCCTGCGTCACGGCTCTTGTGCTGCCGGGGCCGGTTTGCGGGATCCACATCAAATGCCCCCCACTCAAGGTGGCCTGGGTCGGACCCGCTCCTGACGGATACCAGGCATCCCCTGTCCTGAACAACAACGCCTACCCAGGCGGGAACGAATGCAAGGCCCCTGAATGGGGTGAGCCAGCCGGCTCCTGGGTATCGCCTCCCCAGAACAGCAACGTTTATCCAGGGTCAGAGCGAGTGCAGGGCGTCGTGGATGGACTGGGCCAGCTCCTGGCTGATACCGGGCACCTTGGCGAGCTCGTCCACCCCCGCCTTCTTCACCTCCTGCAGGCCCCCCAGGTACTTGAGCAGGGCCTGCCGCCGCTTGGGCCCCACCCCCGGGATGTCCTCCAGGGTACTGGTGGTACGGGCTTTCGCCCGTCTCGCGCGGTGGCCTGTGATGGCAAAACGGTGAGATTCATCGCGAATGTGCTGAATAAGGTGCAAAGCGGGCATATCTGCCGGCAAGTGCAGCTCTTCGTGGCTCTCCCCCATGATCAGGGTCTCCAGCCCGGCCTTGCGGGTCACCCCCTTGGCGATGCCCACCAGCAGCGGGTATTTGCCCCCCAGAAACTCCAGCTGACGGGCCAGGATCTCCTCAGCGCGGCGCAACTGGCCGAGGCCGCCGTCGATGAAGAGCACGTCCGGCACCTTGTCCGGCTCCTGCTGCTTGCCAAAGCGCCGCTCCAGCGCCTGCTCCATGGCGGCGTAGTCATCGCCCCCCGTGATGCCGTCGATGTTGAAGCGCCTGTATTCCGATGAGAGCGGCCCCTCCCGGTTGAACACCACACAGGAGGCGACGGTGCGCTCCCCCATGGTGTGGGAGATGTCGAAGCACTCCATGCGGGCGATGGGGCGCTCCAGCTCCAGCAGCTCCTCCAGCTGGTCGTAGCGGGCGGTAATGGTGCTCTTGTGGGCCAGCCGCGAGCGCAGCGCGGTCTGGGCGTTGATGGAGGCGAGCTTGATAAATCGTGCCCGCTCGGCCCGGGTGCGGCTCTGCACCCGCACCTTGTAACCGGCGGTCTGGCTCAGGGTCTCGGCGATCACCGCCTCGTCTTCCAGCGCCACGTCCAGCAGCACCTCGCTCGGGATCTGTCGTCCCCCCTGCCCAGACAGGTAGAACTGCAGCAGGAAGGATTGCACCACCTCGTCGAGCTGGGTATCGGCCGGCACTTTCGGGAAGTAGCTGCGCGAGCCCAGCACCTTGCCCTGACGGATGAAGAGCACATGGATGCAGGCCGCCCCCTGATCGAAGGCCACCCCCACCACGTCCAGCTCGTCCAGCACGTTGCCGCTCACCGACTGCTGCTCGGTGACCCGGCGCAGGGCCTGGATCTGATCCCGGTAGCGGGCCGCCTCTTCAAAGCGCAGATCGCCACTGGCGGACTCCATCTTGCCCACCAGCTCGCCTATCACCTGCTGGTTCTTGCCCGCCAGGAACAGCTTGGCCAGCTCCACCTGCTGGGCATACTCGGCCTCGCTCACCAGCCCGGCCACGCAGGGGCCGGCGCAGCGCTTGAGCTGATAGAGCAGGCACGGGCGGGTGCGGTTGGCATAGACGGCGTCCTCGCACTGGCGCACCGGGAAGATCTTCTGCATCAGGTGCAGGCTCTCGCGCACGGCGCCGCCGGAGGGGTAAGGGCCGAAGTACTCCCCCTTCACCTTGCGGGCGCCGCGATGCACGCCGATGCGAGGGTGCTGGTGCGCGGTGATGATGATCCAGGGGTAGGACTTGTCATCCCGCAGCAGCACGTTGTAGCGCGGCTGGTACTGCTTGATGAGGTTGTGCTCGAGGATCAGCGCCTCTGTCTCTGTGTGGGTGACCGTGACCTGGATGTCGGCGATCTGGCGCACCAGGGTGCGGGTC
The DNA here is from genome assembly GCF_965119515.1 of Aeromonas sp. Marseille-Q7275. Classification (NCBI taxonomy): domain Bacteria; kingdom Pseudomonadati; phylum Pseudomonadota; class Gammaproteobacteria; order Aeromonadales; family Aeromonadaceae; genus Aeromonas; species Aeromonas sp. Marseille-Q7275. The sequence goes on from NZ_CBCPLW010000005.1 coordinate 215,502, forward strand.
TTGATGCTGTCCACATTGGTGCGAAAGTAGGAGGCGAGCCGCTTCTTCAGATCCTTGGCCTTACCCACATAGATGACGGTGCCGCCGCCGTCATACATGCGGTAGACGCCGCTCTGGTGGGTGACGGCGCTCAAAAATGCCTTGCTGTCAAAATGGGGCTCGGGAGAGAGGGTCATCGGCAACTCGACTCAACGGATGAATGCAAAAAGACGGGGAGAGCATACTGCGCCGGGCCTGCAAAAAGCAAAAAGGCGGCACTCGCCGCCTTGGGTGGGCACAGGCATCCCTTACAGGGTGTCGGCATCCAGCATGCCATAGCGAATGGCCAGATGGGTCAGCTCCACGTCGCCATTGATCCCCAGCTTGCTGAACAGGCGGTAGCGATAGCTGTTGACCGTCTTAGGGCTCAGGTTGAGCTGCTCCGAGATGTCGGTCACCTTCTGTCCCTTGGTGATCATCATCATGATCTGAAGCTCGCGCTCGGAGAGGGACTTGAAGGGGTTCTCGTCCGCCGAGGCAAACTGGCTCAGGGCCATCTGCTGGGCGATCTCGGGGGAGATGTAACGCTGGCCGGAGTGCACCAGGCGAATGGCGTGGATCATCTCGTCCGGCGCGGCCCCCTTGGTGAGGTATCCGGCGGCGCCCGCCTGCATCACCTTGGTGGGGAACGGATTCTCGGAATGAATGGTCAGCACTATGATGCGCACATCGGGGCGCAGCCGCAGGATCTTGCGGGTCGCTTCCAGACCGCCGATACCCGGCATGTTCATGTCCATCAAAATCACGTCGGGGTGATGCTGCCGACAGAAGGCCACGGCGGTTTCCCCGCTCTGCGCCTCGCCCACCACCTTGATCCCGCGGACATCTTCCAAAATGCGTCTTATCCCTGTACGCACCAACTCATGATCATCGACCAGGAATACATTAATCACCCAAACACCCCGTTTTTTATCTCGTTATATGCCAGTTAGGGTTAACACGGCGTCTTGCATCATAACCAAACTCGATGATTTGGCAAACCATGGCCGGGAAAAGTTTGAAAGTGCTCGTAAAAGCCGTTTTAAATCAAATTATTATATAAATAATCAACGAAAAAACGGCGCCTGAAGGCGCCGTATCGGTCAACTTTCGTGCCGCCAGCCTCAGTTGGCCAGCAGGGCACGCACCTTGTCCAGATCGGACTGGGTATCCACCCCGACCGGGGGGGCCTCCAGCGCCTGGGCCACATGGATCTTCTCCCCGTACCAGAGCACCCGCAACTGCTCCAGCGCCTCTACTTGCTCGAGCACGCTCGGCGCCCAGTCCACGTAACGCTGAATGAAGCCGGCGCGATAGGCGTAGATGCCGATGTGGCGCTGGTAGTGATCGCCAATCTGCTCGTGACTCTTGGCAAAGCGGTCCCGATCCCAGGGGATGCTGGCCCGGCTGAAGTAGAGGGCGTAACCATCCTTGTCTGTCACCACCTTGACCGCATTGGGGTTGAACGCCTCTTCAGCATCCTGGATCGGCACCGACAGGGTCGCCATCGGCGCCGTGGCAGCGGCCAGGTTGTCCGCCACCTGACGGATGATGGCGGGCGGAATGAGCGGCTCATCCCCCTGCACGTTGACGATGATGGTATCGGCGGCAAAGCCGTAGTGACGGCACACCTCGGCCAGACGCTCGGTGCCGGACTGGTGATCCGGTGAGGTCATGCACACCTCGACGCCGGTTGCCTGCAGCGCCTGCTGCACCCGCTCATCGTCGGTGGCGACTATCACCCGATCGGCGCCCGATTGCAGGGCCTTCTCCACCACGTGCTGCACCATGGGCTTGCCATGGATGTCCGCCAGCGGCTTGCCCGGCAAGCGGGTCGAGGCGTAACGGGCCGGAATGACGACGACGAAACTCATGGCTTCAGCTCTTCCAGGGGCAGATGACGCGCCCGGTTCTCCAGGAGGACGGGGATCCCCTCCTCCAGCGGATAGGCCAGTCTGTCGAAGCGGCAGATGAGCTCATGGGCGGCCTTGTCCGATTGCGGTTGATAGTGCAGCTTCCCCTTGCAAACCGGGCAGGCGATGATGTCGAGCAATTTGATATCCAGTGCCAAAACGAAACTCCTTCAACGATGTCGAGCAAGCGACGATCTCGGGCGGGCTAGGCTGCCGAGCAGTTTAATGGTCCATCGCCGGAGCCGGCACCCGGCTCCTTGCAACGGCGCCGCACGGGCTATGCCGTGCAGGCGATGATCTTGCACCATTCAGTGTGCATGGTCAGGGCCGGACGCCTGCGGCGGGGTCAACCGCTGCAGCAGGGTATCGAGCAGGGAGGCGGGCAACTCGGCGCTCACCGGCAGATACCACCAGTGCGCTGGCGCGAAGGCCCGGCACTTGACCGCATCCTTCTCCGTCATCAGCAGGGGGCGCTCGCCGAAGCGGGCGAGCAGCTCATCCCGATCAAAGGCCTGATGATCCGCATAACCGACACGCTCTGCCAACTCATAACCGAGTCCGGCCAGGGTGGCAAAGAAGCGAGGAGGATGGCCGATGCCCGCCAGTGCATCCACAGGTCCGGCAAGGGGAGCCTCGAGAGGCGCATCGTCGCACACGCGGCGCGGCGCGGCCGCCACCAGCGCCATGGGGTATTCCCCCTGGGCCGGGGTGCCGCCGTTGCAGATGATGGCATCGACCCGCTTGAGGCGGGTCATGGGTTCCCGCAGCGGCCCCATGGGGAGCAGGCAGCCATTGCCGAAGCGCCGGGCCCCATCCACCACCACCAGCTCTATGTCCCGGTCCAGGGCGTAGTGCTGCAGACCGTCGTCAGTGATGACGATGTCCACCTCGCCGCTTTGCTCCAGCAGACGCACCGCATCGGCGCGCCTGGGCGCCACCACCACGGGGCAGCCGCAGCGCCTTGCGATGAGCACAGGCTCATCCCCCGCCTGGGCCGTGGTGCTGGTGGCATCGAGTCGGTAAGGGTAATGGGGTGCCTTGCCGCCGTAACCCCGGCTGACCACGCCGGGGCGATAGCCACGGGCTTGAAGCTGTTCCACCAGCCAGACCACCACAGGGGTCTTGCCGTTGCCACCGACCGAGATATTGCCCACCACTATCACCGGCAGGCTGGCGCGATAGGCGCTGAACCAGCCGCGCCGGTAGGCGAAACGGCGCCCGCCGCTGACGAGGGCAAACAGCAGTGCCAAGGGGGCCAGCCACCAGCGCCAGCCACTCTTGCCGTACCAGAGACGCTCCAGCATCAGGCCGAATGACTCACGGTGCCGCCGAACTGGATGGCGCGCAGCTGGGCATAGGTGCCCTGCTGGCTCATCAGCTCGCCATGGTTGCCGCGCTCGACGATATGACCCTCGTCGATCACCAGGATCTCGTCCGCCTTCTCTATGGTGGAGAGACGGTGGGCGATCACCAGGGAGGTGCGCGCCTTGCACAGCTCGTCGATGGCCGCCTGGATGTGGCGCTCGGACTCGGTATCCAGGGCCGAGGTGGCCTCGTCCAGCAGCAGGACCGGGGAGTCCCGCAGCAGGGCGCGGGCGATGGCGATGCGCTGGCGCTGGCCACCGGACAAGGAGGCGCCATTCTCGCCGATGACGGTGTCATAGCCCTCCGGCATCTTGCGCACGAACTCGTCGGCATGGGCGATGCGGGCGGCATGCTGGATCTCTTCCCGGCTGTACTTGTCTTCTGCCGCGTAGGCGATGTTGTTGGCCACGGAGTCGTTGAACAGGTGGACATGCTGGGAGACCAGGGCGTACTGCTTGCGCAGCTCGCTCAACTTGTATTCGCGGATGTTGACGCCGTCCAGCAGGATCTCCCCCTGCTCTATGTCATAGAAGCGGGTCAAGAGGCTGGCGATGGTGCTCTTGCCGGAGCCGGAGCGACCCACCAGGGCCACGGACTTGCCCGCCTCCACCTTGAAGCTGATGTTGTGCAGCGCCGGGGTATCCTTGGTCGGGTAGGTGAAGGTGACGTTGCGAAACTCGATCTCCCCACGGGCCCGCTCCAGGGTGCGAGTGCCGGTGTCCTGCTCCGGGGTGGAGTCCAGCAGACCGAACAGGCTCTGGCAGGCGGTGATGCCGCGCTGGAACTGGTTGTTCACGTCGGTCAGACTTTTCAGCGGCTTGAGCAGCATCATCATGGAGGTGACCATGACGGTGAAGGTGCCCGCGGTCAGGGTTGCCTTGACCGAGTCTATGGTCGCCACATAGAGGAAGACAGCCAGGGCGACCGAGGCCACCATCTGGACTATGGGGCTGCCGATGGCATCGGCCGCCACCATCTTCATGGTCTGCTGACGCATCCGGTTGCTGACCTGATAGAAGCGCTTGTCCTCCACCTGCTGGCCGCCGAACATCAGCACCTCTTTATGGCCCTTGAGCATCTGCTCGGTGGAGGTGGTGATGTCACCCACCGCCTGCTGGATGTGGCGGCTGATCTTGCGGAAACGACGGCTGATGAGGCCGATCAGTATGCCCACCACGGGGCCGACCACCAGGAAGATCACCGACAGCTGCCAGGAGTGCCAGAACATCAGGCCGAGCAGGCCGATGACGGTGGCCCCTTCCCGCACCAGGGAGACCAGGGTGGAGCTCGCGGCGGACGACACCTGACCGGCGTCATAGGTCACCTTGGAGAGCAGGTTGCCGGTATTCTGGCGGTCGAAGAAGCTCATGGGCATGGCCATCAGGTGGCTGAACACCTGCTGCTGCAGCCGCATCACCACATGGTTGCCGACCCAGGCCATGCAGTAGTTGGAGAGGAAGGCGGCGCAACCGCGCAGGGCGACGATGCCGAGCACGAAGAAGGGCATCCACTTGAGCACGCTGCTGTCGTTGCCGTTGAGGCCCTGATCGATGAGCGGCTTGATGGAGTAGACGAAGGTGGTATCCACGGCCGCATAACCCAGCATGCCGATGATGCCGCCCACCAGCCCCAGTTTGCGATCCCGGACATAACCGAGCAGGCGCTTGAAGACGGGCCAGCTCTCTTGTGAGGTTTCTTGTTGCATGAATAGCCGTTAATAAGGGAAATGACGGGGTATTCTAGCCAAAGCGCAGGATTACACCAAGCGTTGCCATCGCCTGGCCATCTCCCTCCCTCTTACTTAACGGGAAATGACGGATTATTGCCCTGGCCAACGCTTGGGCATCCATCGGGCGTTGCCCCATCCCAAAGAGAAATGACGGCTGACTCCCAAGGCCAGAGCCCGGATGTCCACCCACGCCTAGCCTCTTTCCGGCTTCTTTTCCTCCCTGTACAGGGAAACATGGGCTCCCTGGCGCCATAGCCTGGGCCGCCACCAGTGGCCATTGCGCCTGTACCAGGGGCCCTGCTCGCGCTCGGCCCGGATCTCGAGCCCGGCCTCCCCCGCCTCGATCAGGATGGCACCATCCTGCCCCGTCACCCATTGGCGGGCCCCCTCGTATCTCGCCACCACCTCGGGGCGGGGAAACTGCCACTGGTTCCTGTCGCCGGCGCTGTGGATGACGACATCCGGGTTCACCGCTGCCACGAAGCCCGGGGTCGAGGTGTAGCCCGCCGCGAAAAATGAAAAACCATTCCGGGTAAAACGACAAACAGAGCTCAGGTCACATTTATCAAACTTGGCGGATTCAGAATCACCGAGTTTGATAGACGTTTAACAGAGGGTTAAACCTCGATTTCATAGGTTGGTAAATCAGGGGCGGGCCCTATGATAGCACCGGCCGGTAAAATGCCTTCTGGCCGATGGCCACCCTCCCCCTCGCACCACCACCACGCCACCACCCAGCGCCTCCAACGTGGTGCTAGTGCCGTTCGTTGCCGTGACGGTACCGACCAGCAATGGATCGGCGCCGGGCACCAGCTCCATGAATCGCTTAAACAGGTTCATACAAAACGCTCCACGCTCAGTTGCTGGCGTACCGTCATGGCCCTGTTCTGCAGCGCAGCAGAGACCCTGACGCCCCGGTTATAGCCCTTCCAGCCATCCACCGCGAGCAGTGCCCCCGGCAGGATGAGACCCGCATCTGCCGACAGTGGCAGCTCGATGGTCTGGGTGCGCCTCGGCAGGGTCTTGGCCAGGGCCACCACGCCTTGAGCACGGGCCGCCAGCACATCGCACACCAGCGGGTGGGTGATGGTCGGTGCCTGCCGCTCGCCCGCCGTACCCTGACGCAGCACCCGCGCACTGATGCCCTGATGGCCACCACTGACCCATATCCCGTTGGCTGCCTGCCCCGGTTGGAAGTCGCTGCCCAGCGTCGTGATGATGGCCCGAGGGATGGCCACATCGGCCAGGGCGGTATCGAGCTGCCAGGGCACGGTCGGATAACGCGGCTTGATGACCAGGTGCTGACTGCGCTGGTGCGGCAGCACAAAGCCCCCTGCCGCCTCGGCCAGATACTTGATCGCCTCAATCGGGGTCTGGCTGTCCAGGCTGAAAAACCCGGCCGGTACCAGCCAATCCGGCGCCTGCCAGTCCAGTGTCCAGCCAAACGGCAGTAGAGCCGCAGCCAGCTGGGCCATGGTGGCCGCCGCACTCTCGCTCACCGCGTGTGGCAAGACATGGGTCGGCGACAGGTAGGCGGCGCGAGAGCGGCCTGACAGGGTGGCGGATTCGCGGGCAAAGCTCTGGCTCGACTGCCAGCCATCGCAGACGCACTCCCACTGCTGGCCATTGATGTGGATGCTCACCTCCTCCTCATCGGTCAGGGCGGCGGCCGCGATGCGCGGGATCTGGGCACTGAACTGCCAGGCCCAGGAGTCGGTATCGAGCTCGATGCTTAACGAGGTGGCCGGAATGTCGAGGCCATCGCGCACCCGTACAATGCTTGCTGTGTTACTCACCAGGTAAACCCTCCGGGTCGGAATCACGATCTGGGCGTCTTGCCCGTACCAAACGAACTCAAGGCTGGCGTCACCGCGCAGGCGGTTAAAGGCCAGCTGGAGCTTGCGCCGTTCCGGCTTGGCGGGCTCCACCGGCTTCTCGGGGTAGGGGCTGGTGCCGGGCGGTGGTTGGATTGCCTCATCCCAGCCATCCCGCCAGCCCTTGTGAAGCGGGTCACCGAGCTGCCAGTCGCTTTCCAGCACCTGGCCCAGCGGGGCGCCTTGCTGCCAGGTGTCGGCCTGCCATGCCCGGTCCAGCCTCGGCGGGTAGCGGTAGCCCGACAGGTGCCAGCTGTCGGCCTTGGCCGCCTCCACCCAGAGGGTGCCCACCACGGCATGGCCAGGGGGCAGGCTGTCGAACGAGTGGCCAGCCTGGGCACCGAGGGGCTGCCCCTCGTCAAAGCGGCCCTGATGCACCTGGTAGCGCTTGGGCATGATGCCGCTGTGCTCGGTGACCCCATCGGTCAGCGCGGCCCCCTCCTGCCAGTCGTTCCCCCTCGTCACCGCCATCACGGCGGGCGTCTGCCAGTCACTGGCCACGGCCTCGGTGAGCAGGGCGGCGCGCTGCCAGTCGTCCTGGCTGGTGTGGCTCGGCCCCCGAAATACGTTGATGTCATAGGCCGCTTGCAGGTGATGGCTCACCGGCTGAGCGGTACTGGACCAGGCGCACTCGATCAGGACGGTCGCCACCAGGTCGGCAACCGGCGCCGCCGGGGTGCTGGCAAGGCTGCCCTGGTGGATGAGCCCCACCACCACCTCGGCCTGCGGGTTGGCCAACACCGGGTGCAGCGCCGCAGGCAGCACCAACCCCGGCGAGCTGGCGAGCACCGGCGGCAGGCTGGTGCCGCGCAGCACCGCCGCATAACGCTGGATGGCGCTGGGGTTCAGCTCCATCGCGCCGGTGTTCTGGCGGGCCTTGCGCAGCTCCAGGGCGGGATCGGTTCTGGCCATGCTTGCCTCGGTGGGTCAGGGGTGGATTAGGGCTCGGTGATGGTGGCGCTGTTGATGCGCAGCATGGCACCGGTAAACAACTCATCGGCGGGGATCTCTATGTCGGCGCCGCTGCCGGGCGGGCCCACGTCGAGATCCGCCACAAAGCTGCCGTCCCGGTCGCTGATGCGCCCCCAGCTCGGGATCCCGTTGCCGGTAACCAGCTGCTCGGCCAGGGGTTTGAGCGTCAGCATGCCCCCGGTGACGGTCTGGGCGCAGGGGTGGGCAAACTGGAGGGTCGCCAGCAACGGGCCGGTGATGGCAGCACCTGGGGCAGGCCGGGGGCCAACGTAGATCTTGAGGGTCGCCGGGCCGGTGTTGCCGGCGTCGATGGCCGTGGCCAACAGCTGGACGCGACTGGTGCGCAAGGGGTCCGAAAATGTCAGCATGTCATGCTCCTGTCAGGCCGACCCCCTCGCCGGGGGCATAGGGTTTGGGCAGCTGGAAGTCGGCGGCCACCGCGTTGTAATCGGCGGGGCCGAACGCCGGATCGTCCTGGGCGACCAGCATGTAACGGCGGTTCAGCCACAGCAGATCGAAGCGGTACTTGCCATCGCTGGCGCGGCTCGTGGTCTCGGCTACCAGCTCGCCGGACTGGGTGAAGCAGAGCACCCGCCGGGCCACCCCCTCGCCGTCGATGGTCACCGTGCTCTCGATGTAGCCCTGCTCCACATTGCGCACCCCATCCCGCAGCCAGAAATAGTCCCGCCCCTTGATCATCGGGAACTGGATCAACTCCTGAGCCAGCACAGGGCCAGCGTAGATAAAGCCGGGACTACCACGCCAGGCCACATCCTGCGGCTGGAACTGGCTACGGGGCTCCTGATTGGCAGGGGTGGCGGTAAGTCGATGCGGCTTCATTTCAAAAGGCTTATCGAACATGGCCGCCCTGGCCTGCCGTTCGGCCAGCGTCAACTCACGGTTGTAGAACGCCACATGAGCCAGCCCAGCCGATGTGTTGTAGCTGCCCCCACGGGAAAACAGGTGAATGGGCAGAGTGCCCTGGTTAGCTTGTGTGCCGTTGCCGGTGGCGACGGTCCACTCCTTGAGCGGCACACCGTTCAAATAGATCTTGGTGAAGCCCAAGGCGCTGGTGAAAATCATATGCCCCATCATGCTCGGACCCGCTCGGCCATTGCTTGGGGCAATTGCTTGGTCGCCAAGAATGAACTGGTATGAGGGGGGTGTAGCACCATCCGCCAACCCTATGCTCTGCAACGACCAGTTCTTGTTGTCGCCGCCCCGTTCGGCGATCACCAGGTTGGCATTCTCGCTATGGCTGATGATGCATTCCAGGGTGAAGGTACGGCCCTTGTACTCGGTCCGATCCGGGATGGCCACGAGGGGCGAGCTGATGCCCTGGGTCATCAAAATATCCATGCCGGCCACGACGGCAGCCGCCTGCCGGAAAGTGCCACTCTGGCTGCCATGGTTGGCGTAGGGGGATATGTCATTGCCCAGACTGGCGAGGGTATCCAGTGGGTAGTAACCCACCGGGGCGCTGGCCAGAATAAGATCCCTCAGTGCTTGGTCTGTCGCCATGACTTACCTCCAGGGGCCGGTCAGATCGAAGCCCGCCATGGTGGGTCCACCGTTCACGGTGGATTCGGTGAAAGTTGCCCCGATAAAACGCACGATTTTGTTGGGGAGCGCGGGCATGTTGGAAAAGTTTTTTCGATACCAAGAGGGGATAGTGGCAAAGGGGCAGATGAGCCCCGGCAGGTAACCACGCAGTTGGTTGCCGCCCTCCATGAGCATGATGGGGTCGGTGCTCATATAAAAAGCGTTATCTGGCGCATTAGGCACATTCAGCCCAGTGCCAAAGCGGGCAAAGACCCCCTTTAACCACCATGTCGCAGTACCAAATAGTTGGCTGTAGGGGCGGGCCAGGGCACGGTAGCTGGTGTCGTCGAAAGCCAACGCTTGGGTGCCGTAGTTGGTAAAACTGCCCCCGGCGCCAATGTTCCACCGGCGGTTTGTATCGTCGGCAGAGACCACGCCATAGTGCATTAACACAGCGTGGTAACGATCCCCTGGCCGCACCGACTTGATATAGCCAAAGGCAAACAGCGACTGATAGTTTGCTGCGGCATAGGCCGGCAGGAAGTAGAACAGCTGGCTATCGCCGATGAGGTCCCAGCGCTTGTCGCTATAACGGCCGGTCGCTGGCCAGCGATGCTCTTGGATCAGGGTGTAGGTGTTGATGTCCACTACATCCTCAACCAGGGCCACTTTGGCCAGGCAAGCCATCATGGTGGCCCCTGTCCAACCGGAAAACGCCGTGTTGTCGATGCGAAGGCTCACGTTTCCCGACTCGCTGACGTTGGTCGGCCGGTAGATGGCCACCATGCCGTCCCCACTCTCGTGGGTCAGGGTCCAGCCGAGCGGGGCCACCTTCATGGTCATGGCCGCGCCGCTGCCAGCCATGCCGGGGTTGCCGGCGTCCAGCTCGAACCAGACCTCGGTACTGCTCACCTTCTTGATGCGGTGCTCGCCGTTATAGCCGCCTGGGCTGACGCCGGTCACCTCGATCACCGAGTCTGGCAGATAGGCATGGCCCCCCGAGAAGGTGGCCTTGGCGGCGCCCTCGGTCGCATCCCACACCAGGGCGTTGATGGTCAGGTTGCCAAAGCCGGTCACCAGCACCGCCTTGAGCAGCGCCGTCAGCGCGCCGGCAGTGGTATCCCCCAGGCTCGGCGCCCCCTGCATCTGACTCGCGTACCATTTCACCGGAAAAGTCATGGTGTTCTCCTGATCGGTTTGGGTGGGGCAATCTGCCCCACCCGGTTAAGTGGCTGGCGCGTCAACGGGGTGCAGGCCCTCTGCGCTGTAACTTTCCTGCACTGCTACCTATCAGCGGTTGACGTTGCCGCGCAGTTGCAGCTCGAACCTGTCCGACTCCATCACTGCCACCGACTGCAAGATGGTCCGGATCGCCCATACCGGGTAACTGGCCGCCTGAGTGGTGAAGCGCAGCACGTTGCCCGAGGACCAGCCCGCCCCCCAGCCTCGTTTGTCGATGAAGAAGTAGGGCTGGTTGCTGTTGGGGTTGAGCGGCGCAAAGTCGCTGTTGATGTCCCCCACCGCAATCTGGCCCACATGCTCCCCGACCAGCACAAAGCTGGTGCTGGACTGGAAGATGATGGCCCAGCGCTCTTGCAGGGTGGCCCGGTTGGTCACCAGCAGCGGGTAAGCGGTGTCGTTGTACTGCGCCGTGCAGGGGTCGCCGATGAGGAAATCAGACCAGGTGTTGGTCCAGACCCTCTGATCGAACAACCCGGTATAGCGCGCCCACAGATCCCCCATGATCAGCGCGCTCGATACCAGGGTGTCGGCGGCGTCGTACTCATGAGACAGCGGCCGCGCCAGCACCAGGCGGCCCGAGATCTCCACGTCAGAGACCAGGCTCATGTCCTCGATGCGATGCACCGCCACCAAGGGCTCCACGTAACCGGTCAGGTTCAGCGGGCTGGCCAAGGTGACGATCCCGCTGTCCAGGTTGACGCTGTAGAGCGCCGGGGCGAGTTGCTTGCCGTTCTTGTCCTCCACATGGGCATACGCCAGCCGCTGGCGGGTGGTGTTGAGCTGCTGCCCCGCAGTGACCCCCATCGGGAAGGCGCTGCGCTGGGTGCTATGCACCACCACGATGTTGCCCTTGCGGATGAACGGCACCCGCCCGTCAGACGGCAGCCGCACCGGATCCAGCCCGATGAGATCCGCATCCAGCGGCAGGTAGCTGAACACCACGCAACTAAAGCGGATGGTGTCGGCCACCACGCTGACAGGGCGCCAGATCTTGCCATCCTCCCCCACCTGCTCGGCGTCGTACCAGGGTTGGGCCTCGTTGCCGGCGGCCGTGACCTTGCGGCCAAAGCGCACCGAGACGATGCCGGTCTGGTAGTCCACCCGCCCGTCCATGTCGAGGGTGGTAAAGTAGCCGTCGCCGTCGGCCGTGGCCTCGATGCGGCGGCCGCTGGCGGTGTTGGCGCTGATGTAGAGGCTGCCGGGGGCCAACGGGGCGCCCGGCGTCCTGAACGTCACCGCATCCACCGACTGGGCGCTGAACGAGGTGGCCAGGGAGTGCAGCTGCGGCTGGGCGGTCTGCCCCGCCGACCAGTCGGCCAGCACCGCCACCCCGTTGGAGTAGTCGATGGTGCCCGCCTGAATGCCGGCGCCGGTCTCCGGGTCGGGGTTGCGGTAGATAAGGCCTTGGCGGTCAACGTAGGTGCTGCCCCCCAGGGTGAAGCGCAGCGAGCCCTCCAGGATCGCCTCGGCAAAGCCGGGGGTCACGTCGATGCGCAGCGCCTGGGCGGTCAGGGTGGCGTTTTGCGCCTGGGCCGAGTTGTTGTTGCGGTAGGTCACATCCACCCACCCCTGCTGACCATCGGGGAAGGTGTAGGCGGTGTTGTGGTACTGGATCCCGGTCATGGTCCAGCGCTGCACCGCGAGCTGTTGGTTGCCCTCCCAGCGGGTGCCCACGGTGACCCAGGCATAGGTCGGCTTGGGCAAGGGGGCGCTGCCGTCCGGCATGAAATGCAGGGTGCCGGCGGCGTAGTCGATGGCCCCCAGCTCATTGCCGCTGGCATCGCGCAACTTGCCCAGCCCGTCATCCTGCAAGGTGATGATGGGGTCACGGGTCTGGATCACCAGCTCCTGATCGTCCACATCAAAGGCGTGATAGAGCGCGTTGAACTTCACCCGCAGACTGCCGGGGGTGAGGTTGTGGGCTCCTCCGCCGTCCAAGCCGTCCAGCGTGATGGAGAGGTGCCCCACCATGCCGGGCGTACTCAGGCGGCCCGGCTCGACGTGATGCTCGGTCACCGGCTTACCGTACTGATACTGGGCCACGTACTCCTGGCCCAGGGCGGGCAGGGTGATGTGCTCCAGATCGATGATGCCCTCGGCATAGTTGATGATGCCGGTAATGTCGCCCCGGATCTTGCCATCCCCCACCGAGTCGTTGGCGGTCTTGCCCACCCCCCAGGTCAGGACCAGGCTCTTGGGCGTGATGCCGGTGTGGGGCAGCTGCCAGGCACTCTTGCCGATGCTGATCGGCTGGCCTGACCGGTTGGTGTAGCTCACCGGGGTGGCCCAGCTGAACATGATGCTGGTGTCCACGTCCGGCAAGGCGCCCAGGGTCAACAGCACCGAGCCGGTGGCGAAGTTCAGCAGACCAGTCCCATAGGCGCTGTCTTGCCCCAGCAGTTCGCCCTTGCCGTTGTCCTTCAAGTCGTACCATTTGCCTTGCGCCATAAAGCTGACGGTCAAGCTGCCTGGCGCGGGGGTCGGGTGCAGGGTGATGGTGAACGCATAGCCCCGGTTGTTGGCCTTGATCTCGATGCTGGCGGTATCGGCGATGCGGGCCGGGCGGGCCGCCGGCCAGAAGCTGACGGTTTTGCTCTGGGTGCCGTAGTTCGGGCACTGGGCGTTGAACTCACACTGCCCCCGGCCGTAGTCGATGGCGCCTATCACGGACCCACCCACCACCAGGGAGCCGCCCCGGTCGGTGATCAGCGCCGCGCCTATGGTGATACTCACCGTGCCGGGTAGCGCGCCCGTGCCGAGGAACAGGCCCCGGCTGGGGGCGATGCTGGCCACGGTACTGAACGACACCTGCCCCTTGCCCGAATCCACCAGGCTGGCCAGCTCGCCGGCAGCGGTCAGATCCACGGCCGGGGTTTCAGAGCGGGCCGCCGGCACCAGCTGGGTAAAGATGGTTTTGGCCTTCACCTGGAGCGCGCCAAAGTGGGCATCCTCGGCCAGCTTGGTGGTGGCGAAGTAGTTGGCCGCATCGGCCACCACCGTCTCGCGCAGGGCGGTCTTGGGGTTGGTCACCACGTCATAGGGGGTGGGCTGCTCCCCCTCGAAGGTGTAGCGCAGGGGATCGGCCAGGGTGCAGGTCACCACGTTGCGGGTGAACTCCGGCACCCCTGGGATCTGGAACTTGGCCAACTGCTGGCCTACGTCCAGCACCCTGACGTACTGCTCGAACTCCCCCACCTTGCCCTCGTTGCCGACCAGTACCAGGGTCTCGCCGATCTCCGGCAGGCGCACCTCGACCCGCTGGAAGAAGCGGATCGCCCGCTGGCCCTGCAACTGGGTGTCGTAGAGGAATCCGCGCCACTTTGGCCCCCGCGCCAGATAGCGCTCCAGCAGGTCGCGGGCCTCGGTGCGAGTGTCGTGGTGATCCTTGCTGCTCATCAGGCACAGGCCGACATTGGGATCGGCCGGCGGCAACAGCACGGTGGCATTGGCGCCATAGTAGGTGGCTGTGTCGTCGGTCTGCACCGCCAGAAACACCTTGCGCAGGTTGACCACGCCATAGGCGCGATCCAGATCGGAAATGTCGGGAAAGACGCTGTTATGTTCCCCGCTCACGATCTCGTGACCGGTAACCCTGCCACCACCATCGGGCGTGTCAGTCAGCCGCTGGCTGGCCATCAGTTTGATGTCGCCTGATAAAATCCCGGTTGTCATGCAGTTACCTCGGTCAGGTTAAGGGTCAGGGCATAGGGCTCGCCCGCTTCGGGGTCGGCCATCTCGATCAGGGCCGTCACTACCACGCCGGGGCGGCGCCAGAAAACGGTCCGCGCCACGCCGTCGAGCAGGGTCAAGGTCAGCAGCTGGCTCGGCACGGCCTCCAGCGCCTTGAGGATCTGCACGGTGGCGCGGGGGCAATGACCCACCAGGGTGATGGGACGGCCTGACGGCTTGGCCGTTTCTTCTACCAGCAGCGCCCCGCTCAGGGTGGGGGTCACCACCTGCTCGACCGGCGCCCAGTCGAATTCGTCGCGCCAGACCAGATCATCGGGTAACAGCACGCTGTTTAAGGTCACGTTCATTGGCGCAATCCCTGCTGTGTAAGAAGGCTGATAAAGGCCTGGGCATTGGCTTCATCGGCCTGGACTCGCGCCCTGTCCCCATTTGGGGCGCGCAGCTCGATGATGATCAGCTGGGGCTGGCCTTGGCTTGGCTGGTTGGCATTGGCGATCGACTGACTCGGCTCGGGGGCTGCTTTGTCTGCCTCCTTGGCCTGGGCCTTGCTCAGCTCCTGCTGGAGCTTGGTGCGCATCGCCTCCATCTCCTTCTGGAACTTCTCGCCGTAGAACTTCGCCCACTCGCTATAGGCCGGAATGTCTTTGACCTTCTGGCTGTAGCGGGCCAGCTCCTCCTCCACCCCGGCGAGGGTGTTGGCCAGGGCATCGGCGTTGCCGCGCAGGCCGTTGATATCCACCGTCTTGTAGAAGAAGGAGCCGGCATCGGCCGTGCGGGTAACCTCTCCCCGGCCACTGCCCGCGCTGCCCCCTGCCGAGGCCACGGCACTGCCGGTCTGCTCGGCCTCATCCTGCACGCCGCGCAAGCCCTGGCGCATGGCATCCGTTGCGCCCTTGGCCCGCGCGGCGGCTTCATCAAAGCCATCACCGATGGCGGCCACCGCCTGTTTGGCCTCCCCGCTGCCGCCCTTCACCTTGTTCATGGCGTCGGCGGCGACAGACATGGATCTGGCCAGTGCATCCCCAGTGAGCTTGCCCTGAGCGGCCAGTTGCTTCTGGCGTTCGATCACCGCATCGATCTCGGCCTTGGTTTTTGCGCTGTTGTAGGCGCTGGCCAACGCCTCCTCGATGGCGGCGGCACTGGCGCCGGTGTGTTGCACCAGCACATCCAGGGCGCCCAGGGTCTTCTGAAAGCCTGCCCCGATACGGCCATTGGCCCGCTCGAAGTCGAGCCCCAGCTCGTCGAAAGCCTTGGCAAGCGCGGCCGGGCCATCTGCGGCGGTCTGCTTGGCCACGGCGTTGATTTCGCTTAAGTAATCGCGAGCTTGCTTGGCCTCCGTGCCCAATTCTTTGACGGCGGCGGCCCCGCGCCGATAGCTGCCGGTCGCCTCGTCGTAATGCACCTTGCCCTCGGCAATGACGCGATCCATATCGGCCACACTGGTGATGGCTATCCCGAGCTCTGCCGAGAGCGCAGCCAACTGGCCATTGAGCTGGGCCTGGGCTTCGGAGCGCAGGCGCTGCGACTCTCGCAGGGCCAGCTCGGCCTGCATCCACTCCTTGAGGGCACCGGCCATGCGGATGATCTGGCTCACCGCCTCCACCGTCATGGCGGCCAGCAGCGCCTGAACCGCCGCCCCCAGCGCCCTGACACCTATCGAGGCCGCCGCCGCTGCCGTACCTGCGGTGGTCATGCCGCCGGCGGCGGTCGCCGTGGCGGCAGGCAGCGCAATAAACTGGCCATAGAGGCCGCGCAGGTCGGCAATCCAGCCCGCGATTTTCAGGCCAAACCAGGCCTGAGCCATCACCTGCAGGGCATCGCGCCACTCATAGACGGTCTGGATAAAGGACTTGAGGGTTTCACCGAGTGAGACGACGCCGTCAGAGATGCGCTTGGCCCAGGCCTGCAGGCGGCCATCGTTGGCCATCGCCGCAAACTCGGCGTTGAGGTTGGCCAGCTGGTTCTTGAGCCAGCTCAGCGCCCCGTTCTCGGCCACCAGGCGGTAGAACTTGGCCAGGTTGTCCTGGGCGTTGGAGATGAGCCCGGAGAGCAGACCCATGTTGTTGGCGGCAGCCCCTGACGATTGGGCCGCGATCTCGTTCATCAGCGCGGCGATGGTGTCCCGGCCGAGCTTGCCGGCTTCCGAGAGCTTCTGCAGCTCGGCGGTGTTCTTGCCGGTGACCTGCTCCAGCAATTGCCAGACCGGCACCCCGCGCTCGATCAGCTGCAGGATCTCCTCCCCCTGCAGCTTCTGCTTGGCCCACGCCTGACCGAGCGCCAACGAGATGCCTTGCACCTCTTCAAAGCCGCCGCCCAGCTTGTAGGCCTGATCGACGATGCCCTGCATGGCGCCATTCATGGGGTCGATGCCGAACGCCTTGAGGCGCACGAACACCTGAGTCACCTCATCTAGCTGCAGCGGGGTGTTCTTGGCAAAGTCCTGGATCCAGGCGCTCGCCTCGGCCCCACCCGCAATCGAACCCATCACCGCCTTGAGCTGCACATCGAGGCGCTCGGCCTGGTCGCCGGTTTGGAACATAGCCACGAGCTGGGAGGTGAGCGTCTGGATGCCGAACCAGGTACCTGCCATGGCCACCAGGCGGCCGGTCAGGCTACCGATGGCACCATGGAAGCCACCCGCCTGCTGACCACCCTGCTGCAGAGAGCGGCCCAGCCGCTCGGTCTGGGTCGCACTCTCGCGCAGCTCACGCTGCAGCCTGGCTTGCTCCTGGGCGAGGTTGCGGGTGTCGAGCCCGGCCTGGGTGAGACCGGCATGAAGGCGGGTATGAGCGGCGGATTGGGAAATCAGCTGGCGCTCCAGCTGCTTGACCTCGGAGGCCAGCAAGCGTTCCTGGTCGGTCAGCACGCGGGCCTGACCAGCACTGGTCTGCTGCTCGGCCCGTAGTTGTGCCAGCTTGTCACGGGACAGCACGCTGGCCTGCTCAAGCTGAGTCAGGGCCTCGGCGGATTGGTTGAACTGCGCAATCAGTTCCTGCTGCTGGCCCAGGGTTTCCAGCGTCTGCGCCAGCCGCTCGGTCTCGGCGGCCGTCTCGTCTGAGATGGGGCCCAGCTCCTGCACCTCACCCGCCAAGGCGGCCAAGTCCTCGCGGCCGGTGACCTTGGCCGCCAGCTCTAGCGCGAGTTTTAGGGTGGAAGAGGTAGACATGAGGCATTCCTGAGAGATTCAGATATGCCCTATGGTAAAGGGGTGGTAGAAAGCAGGGATTTATGGTGAATTACTGAGGTGTCACAGGAAGACTACAGACGTTCGGTTACGCTGGGCTATTCGAACCTATGGGCCTGAACATAAACAGCAAATGACGCATAATTTTTATAAATCATGGGGATAACATGGGAAATATAATTAGAATCTTCTGCAATACCTGTAAAGGTGAAACCAACCATGAAATTAAGTCTACTCATGAAAAGTCCTATCAAGAAGTAATTGAAGACCGTGGGCATATGTTTCTGGGCTATACCGAAGATACAGAATACTTTTTCGTTGTATGCCGCGGCTGTGATTCAGCTACTTTGCAAGAAAAGTGGACATGTGCTGGAATGTATGATCACAACGGTGACCCCATATACTCATATAACTACCACCCCAAAAGAAATAATGTTGACGAACGAGAAGCAAAGCGATTCCACCATGTAGATAAGAAATTGAATGATTCATATAAAGAAATTGTCACAGCCTTTCAACAAGGACTTGAGATAGTTACTGCGATGGGTGTAAGAGCATTACTAGAAGGCATTTGTGTATTTGAAGGTATTGATGATAATGCTGCTTGGGGCCTACAGAACAAAATCAATAAGCTAAGAGACTCACCTAATATACCAAACGGTATTATCGATGGTTTGAATGGGTTGAAATTCATTGGTGATGATGCGGCACATCGTTTAATTGCAACTGATAAACAAACACTTAGTTTATCAATTGACCTTTTAGAGTCGTTGCTAACTCACCTTTATGAAACCAGAATCGATTTAGAGCGCAAAGCTGAATTAGTAAAAATGACTCAAAACAATAAAAATCAAGATATCAAATAACTTCACCTCTGATTTTTCCGTTCGACTAGTACAGTGAAACCGTCGGGTGCGACCAGCAGCATAACGGCGGGGCTCCCCCCCCCTTTGCTGTTCCACCGCACACCAATTTCGGCCGGTCCCCACAGAAAGGGGGGTTGCCCTCCAACGCCCACAACTTCCCCTCCCACCCCATTTTGATAGGCTTTGTTTTTCGGCACATCTAAAATGTAAAAAG